>DATFDT010000204.1:0-20000 GCA_035251975.1 Pyrinomonadaceae bacterium | reverse complement strand
CGCGTGAAGTAAGAGATGTTGCGCGGCTTGCCATCGTCGAGCACTTGAAAATTCTCAGTAGTCAGATTCGAGATCGGGAGATTTGTCTTCTTGTCTTTCACGAGCGCATCCAGAAACACGACGCGCGTCTTGATCTTGATGGTGTCTTCAACTTCTTGTCCGTGAGCTGGGAGAGAAGCAAACGTCGCAAGGATGAAAAGTAGGAACAGTGGGAAACGGTATCTGTACATGATCTACTCCTGATCGTTAATCGTTGCTTCCTGTGTGATGGACTTGCCTGTACCTTCCGGATCTTTGAGCAACAGCGCGAGGTTCTTCGGAGAGAGCGTCACTTGGACCACGGTGGCGTCGCGTTGCTCGATCGTGATCACCAGCACGTTGACTTTCGCACCAGCGTCTTTGAGAAAAATGTAGACCTGTTCTTCGTCCTGGGCTGAAAGTGTTTGGATCAGAGGCATCCACGTCGCGTTCAGCGCTTCATTGAGCGAAGCACGAAACTTCGTGAAGTCGCCATTGAAATCCTGATCCTCAAACACTGCGAGCTTGATGCTGCCCGCTTCTGCAATTCGTCTCGCCTGGCCGCCTTTGATGCGCGCAGCCGTGGTGGCAACCTTCATTCCCGCTTTCGCAAGAAAGGGAATTCCCACGTGCTTCACGCGGTAGAACTGCTCGATCATCTTGACAACTGAATTGAAGTCGTCACCTTTCGCAGGAGCGGCGTTCGCGGACGTTAAGAACATCGCGAGGACGAGAATCCATGTAGCAATCGCTTTCATCGCGCACCTCACTTCTCGTCGTCATTCTTTGTTTTGTTCTTTGGCGATCCGAGGCCGAGGTCCGGGATGCCGAGCTGTCCTTCGAGTTTCGCGAGCTTGTCTACATCGACCGGGCCGACGATGTTCACGACCGTGAGCTCTTTGTCATCGGTATGAAGGACTGCCATACCACCAACAACGTCGCCGTTGAAGAGCAGGTAGACCTCGAGGATTCCGCCTTTCTTGCTGGTGACGTTTACGAGTCGTGTCCAGCCGGGACCACGGAGTTGTGTGCGAATGGGCTCGATATCAGCGGCCGCGTATTGACCCGCGGTCTCAAACTCAAAACTCTTGACGTAAACGCCTTTGAGATTCGCGACGAGTTTTTTGACTTCGCGTTCGTCCTCATCCTTATCGTCGAAGACCCTTGAGGCCAGGCGCATTAATCGCTCGTCGATATTGACGTCGATGGTTTGGCTGGCTTTCGCTGCGAGATGATCGAGGCCGCTCATCTGTATGCGCGAGTCCTGCTGAGCCTGGGTCGCGAAGCCTGGCGCGAGGATCAGAAATATAGCTATCAGTAAAGTTTTCATAATTAACTCCGTTCAGCCAACGCGATGTTGGTTTTTGATCTGGGTTGCCGGCGATGTTTTTGTGCGGACCAAATACAGCTTTTGCGTTGTGACTCGTAGTGCAAGCATCAGTTGTTCTTTTGCCATGAGCGCTTCTTCGCGTTCACGCGCTGGTAACACGGATGACGCGGATCGTGGTTTGTGAATTCTCTTCGGGGCTGGAAGAGGTGGATTTAACGCGGATCTGACCTCTGGGGCTTTTGGGGCTTCAACTGGTTTTGGGGTGGTTGGTGCTGTGATCTTTGCTTGTCGTGGCGGTGCCTCGTTACGGGAACGTATGCGTAGCCAGATGCCTCCGGCGAGTAGCGCAAGCAGCAGTGATGCGGCGATCGCCAGCAATGGGTAGTAATTCCTTTTTTGCGGAAGCGCCAAAGACTTGGGCTGGTAACGCAGCGTGCCGAGGATCTCTTCCAGTTGTTGAATCTGTGGATCCGGCTGACCAGTCTTGTCCCACAGGTAATCGTCGTTCATAAGCCCTCCATAAATCCGAGCTGTTCGCGCAATAGCTTCATGCCGCGATGCAGGTTGACTCGCACTGACGCGGCTTTGAGTCCCGTGCGTGCTGCGATCTCAGGTCCCGTCATGCCCTCGACCAGCCGCAGCACGAGGGTCTCGCGATATGCTTCCGGCAGACTGCGGATCAGTTCGAGGATCTCTGCGGCTCGCGAATCGTGCTGATCGCTGCCGCGGAGATCGTCATTGATCTCTACTGTCTCTTTCGAGCGGCGATGGAAATCGACTGCACGGTTGCGAGCGATCATCGCGATCCACGGTCCGAACGCCGCCTCGTCACGTAACGTGTGCAGCTTTTTGAAGGCGTGGAAAAAGATGTCCTGGACGAGATCGTCAACTTCTGCTCGCGGCACGCGAGCTAGCAGGATGCCGTGTACGAGTGGTGCGTAAAGATCGTAGAGCTTTGAGAATCCATCGCGGTCACCTTCCAAAACCGCTCTGACCAGCACGACCTCGATCCCCGGCTCTTGCGATTGCTTGGCGGCGTGTGCTTGGGTGCTCGTCAGAAGCATGTCGGCGGTGGCGTACATGGGCGTCTCGATCGGGTAAACCGAAGTTCAAGGACACGATTAAGACGGGAGAGAGTTGAAGACTGTTAACAGGGCGCTTTACACGTGATCGTTGGAAATCACCGGGTTTTCTTCCGAGGTCATCTGTTTGAGCTCGGGTGTGGCTGAGAGCCAACGAGTTTTCCACAGGAAGGCTGTGAATAAGATCAGCGCAATCATGCAGGCGACGCCGCCTTCAATTCCATAACTGCCGCCCGTTAACCATTTAGGTCCGCTGTCTTGAGCTTCGAGGAGAGGATGGGCAATGATATTCAGGCCGCTGACTGGTAGTCCGAAGAACCAACCGAGCGCCCAGTTCCACGACCAATGAGCTCCCACAGGCAGCCAAAGGCTCCGTGTGCGCAGATAACCCGCGGCGAACCAGATTCCAGCTAGCGCTGTGTTGGTGAATGTTATTCCGAAAACGACGTTGGGATTAGAGAGATGAACAAGTCCGAACGGAACAGATGTCAGCAGAATGCCGAGCCCTGCGAGTTTTGCCCGCATCATCGTCTGCAATCCATAACCACGGAACATCGCCTCTTCCGCGAGTGCGCCGACGAAAAAGAGCATTCCTGATCCGATCATGGATCTAATGATGGGCGACCAGCCACTATTGGGGATTGAAAACCGGAGCCCTTTGCTCGCGATCGCGACTGCTACGACAAGAGTGGCAAAGCCGATCGCAAACCCGAGAATAAGATCGCGCAGCCAACCGGAATGGAAGGTCAAACCCAATGAGCGCCACGGTAGTCCTTCAAGGAAACGGGCACAAAAATATCCGACTGCAAGCGCTGCAGCTAAGAGTGTGGCGCGGAAAGCCAGTTGGGCGATTGCAGCGGCTGTTTCTGACGGCATGCGCGATTCGGCAAAGAAAAAGACAATGCGCACAACTGCAGCCGACGGAACCGTGAGCGCCATAACCAGAACGATATATATAAGGAAACGCCACCCACTCCTAAGCCGTCCAAAGTCATTGATGAAGATTTCGCGCATTGGGCGCTGCATTCTATCAGGATTCAGTTTTCTCTGCGTGATCTCTGCGTCCTCTGCGCCTCCGCGGTTTACATGTCTTTCGTTTTCTTTTACTGCCGAGGCGCAGAGGACGCATCAGAGATAATGCAGAGTGGCCTATGTTAAACTTCGAACAAAATGGTCGATAATCGAGAAAACCGCATTCGACGACGGCGCCGCATGTTGCTATGGGTGCTGGGTGCGACGGTGCTGTTGCTGCTCGCGATTATCGTGTCGCAGCAGCTCTGGCTCTGGACGGTCGTTCGGCCCGACACACCCGCGGACGCGCTCGTCCTTTACGCCTTATCGACACTCAACTTCGTCGCGTTTGTCGTCTTCCTCTTTATCTTTGTCCGCAACCTGCTGAAACTGCGTCGCGAGCGCCGGGAACGTCAGCTCGGTTCGAAAGTTAAAACACGCCTGCTCGTCTACTTCATCTCGATCAGCTTTTTGCCAATAACGGCGATGGCGTTTTTCTCGTATCTGTTTCTGAATCGCTCACTAGAAAAGTGGTTCAACCCGTTTCCGGACGAGATCGTGCAGCAGGCGACTGAAGTTAAGCGCCTCACGTTATCGAGCCAGGATCAAACACTGCACGACACTGCTTCGTTGCTCGTCATGTTGCTGAACGGGCAAACGCCTGAAGAACGACTCGCGACGATGGACCAGATCGTCAATTCCGGCCAGTTAGTTGGAATCGAGATCGTCAGGAATGACGGTTTGGTCGAGACGCAGAGTCGTGCATCCTTGTCTGCGACGGACGCAGAACAACTCGACAAGCTCTTCGGCGAAGTGCGGAATTCTCGTGGTCCAAGCGGCAGTAATCTCGTCGACGGAAAAGAATTTGACGCGCTCGCTGTGCCATTGAATCAATCGGAGATGCTGATCATCGCGCCGCAAAAACGCGCGTCGAATGATCTGACGGATCTCGTCACGGATTCAGAGCGCGGTTACCAGAATCTCGTGGGGCAACAACGGCGCGTGCGTTTGCTCGGTCTTTCGACGCTCGGATTGATGACGTTGATCCTGCTGTTCGTTTCGAGCTGGGTGGCGATCTACCTCGCGCGTGGTATCGCGACGCCGATCAAGGCACTCGCCGAAGCTTCGAAAGAGGTCGCGCGCGGCAATCTCGCGCATCGCGTCACGACGACGATCGCTGATGATGAGCTGGCGCTGCTCGCTGAGTCGTTCAATCAGATGACGGCGCAACTCCAGGAGAACCGCAGCCGAATTGAGGCGGGCGCGTCAGAGCTACGTGACACGAACATGGCTTTGCGTGAGCGGCGCAACTACATCGAGACGGTGCTCCAGTCGTTATCGACCGGCGTCGTCTCGATAGACGAAAATGATTGTGTTACTACGTTGAATGCGTCAGCGGCGCGAATGCTCGCCTTGCGCGAGAAAGCTGAAGACGATCCGAAGCTGAGTGGTCTTATTGGTAATGAAGACTGGCTGGTCGTCGAGCGCTTGCTGCGTCGCGCGCGCCGCACTGGTCACGCTACCGAGCAGACACAGTTGGACAGCGGCGGTGCGAATGGCAATGGACCACTGCCAGTTTCGTTGACTGCCACGGCATTGCGCGGTTCGAAAGGTCCGCGACGTGGGGTCGTGCTGGTTATCGAGGATCTTTCAGAGTTGCTGGCGGCGCAACGGGCAGCGGCGTGGAGTGAAGTGGCGCGACGCATGGCGCACGAGATCAAGAATCCTTTGACGCCGATTCAGCTCTCTGCAGAACGGATCGCGAAGAGTTACGGGCGCGCGACGGCGCCCAGTAATGGCGCTAATGGCGCTGGTGAACCGCATGACGAAAAGCGTGTTGCCGCAGTGATATCGGAATGTACTGAAACGATCACGCGCGAAGTGGCGGGTTTGAAAGCGATGGTGGATGAGTTTTCGCGTTTCGCTCGTCTCCCGGCCACGCGACTGGATCTCGCAAACTTAAATGACGTCGTGACTCAGGCGGCGGGTTTGTATGTCGATCGTCTCGATGGTGTAGCCTTAACACTCGATCTCGATCGCGAGCTGCCGGTGTCGATGCTTGACGTGGAACAGATCAAACGCGTGTTTGTGAACCTGATCGACAACGCGGTGCAGGCGCTTTCTGCCGCGAATGGTGAAAAACAGATCACAATCGCGACGAGCCACGACGCGGAGAGGAGTCTGTTGCGCGCGGAGGTTGCAGACACGGGACACGGAATCGAGCCGGGAGATTTCCGCCGGTTATTCGAGCCTTACTTTTCGCGACGTGACAGCGGTACCGGTCTCGGTCTCGCGATCGTGCAACGAATCATAATGGAGCACGGCGGCCACATCCGCGCTGAGCGAAACCATCCACGCGGCGCGAAGTTTGTGATTGAATTACCGGCAGACGCGGCCAGGCTGCAGTCTTAGACAGGATTTACAAGATTTTTCAGGATTACATGTCAATCCTGGAAAATCTTGTAAATCCTGTAAACAACTACCGGTAACAAAAGGCACCTTAACAGAATTAAATGGACTCTATTCTCATCGTTGACGACGAGCGCGGCATTCGCGACACGCTGCGCGCCGTAATGGAAGACGAAGGCTTCGTCGCTGATGCCGTTGCCACCGGCGAGGAGTGCCTCAAGGCGCTCGGTCGGCGCGCTTACGGCTGCATTCTACTCGACGTCTGGCTTCCCGGCATCGACGGTCTCGAGACTCTGAAACAACTGCGCGAAGCAGGGTCTGATGCAGCCGTCGTGATCATCTCCGGTCACGGCAATATCGAAACAGCCGTGCGCGCCACGAAGCTCGGCGCTTTCGACTTCATTGAGAAGCCACTCTCGATCGAGAAAACCGTCCTCACTGTCCGCAACGCCCTGCGCCAACAAAAACTCGAGCTAATCAACGCCGACATGGCTGCCGCACTCGCGAAGGAATATACGATGGTCGGCGAGTCAGTCGCGATGCGCGCGTTGCGAAAGCAGATTTCCGTTGTCGCACCGACTGACGGCCGCGTACTGATCTACGGTGAATCGGGAACCGGAAAAGAGCTCGTCGCACACGCGATCCACGCTGAGTCGCGGCGCGCTGCGGCGCCGTTTATCGAAGTCAACTCCGCCGCGATTCCGGAAGAGCTGATCGAATCTGAATTGTTCGGACACGTTAAAGGCGCGTTTACTGGCGCGACGGCCGCAAAGAAAGGCAAGTTTGAGCTCGCTGACGGCGCGACGATCTTTCTCGACGAAGTTGGTGACATGAGTCCGAAGGTCCAGGCGAAGGTCCTGCGCGTGTTGGAAGAGCAGCGCTTCGAGCCTGTTGGCAGCGGAACGTCGATCACAGTTGACGTTCGATTGATTGCGGCAACGAACAAACGACTCGACGTCGAGATCGATCAGGGAAACTTTCGTGCGGATCTTTTTTATCGCTTGAATGTGATCCCCTTTGAGCTGCCGCCATTGCGCGACCGGCTTGAAGACGTGCCGCTGCTGGTCGATTACTTCAATCAACACTTCTCGAAGGCTTACGGTCAGAGACAGAAACAGTTTTTGACGGAGGCTGTCGAGGCGATGCAGTCGTACTTGTGGCCCGGCAACGTTCGCGAGCTGCGCAACACGATCGAGCGCGTCGTGATCATGCATCCGGGAGTAAAAGTTTCTGCGAACGATCTGCCGCCGCAGGGCAAGGAAGAGCCGCCCGCCGCGTCGTTCCGTTTTCCGTCCTTTAAAGAAGCGACCGAGGCCTACCATCGTGAATTTATCCAGCGCAAGCTTGAAGAAGCTGACGGCAACGTCTCACGCGCCGCGGAGTTGATGGGCGTCGATCGCAGCCACCTCTATCGCCGCATGCGCGCCCTCGGCATTCAGAAAACTTAGTCACAAAAAGTTCTTGTTCCGGGATTTCTCTGTGCAACCTCGGTGTACTCTGTGTCTCGGTGGTGTGGTTTTACTCGGAATTCATCAACCACAGACGCAGAGGACACAGAGGTTGCACAGAGAAGAGCTCTAAACTGTAGTAAACGTGCGTTGACAATAATGCTTCAAATGCCTTATCAGTTACGATTGAGGTAGTGATGGATTTTACGACTAAAGAATTACTTAAACGTTATGCGAAGCTGGCGATTGGGCAGCCGTTTTCACCAGTATTGCTGAACATTTTGGTGACGTCGGTCTGCGATATGCGCTGCACGCACTGCTTCTTTACGGATGAGCTCGACGACCGGCCGCGCAAGAAGCTCCAGATGAAGACTCACGAGATCGAGCGGATCTCGCAGACACTCGGCGGTAATCTCGGTGTACTGATTCTCGCGGGCGGCGAGCCGTTCACGCGCAAGGATCTTCCGGAAATCGCACGCGCTTTCTACACCAACAACAAGCTCGAATCGATCTACATCATGTCAAACGGGCAGATTCAGAAACGAATCTTCCCGGATGTCACGCGCGTTCTCCAGGAATGTCCGAATCTGAACGTCACGATAGCGCTCGGCATCGATGGGCCGAAGTCTGAGCACGAGAAGATTCGCCAGAAGCCCGGCTCGTGGGATATCGCGATCGATACCGCCCGCCAGTTACAGTTAATCAAAAAAGAGTTTCCGCGTCTCGATGTGCAAACGTGCACCTGCTTCATGAACTCGAACCAGGACACGATCTTCGAGTGGTACGACTTCCTCAAATACGATCTCAAACCTGATAAGGTAAACTTCAACTACATTCGTCCACCATCAGCCGATCCGAAAGAACTCGACATCGATCACGCCAGATATGCAAAGCTGGCGCAGATGATCGACGACGATTCACGTCACGCTGCGATTAAAAACAACTACAGCGGCGACGCTGGTTTCTTCAAAGCCGCGATCGATATCTACATGCATGGACTCATCGCGAAGACGAAAGAGACTCAGACTGCGCAGATGACGTGTTACGCAGGCACAGCCGGTGGGGTGATCTACGACGAAGGAACGGTCTCGTCATGCGAGAATCTCGATCCGGTGGGTAACTTGCGCAATTTTGACTGGAACTTTCAGAAGCTCTGGCTGTCGCCCGCGATGCAGGCAAGACGCAAGAAGGCGCACGATGGCTGCTTTTGCACGCATGAGTCGAATAGTTATTACCCATCACTGCCGTTCAATCCCGGTCACTTGATCCAGATCAAGAAACTGGAGCGCGAGATGAAGAAGGCGCGCAAGGCTGTGGAGAAAGCAGAACACGCGGGAGTGCCGGTAGCCGATCTTAATTAGCCACAAAAAGCATAAGAAGATTAGCCGCAAAAAGCGCAAAAGAGAAAAGCCAAGAATGCAGCAGCAACGTATCCCGAAGATCCTGATCATCTCGTCTGACACCGGCGGCGGACACCGCTCTGCCGCGGCGGCGATCGTCGCGGGTGTGCAGAAGTTTTTCGAAGGTGAGTCGTATGCGATTCGGGTCGTACGTGCTGTCGAGGAGTCGCATCATCTGAGCGCCAAGCTGGTGCGTTTGTACAACTGGATACTGCGCAATCGCCAGCACTGGATGAAGTATTACTACTGGTTCATTAACTGGCTCCGGCCGGAGACGAGCGAGTTTTTTCATAAGCGCTGCGTCGGCTATGTCGTTGAGTTGTTTGAGCGCTGGTGCCCGCACGTCGTTGTCAGCGTCCATCCACTGACGCAGCACATCTTCGCGCGCGTGTTGAAGGAGTTGAATCTCGCCGGACGCGTTCCCCTAGTTTCCGTTGTCACCGATCCGTGTTACGGGTTTTGGAAAGGCTGGGCATGTGACGATGTAACGCTCTATCTTGTTGCGAGCGAAGACGCGCGTCGACAGCTAATCGATTACGGTGTCGCACCCGAGCGAATCAAGATTTCGGGACTGCCGGTGCATCCGAAGTTTGCATATCCGGGCGAAGAAGCGGCCCAGGCTGCACGCCGCGCGCTCGGGCTCGATCCGGAGAAGTTTACGGTGTTTGTGAACGCGGGTTGGATTGGTGGCGGCAACATTCCGCAGATCTTCAGCGAACTCGTACGTGGCGAACTCGACGTGCAGGCGATCTTCCTCGCAGGCAAGAATGAAGACCTGCGCGTGGCTGCGGAGTCGATTGCGCTCGACGCGCCGTTTCCAATCAAGGTGATTGGCTACTCAGACGAGATCGAGAAGCTGATGAGTGCTGCGAACGTGATGATTTCGAAACTCGGTGGCTTGACGACGTTTGAAGCGCTCGCTTGTCGCGTGCCGATCATCGCCGACGTTATCACCGAACCGATGCCGCAGGAAGCGGGTACTGCCAACTTGATTGAGGAGCGTGGCGCGGGTGTCATGCTCAAACGCTCGAGCGATGTCGTGCCGGTCGTGCGGCGAATGATGGAAGACGAAGTACACTACTCACGCATGCGCGCCGCAACAGTTAGCCTTGCGATCCCAAACTCAACACGTCACATCGTAGAAGAGATCGCCGCCCTCATTCCGAAGCCAGAAAATCCCGTCCTCAGCGAAGTCGCCTCTGCGTAACCTCTGCGTTCTCTGCGCCTCTGCGGTGAAACGAATTCTTAACCACAGAGACGCAGACAACGCAGAGGTTGCAGAGAAAAGAAAGTCTTGACAAGCACTCGTCAATAAACTAAGAACCTCCTGTCTCAGTCACATCAAAAAAATTGATTCTCACGGGAGGACCATCATGCCAACTAAGACCTCTGGAAAGAAATCAGGCGCGAAGAAATCCGCGAAGAAGTCCTTGAAAGTCGAAAGCGGAACCGTTCCACCTTATGGCGATCCAATTCGAAAAGCGATTGCACGCGGTGACGCACAAGAGATGAAGAACGTTGCGGCCTCAGCGCGCAAATGGATGTCAGACGTGCAATCAGCACTCGATCAGCTCGATAGCGCAATGAAGAAATCCAGTAAGAAGAAATAGCGCTACGATACTGCTCGAAAAGTTGCTGGAGCTTTTTCAATGGCTGGCCCAACGCGTTATCTGTCTTCGCGCGACCGCGCCGCGTTGACACCTGTGCATGCTGTCTGGGAGATCACCCTCGCTTGTGATCTGAAGTGTCACCATTGTGGCTCGCGTGCAGGGAAGCGCCGTCCGGACGAATTAACCACCGAAGAATGCCTGGACCTCGTGCGTCAACTCGCTCGTATGGGCACGCGCGAGATCACGCTCATTGGCGGCGAAGCCTACCTGCGTCGCGACTGGCTCGAGATCATCCGGGAAATTCGCGCACAGGGAATGGACTGCACGATGCAGTCCGGCGGGCTCAATCTCACCGGCGAGCGGATCAAAGCTGCTGCGGACGCCGGTCTACAAGCCCTCGGCATCTCGATCGACGGTCTGCGAGACGTCCACGATCGATTAAGAGGCGTGAAAGGCTCGTTTGACGCGGCTTTCAACGCGCTTCATGCGATCAAGCGACATGGCCTCAGTTCCACCGTCAACACACAGATCACTTCGCTTGTCATCCCGCAATTGCGCGAATTGATGAATCTTTTTATCGAGGCGGGCGCGAAGAGCTGGCAGGTGCAACTAACGGTCGCGATGGGCAGGGCTGCGGATAATCCGGAGCTGCTGCTACAACCCTACGAGTTGCTGGAGCTGATGCCTCTCCTCGCTGAGTTGTACGAAGAAGGCGCTGATCGCGGATTTCTGCTTCAGCCCGGCAACAACATCGGCTATTACGGGCCTTACGAATCGGTTTGGCGCGGCAATGGCGACGATCGCGTCTACTGGACCAGTTGTAACGCCGGACAGAACACACTCGGCATCGAGGCTGACGGCACCATCAAAGGTTGTCCATCGCTCTCAACCTCGAAATACGCCGGCGGGAACATTCGTGATCTCAGTCTCGAAAATATCTGGTGGACGACAGACGAGCTGAATATCAACCGCGGACAAAGAAGCGAAGAGTTGTGGGGCTTCTGTGGCAGTTGTTATTACGCGGACGTGTGCAAAGCCGGTTGCACCTGGACCACGAGTGTTTTGTTCGGACGAGCCGGAAATAATCCTTACTGCCATCATCGTGCGCTTGAGTTGTCAAAACAGGGACTACGCGAACGCATCGCACAGGTGGAGCAGGCGCCCGGAGTTCCTTTCGATCACGGCCGCTTCGAATTGATACTCGAGAATGCAGATGGATCGGCTCACGCTAAGCTTCCACTCGCGAACAATCTCGTCCAGATAAGTTCTCCACGCAGGCAAACAAAACGCACATCGGTGCGAAAAGAACTGGTCCTTTGTCGCGGCTGCGACCGGCACGTGATGCGCGGAACTAAGATCTGTCCGTTCTGCGAGGGCAACATTCGTACGCTCGCGAACCGCTACGCCAAAAACCTGCGTGAAGCCAAAAAAGCTTACCAGCGCCTCGTAGAACTCCTCCCTCACCTTGAGACTTACCAGTGAACAATCAGCCGTGGATTCTGGGGATCAGCGCCTCGCACAATGGCTCGGCGTGTTTGCTGCGCGGCGATGAGATTGTCGTCGCGATCCAGGAAGAGCGGCTTACACACTTCAAGCGCCACCGGATCTACGGACAAGGGCCATCGAAAGCTGTTGCTTACTGCCTGAACTACGCCGGCATCCAGCCGTCTGATCTCAGTCTCGTGGTCTTGTGTATCCAGGGCCGTGCGACCGACAAGATTCACGACATCACACTCGATCCTTTTTTGAACGTCGTCACGCACGGAGTTCCGACGATCACGATTCCGCATCATTACGGTCACGCGGTGAGCGTTTTTGCAACTTCGGGCTTCGCTGAATCGGCGGTCCTGATCGTTGACGGCGCGGGCTCGCCCGTCAGTGATTTCACCTCCGACGAGCTAAAGGTGCTCAACGGCAATTCTCAGGATAGTTGGGAAACGATCTCGCTTTACAACGCCTCGGGCACGAGTGTTGTTCCGTTGGAGAAGCATGCTGTCGATCGTGGCGCGTGGCTGGTAAGCCGCGACAGCGTGATGGCGACATTTGGGAGTCTTGGCGGTATTTTTTCGGCAGCCGCCGAGCAGATCTTTGGCGAAGCCGCGGAAGCTGGAAAAGTCATGGGCCTCGCGCCGTACGGCAAGCCGGTGTTTCCGACGAGCGAGTTTTTCGACATCACGAACGGACGTTTTCACTTTAAAGACACGGTGCCGCTGCGCTTTCGTCACGCCGAACGGTGGCCCAACCGTAAGGATGAATATGAAGCTCTCGCGGCATCCGTCCAGTCGGCACTCGAAGACGCACTGCTATACCTCATGAAACATCTGCGCGAGCTGTGCCGCAGCGATAATCTCTGTTACGCAGGCGGCGTCGCGTTGAATAGCGTCGCTAACGAGCGGATTATCCGCGAGTCGGGTTTCAGGAATATCTACATCATGGCCGCGGCTGAAGACAGCGGCACGGCGATCGGCGCGGCTTATCACGGCCTCTGGCAGCTCACGCAATACAACTCACGACGACCAGTATTGCACGACGCACCGGGAGGCATTTACACACCCGCTGACGTGTCCGCTGCTGTAAATTCGAATGAGAACGTTCATGTTGTTAACTCAACCGACGCGATCTCCGACGCGGTCGAGTTGTTATGCGACGGCAAGATCATCGGTTGGTTCGACGGCGGCGCTGAGCTCGGACCGCGTGCCCTCGGACAACGCAGCATCCTCTGCGATCCGCGACTGCCCGAAGCGAAAGACACGCTCAACCGGCGCGTGAAGATGCGCGAGCCGTTTCGCCCGTTCGCGCCGGCAGTGCTGCTTGACGAGGCGTCAAACTGGTTCGAGTTCGACGGCACGCCGAGTGAAAGCCCGTTCATGCTGCGCGTCGTCGAGGTGAAGACGGAGAAGAGAAACGCGGTGCCTGCGATCGTTCATGTCGACGGTACGGGTCGATTGCAAACGCTGACACGCGAAAACAATGGCCGATTTTACGATCTGGTGCGAAAGTTTTATGAGAAGACGGGCGTGCCGGTTTTGCTCAACACGTCGTTCAATCGCATGGGCCAGCCGATCATCGAAACGCCCGCTGACGCGATCGCGTGTTTGCTTAACACCGGTCTTGATTGTTGCGTTTTCGAGGATAGAATCGTTTTCAAAAAGTGAGACACAGATGTCCCAACCGGCTCCGGCAAGTCATTTCAATCTGTTTTTGCTACGGAATTTTCTCGATGCGGAGACGTGCGCGCAGTTAAGGGCCGAACTGGCCGAAGCGCCGACGACACAGGCGCCGGTTTATATTCAAGGTACGGAAGGATTGGTCCACGAAGACGTTCGCAAGACCACGAGTCTTCATCCGGCGAAAGAGACTTTTTCAGAAATCCACGCTCGTTTATTGCAACAGCAGTCAGCACTCGAGCAGCATTTCGGTGAGACTCTGCACGATTGCGAGCCGCCGCAGTTTCTACGTTACAAAGAGGGTGATTTCTTTGTGCGTCACCAGGATGGCAACACGCGGCAAGTCGACTTCGATCACTTGCGCATCAGGCGGATCTCGATCGTAGTTTTCCTGAACGATCACTCAGTGGAACCACGTGAGCGTTGTTTCAGTGGTGGTGTGCTGAATTTTTACGACGAGACACGGACGTTCGGTCTCGAAGGTGAAACTGGTCTACTTGTCGCGTTCACCGCCGAGACGTTTCACGAAGTTTTGCCGGTGACCAGTGGCGAGCGCTTCACGATCATCAGTTGGTTCAGATAAGCACAGAACCGAGCGCGGTAGCGCCGGGTCAACCTTAGTTTTCGTCTGTATTGATTGAGTTTGACCCGGCGCTACCGCGCTCGGTTCTGTGCTACTCGGCGTTATTCAACTGGGCTAACACTATTTCTGTTGACAGGACCACCGATTAGCATTACGCTGCGCGCGTTCCCTCGTAACTGAAACCTTTTTCCCTGTCGCAACGGACTCGCCCGTTTGTCGGCTCTCACTTGAAATCAAAGCGCGCTTCTGTGCCTCAACATATCAACTTATGCGAAATCAAGGCATAACCTTTTGGGAGAATATCCATGGCAGACAAATCTAAGACTGGCAAACCTAGCAGCCAACCAATACCCGAGGTCGCACCCGAGATCAAACCGATACCGGAGATTGCTCCGGAGATCAGGCCGATTCCAGAGATCGCGCCCGAGATCAAACCCGAGATTCAACCGGAGATCGCGCCGGAGATACAGCCGGAAATCGCGCCCGAGATAAAGGCTGAGGTTCGTCCGGAGATCGCGCCTCAAAAAGCGCCGCGGCCGATACCTGAAATCGCGCCTGACAAAACGTCACGGCCAATACCAGAAATCGCGCCCGAGAAGAAGTCGTCAGGCGGCGGTACAGTGCCTGAGGTAGCGCCGGATAGTCCGAAGAAGAAGTATTAAGAATAGCCATCCACAGATTTCGCAGATTCGTCCGTGTAATCTGTGGATGCTCTTAACGTGATGATCAAGGAACTGAAACCGGTAGCACTGATCAGCATGCCGACGCTCTCGGCGCGCTTTCCATCGTTTCAGCTTGCTTTACTGAAGCCGACACTCGAAAAGGCAGGGATCCCGGTCCAGACCTTTTCGCTCTTCATGTACTTCGGAACGTTCGTCGGCTGGCGTATCAACGAAACGCTGGCCGACGTCTATCCGAGCATGGTAGGCGAGTGGCTCTGGACCAAGTCTGCCTTCGGCGACTTCGCGAACAATGACGAGTATTTCGAGATCTATCGCAGAAATCTCGAAGGCATCTGCTACAAAGCGGGCTGCTCGCTCGATGACTTAAAAGATCTACGTGACAAGGCGGCGCCGGCCTTCATCGATTTCTGCATGAACAGTGTCGATTGGAGTCGCTTCGGAATCATCGGCTTTTCGGTCGTCTTTCAACAGACGCTTGCCAGCATCGCGCTCGCTGCCGCGTTGAAGAAACGTTACCCGCACATTCCGATCATGATGGGCGGCGCCACGTTTGAAGACGACATCGCCGAAGAGATCATGAAAGGCTGCCCGCAAGTGGATTACATTCATTGCGGCGACGCAGACGAAACACTTCCCAAAGCAATTCGACGCATCTACAGCGGTGAACCGATGAAGGGAATGCCGGGGATCATGTGGCGCGAAAACGGTCGCGTCGCCTACAACGGTCGCGCGCCCAATCTCGCCGACATGAACAAGACTCCGACACCCGATTTCGACGAGTATTTCTA
This sequence comes from Pyrinomonadaceae bacterium, assembly GCA_035251975.1. Taxonomy (GTDB): domain Bacteria; phylum Acidobacteriota; class Blastocatellia; order Pyrinomonadales; family Pyrinomonadaceae; genus PSRF01. The sequence continues at coordinate 4,471 of DATFDT010000204.1, read as the reverse complement.
TGCACGCACGCAGGGCGGCTACGAATATCACGACGACGCGCACGGCGTGCTGTTGCCGATCGAAACTGCGCGCGGCTGTTGGTGGGGCGTGAAGAACCACTGCACGTTCTGCGGTTTGAATCGTGCGGGGATGGAATTCAGGTCGAAACGCGTCGAGAACGTGATCGAACAGCTCGACGAGCTTTCGCGTCGCTATAGCATCCTTGATTTCAACGCGATCGACAACATCATCGAGCCTGAATACATCGACAAGTTGTTTGGCCAGCTCAGCGAAGCCAACACAGACATTCGTCTGCACTACGAAGTGCGACCGAGTTTGTCGCGCGTGCAACTCAAACACATGCGCCAGGGTGGACTGTTTTCGATTCAGCCGGGCGTCGAGAGTTTCTCGACGCACATTCTCAAGCTGATGAAGAAGCACACGACGGGCGTGCGCAATCTCGAGTTGATCAAGTGGTCCACTTACTACGGCATCAACAATCTTTACAACATCCTGCTGCGATTTCCGGGTGAGACTGCCGAGGATTATCGCGCGCAATGTGACGTGATCTCGAAGATCCATCACTTCCAGGCGCCGTGGGCGATTGCGAAGGCGCGCGCTGATCGCGGCTCGCCGATGTACACCGATCCTGAGTCGCAGTCGATCAGCCTGCTCGTGCCGTCAGCTTGTTATGACTATCTGTATCCGAAAGATCGTTTCGATCTGAATCGTGTTTCTTATTATTTCGAGCACGAGATGGGTAACACGCTTGAGGACCGCGAATATGATGAGATTTTCCAGGCGGTCGACACGTGGCAGGACCGCTGGAAGCAGCGGCCGCGGCCTTACCTCCGTTACCGGAAAGCGTGGGCGACGATCCTGATCGAGGATGGACGGAACTGCTCACCGCGCGTGGTTAAGTATGCGGATGACTACGCGACGCTTTATGAGTACTGTGCGGACGCGCGCAGTCGCAAAGACATTGCGGCACGGTTCGACGATGCACCGTGGGTCGAGGGCGCACTCGAAGAGTTCGTTGAACAGAACCTGATGATCCATTTGGATAATCGATATCTCAGCCTGGCCCTCCCCGAAAATCCATACATTTAATTCGTTATGCTGCGCGAAGCCCATTCGACGACGCTCGCATCACTACCGGAAAGCTTTCAATCAGCGCGCGCGGAGTTGCTCGAGCTGCTCCAACGCAACGGGATTCTTTATCGCAGCGAGACGCAGCCCATCCTTTCGCGCGATGGTACCTCAGGGCGCTGGATGCTCGACTCACTCGCCGTCACGCTTTCGCCACGCGGCGCCGAGCTCGCCGGTCGCTGTGTCCTCGAACTACTCAAACGTTTCGATGGCCGTCAAATCGCCACGTATGGTCTAACAGGCGTTCCGATCCTCCAGTCGTGCATACTCCAGGACAATCGTTACCGTGGTCTACTCGTCCGCAAAGAACGCAAACAGCATGGTTCATTAAAACTGATCGAAGGCGTGATCGATCCGAACGAGCCCGTGATCCTGATTGACGATTCGGTGAGCTCCGGAACGTGTATGACCGAAGGGACTCAGCGGCTCGAAGAAGCAGGGTTGCGCGTCGAAGGCGGGATTTGTCTGGTGCGTTTTGGCTGGCAAAACGGGTACGCGCTCATGCAGGAGCGCGGCTATCACATGGAGGCCCTCTACGATATCTGGACCGACTTCATCGCGCACATGGACGACGAAGAGCAACCGCTCGCGAACCCGTCGAAGTGGTTTCCAAAGTTTGAGTGGTCCGAAGAAAAAGCGCCCGAGCAAATGCATCCGGCGTTGCTGGCGCGCTTCGTGATTTCTGAATATTTATCCTCAAGCAAGCTTTTGCGTCCGCCGGAGAGTTTAGACAAGACGTACGATTCGTCAGGCGGTGCTTGGGTGAGTATTCGCTCGCGTGCGAGTGTTTATCGACGTCACGCGCGCGGCGGGTTCTGGCATTTTCCCGGTGAAATCTCGCGTTCGGCAGCGGAAGATGTCGTGATGGCCTCGTTGAGTACCGCGGCTGGTCTGCCCGCCGGTGAGGAAGGATTGAAGATCGTCAACGACAGCGCGTTTGCCGTTACGTTCTTCAGTGCGCTTGAGCTGTGCAATCCGGGTCAGCTCGACAACGATCGCTACGGGATCGTCGTGCGTAGTCTGGAGCGACGCGAACGAATGGGTGGTGCGTTGCCGCGCATGCCCGGCATTGTGAACTCGTGGCGGCAGTTTCAGCACGCGCGGATCAAGAATGCGAAGCTCGTGTCGTTTGAGCCGTATGAGCTGTTTCGTCACGAAGTGTTGAAGGTGGTCGAACCGGGTGAGAAATGGCAACCGACTGGAGTACCGGCGCCTGAAGAAGTTCCGTGGCACAAAGACAAAAAGATTTGTGGTCACATCGCCGAGCGTGCGCGCGATCTCGTGTTGGGCCAGTTGCATGGGCGTGCTGAGACGACGACGCCTTTGGCGAGTGATCTTCTGCCGAAGAATGTCGAGTCAATATACGTCACGATTTATATTGATGGACACTTGCGCGGCTGCATGGGCCAACGGCTCCGTAGTCTGGATGACGATTTGAAGAAAATTGCCGGCGCCGCTCTCAACGACGAGCGATTCGAGGATAGATCAGCTATCAACGCAGATGAGGTAGCTATTTCTGTTTCGTTTCTCTTCGATCCACTTGAAATCGGCCACGCGCCGCCGGAAGAAGTAGTTAATTACTATCGTCACGGCGACCAGACGTTGATGGTCTACCAGGGCAATCGTGTCGGGTTGCTGCTGCCGTTCGTGGCAAGTTTTTGGAACCTTGATGCGGTAAGTTTTGCGAAGTCAGTGATTCAGAAAGCTGAGCTGACTGAGCCGCCGTATAACTGGTGCCGGTTTGATTCTGCGACGTGGTTCGCAGGCAGCGAAGGTGTGTGGGCCACGATTGGTGGATTCGCCGTGCCGCGAAATGATCTTCCGCCGATTGAAGAATTGATTGAGCGTCACGGTAAGCTGCACGTGCGCTACCTGCTGAAACACTTGCGCGACGATGGTTCGTTCTTTTCTTGCTACGAGCCGTTTCATAATCGACTATTCGAGTCGGTTGATACAGCGAGGCAGGCTCATGGCGCATGGGTGCTGGCGCGTGCGTACAAAGCGTTCGGTGGTGAAGATCTGAAAAGCGCTGCGGAAAAGGTGATCGATAATTTGTTACCGCAGACATTCGATACCGTAGCTGAGCATTCATTCCTGCTGCTCGCACTCAGCAATCTGCCTGACACCGATCCGCGTCGTGCAGCGATGAACGATGTCGCCGCGAATTTGTGGCGCTCTGTCGAGTTGCCACACGGACGAATTTCGACTCACTACAATCCTGACGATCCGTCACCTGAGCTGTACCAGGATTATTTTCCGGGTCAGGTGTTGCTCGCGCTTGCGGTCGCATGCGAGCAAAACGTGACTCCGATCGACGAAGAACGTTTGCGCCGCAGTTTTCAGTACTACCGTCATCGCTTTCGCTACAAACGAAACTTCGGTCAGGTCACGTGGCTTTTGCAAGCGTTCAGCAAATGGTCGGAAGTCACCAGTGATCGTGATTTTGCTGACCTCGTGTTTGAGATCGCCGACTGGCTCCTGGGCTATCAACAGGACAAGACCGGCGCATTCATCAACGACCATCAATCCGACACGCCGGGTTACACCACCGCCGTCTACCTGGAAGGCATTGCCGCCGCCCTAAACATCGCTGATAAAACTCGCTATATCGTTTATTTCGACTCACTGACGCGCGGTTTCGGCTTCCTCGACCAGCTCATCATTCAGGAGCGAGATCGTTCGATACTTCCCAACATCGACTACGCTCTCGGCGGCCTGCGACAGGGACTTTATTACAGCGAAGTTCGCACCGATTTCGTCCAGCATTCACTGGCAGCGATTTTAAATCTGCGTTCATCCGCGTAAACGGAGGACATCACTATGCCGTTATTCGGTCACTCTCAACGTCTGAAATTGTTTTTCTCGATTTTGCTTCTGCTCATTTCAGGAGCTCTGATCCTCGCACACTTCAAACGCGGGCCCAGCGCGGCCGCAACGATGGACCAGCAAGCTCCGGTTCAGGCGGAGCTCATAACCGTCACACCGACAGGATTCGAGCCTTCTGAGCTCACCAGAGCTAAGGGACGATTTCTGCTCGCGATTGATAACCAGAGTGGGCTCGATGAGGTGGAGTTCTATTTCGAACGCGAAACTGGCGGACGGGTGAATGTTCCGCTCAGCCGGCGCGGCAAGATTGCGTGGCGCGAAATAGTCGATCTGGCTCCGGGTACCTACATCCTGCGCGCCACGAACGACGAAAGTTGGCGTTGCCGGATCACGGCTTTGCCCTAAAAGTTTGTTGTCAACAAATTTCTCTGTGCAACCTCTGTGTTCTCTGTGTCTCCGTGGTTGGTTTTGCTGAGAAATTTTAACCACAGAGGCACAGAGAACACCGAGATTGCA
>DATFDT010000203.1:0-3119 GCA_035251975.1 Pyrinomonadaceae bacterium | reverse complement strand
TTTTAGAAATCCGTGTTGAGCGACAATGAGCGCGCGTCGTAGGGGAATCATCATCAGGATACCCAGCAGTCCGCCGAGCACCGAAACCAGCATCACGCGCGATAACTCGAGATCGAATCCGAGAATCAAAATCGCCGGCATCGTAACGCCGATACCGAAGGCGATCGACTCGCCGGCTGAACCCGCTGTCTGAACGACGTTGTTTTCGAGTATCGTGGCGTCGCGCAGACCCAATTTCGATAACACGCGGAAAAGCGTGATGGAGATCACCGCAACCGGAATTGACGCACTGACCGTTAGACCAACCTTGAGCACGAGATAAAGCGAGGACGCACCGAAGATGATGCCGAGCACCGTTCCGACGATCAGCGGCAGTATGGTCAGCTCACGCAGCCTGACTCCTGCCGGAATGTAGGGCCGGAAAGTCGTTAGATAAGGATTGTCTGGCTTGAAACCGACCCGGTCTGGGTACTCGTTTGCAGGGATGCTTTCACTGGACATCCGGTTTTGACCTCCAACAAGTTTTGAAAAACGGGGAGTGCGCAGGGATAGAAACGCCGTTACTTTACACGTGCCGCACGCGGCTCGGCAACTTATAAATACAGTGTTTTTGAACCCAGTTGTTTAGTTCAAGGTTGCCTAATTGGATTTTTGGTAAACTGCCGAAACCCATGCGCGCACGAATAATCACACTGCTGCTGCTATTTCTCGTAACTGGCGTCGCCACGGCCCAGAAAAAGATCCCGACGCCCGCTGAAGTCCTCGGCTTCGTGCCGGGTGAGGATCGGAAACTCGCTTCCTGGGATCAGATCGTCGATTATTTCCAGAAACTCGACGCCGCCAGCGACCGCGTGGTCTTCGAAACACTTGGCAACACGACGATGGGCAAGCCGTTCGTGATGGCCACCATCAGCTCACCCGCGAATCTCGCACGCCTTGAAGAGTTCAGGAAGATTCAGGACCAACTCGCCGATCCGCGCAAGCTCGGCCCACTCGCCACACGCGATCGCAAAGCAGCTCAGTTGATTCGACAGGGCAAGTCCGTCGTTCTGATCACTTGCGGAATACACTCAACTGAAGTCGGCTCGTATCTCTCAAGCACGTTGATTGCACACCAGCTTGCTTCGTCAACCGACGCGAACGTCCAAAAAATTCTCGACAACACAATCGTGCTGCTCGTGCCGTCACTGAATCCGGACGGCGTAGACATCGTCAAGAACTGGTACGACAAAACACTCGGCACACCATTCGAAGGCACCGATCCACCCGAGCTCTATCACAAGTACACCGGTCACGATAACAACCGCGACTGGTACGCCTTCACCCAGGTCGAGACTCAGATCACTGTCGATAAGATTCACAACGTTTGGCATCCGCAGATCGTCCACGACATTCACCAGCAGGGCGCTTTTGGTTCGCGTCTGTTCCTGCCGCCTTACATGGCGCCGGTCGAGCCAAACGTGCCGAAAGCGATCGTGCAAGGTTACACGCAGCTCGGAAACTGGATGGCTGCCGAGATGCGCGCCAAAGGCTTCGAAGGCATTACTACAAATTCAACCTACGACGCATGGACTCCCGCGCGCGCGTATTCGCACTATCACGCCGGCGTGCGCATGCTGTCGGAAACCGCGTCTGCGCGGATCGCGTCGCCAATGACGTTGAAGTTTGAAGAGCTTCGTTCGCGCGAAGGCTACGATCCGCAGAAGGAGTCGCCGAAGTTTGGACCACTTTGGCGCGGTGGTGAGTGGCACTTGAGCGACATCACGAAATACATGACGACCGCGGCGTTTCTGTTGTTGGACCATGCGGCGACGAATCGCGAGCAGTGGCTGCGACGTTTCTATGCGATCGGAAAGGACGCGGTGCGACCACGCAGGGCCGGTGAGATCTTCGGGTTTCTGGTCGAGCCATCACCAAACTCCGAAGCGCTCTTGAACATTCTGAAACGAGGCGGTGTCGAAGTTTCGTCTGCAAAAGAAGGGACGGTTTTCAAAGTCGGCAAGCAGACTCTTCCGAGCGATACACAATTGGTCAGAATGGATCAACCTTACGGCGCTTTTGCGAAGGCGTTGCTCGAAGTTCAGCATTATCCAAATCTGAGAGACGCTGACGGCCATCCGATTGCGCCGTACGACGTAACAGCAAACACGTTACCGTTGTTGATGGGCGTGCCGGTGCAGGCTGTTAAAGCGCCGTTTCGTGCGGTTCGAAGTACGGAACCGGTTTCGGATGTTTTGACTGACGCTCCGAAGATGCCGCGTATCGATCTGTTTGCGATCTATCACTCGTCTGTGCCAAGTCAGGATGAAGGTTGGACCAGATGGATCCTCGATTCGAAGAACATCTCTTATGGCTTACTTACAGATAAAGATCTGCGCGCGGGCATCACTGTTTATAAGCCGTCGCCGGGAGTCACTGGGAAATACTACACGCTACTCATCCCTGATCAGCCCGCGCGCACACTGCTTGAAGGTTATCGTAGCGGTGCAATGCCACCTGAATTAAGTGGCGGTCTCGGACCTGAAGGCGTGAAGACGCTGCGAGATTTTGTTGAGACTGGCGGCACGTTGATCTTTCTGAATCGCGCTGCGAACTTCGCGATCGAGCAGTTTAAGTTGCCTTTGCGCAATGTTGTGGCAGGACTGCCGCGCACGGATTTCTACGTTCCGGGATCGATACTGCGCATCGAGCTCGACCCGTCGCATCCGCTCGCGAGTGGAATGCCGAAGGAAACGATCGCGTGGGCTGAAGACTCGCCTGTGTTTGAAGTGACAAACGATCCGAATGTTCACGTGATCGCATCGTACCCCGCGGATAAAGATCCACTACTCTCCGGGTGGTTACTCGGTGGAGATTTGATCAAGGGAAAGGCTGCGCTTGTGGAGGTTACGATGGGCAAAGGACGCGTGATCCTTTTCGGCTTCCGGCCTCAATACCGGGCGCAGTCGCTCGCAACCTACCCGCTGGTCTTCAATGCTTTGTCTACTAAATAGGATTTCTCACGCGGCGGCGCGGCGGCGTAACGTATGCCTTTTTCGGCTGCGCCGTTGCGCCGCCGTATGAGAATCTCCACTCGGACGCCTCCAGAATCTTGAACTTTCCCTGCCAACAGGCGTATA
>DATFDT010000202.1:0-7458 GCA_035251975.1 Pyrinomonadaceae bacterium | reverse complement strand
TACTCGGAATTCATCAACCACAGAGACACAGTGGACACTGAGGTTGCACAGAGAAGACAGCGATCGAGACTTTTTGTGCAAAGCCCCAGCGAATAGAATTTACCCGGCGCTACCGCGCTCGGTTCTGCGCTACCTTGGCGGCGTGGGCGACGTCCAAATCGTCGTCGTGAACCAACTCTCCAACAATCGCCGCGACACGAGGGCCGCCGATTTGCCCCAGCGAATCAAGGGCCGCAATGCGAACGTGGTTGAATTCGTCCTTCTCAATCACTCGTTTGAGAGCCTTGATGCTTCTCTCATCCCCGTGTCGACCCAACGCACGCGCGCTGAAATACCGCACCCAAACATCGTCAGCTATGAGTCCTTCAAGCAAATGCTCGACGACCTGCGGCGCGTCCATGTTGCCGAGCGCACGAGCCGCAGCCGCACGCACGTTTGGCGTTTCTTGTTTCAACGCGTTGGCGAGAACATCCAAAGCGCGTTCGTCTTCAACAAACGGCAGGTGCTCGATCGTCGCGCACCGCACTCGCTCATTCGGATCGCGACTCAACTCCACCAACGCGTCCGCCGCCTCCGGATATCCAAAGTATCCGGCAATCTTTACTGCCGATTCGCGAACGTTCGGATCCCGGTCATGCAGGAGCGGAATGATACGTTGCGACATCGACGGCGGAATGATCGAATTCAGTGCTGCGACCGCCGCTTGCCTGATCGAAGCATCCTCGTCGCCGATCAATTCCAGTAGTCCATCGACTGCCTGCGGATCGCCGATTTCGCCGAGCGCATTCGCCGCATCAATCGCCAGAGACTTGTCATCGAGTTTGCCTACAAGAGCGGACGTTGCGCTCGAATCGCCAAGGCGTCCGAGTGCAACAACAGCGGAACGTCTCACTTCGAGATCTTCCGCGCTCAACTGTGAAATCAATAGATCTGCAGTCGTAGAACCATGCCGCACGAGCGCTTCGATAATCTCATCGCGCAGATCGACGCGTCCCATCAATCGCGTGAGCGCGCGGTCCACACCGGCGCCTTTGAACCAGCCAAGCACTAACGCAATCGAGCGATAGTCTTCTTTACCAGGCGCCTCCAACGTATCGAGCAGATTCTGAACGCCGGTGGGCAGGATTTCACGGCTGGTTAGATCCGCAATGTAACCACCTTCGCCATATTGCTTCTCGAATCGATCGCTGAGAGTGGCGAGCGCGTCCGCGACCGCCTCCGCCGGGCCATTCGGATCATTCAAAAGAGCCGTGAGCGGAGCGACGGTGTTTTCATCACCAACCTGGCCCAGCAGATTGATTACTGGTATAGCCAGAAGCTCATCATCCAAAAGCGGCATGATTCTCGGCACAATGCGCGCGTCGCCGATCTTTGCGAGCGCGTCCAATGCCGCAAAGGTAAGGAAGAAGTCTCTCGATTCAGCTATCTCAACAAGTGCATCGACGGCATCGGCTGCCTTCAACTTGCCCAGCGCCTCGATCGCGTGATACCGCACGTTGGTATCTTCATCATTCAAGGCCGCTACCAACGCCTCAGTTGCGCTCGCGTCGCGTTGTTCACCTAGAGCCAGCGCTGCCTGCATTCGCAGATCCGCATTGGGATTTTTCAGCAGCTCGATAAGCGGCGAAACCGTGTTGACATCACTCGACGTCAAGACCTGTAGCGCGCTGTTCAATAACGACGGATTGTGATGATTCTCGACTACAGAGCTTATCAGCGCGGCGATAGCGTCAGGCGCCGCACGTTGCGACACACCTTTGATCGCGGCACGACGAACTCTCCAACTCTCGTCACTCAACGCACCAAGCAACGGTGCTGTGTCGTAAGACTCATCATCACTAATAGTCTCCGCCGCATTCAGTCGCGCCGTCGCATCACCTTCAGCTAAACGCGCTGCCAGTTCGCGCTCACGTTCAAGTCGCTCTGTAACGTCTTCGATAGTGACGATGAGTCCAACAATCGCATCGTCGTCACGCAGCGGCGCGATCGTCACTCGCTGCTGCATCTTCTCGAAATGCTTCGAAGGATTAACTGGACCACAAGGGATCAGATAGTGATGAAAGGCCGGCGCAAGGATCTCGACTACACCTTCATCAAGAGATCGCTGGAAGCGTTTCAACAGCCCGCGCCTATCGAGATCAGGCAGCAGCGCAGTCAGCTCCTGGCCCTGAGCAGTTTCCTCACTGATACCGGTGAGCCGCGCGAGCGTCGCATCCCAAACTCGAATCACGAGCTGAGTATCTATTGTGAAAACGCCGATCTGCGTCATTCGCGTTCATCCGCAGCCGGCCTTCGTGCTCGCTTGCGTTTAGGCTTCTCAGCGCCGTTGCCACCAATCATATTGTCCATGATCTCACCGAGCTGACGGGCGCGATCGGCCAAACCAGACGTGCTGGTCAACGTTGCTTTTACTCCATCCGCATTACGATTTGTTATCTGGCGCAGCTCGCCCACGTCGCTGCGAATCCTGTCGGCAGCATCGAGGTGGCTGCGATTCGCATTCGTAACCCGCAGCGCGTCTTTCGAAACGTTTGCCACCGCCACAGTCATCTCATGCGACGTTCGCGCCTGCTCGCGCATCGCCTTCGTCACTTGATCGGACTGCAAACGCATGCTCTGCGTCGCCTCGGCAATCTCCGCCGACGCCTTCGCCTGCTCACGCATCGCTTTGCTGATCTCACTGATCTGTAGCGCCAGTTGGACCGCTTCTTTCGAAACTTGATCGCCGGCCACTGCCTGTTCACTAAGCGCACGCGCAGTCGACGCTGCGCCCCGGCGCATCGATTCGACAGCTTGCGTAATTTCTTTGGCAGCAGTGGCTTGTTCGTTCGAAGACTTGCGCACCTGCTTTGCCGCGCCGCTCGTGCTCTGCGCCGCCTTGATGATTTCCCTCGCAGCGCGACCCTGCTCGCCCACGGCCTTGCTGACTTCCTTCGCCGTCTTCCGCATCTGCGCTGCTGCCTTCACGATCTGTTGCGCAGCCTGCGCTTGTTCGATTACAGCGCCGGAAACTTGTTTTGTTTGCGTGGCAGTCGTATCGATTGCAGTAACTACCTGTTGACCCGCTGTCAGTTGTTCCTCGGTTGCATCCGCGATCTGTCCGACAAGCTGGGCTGTTTGATTGATTCCCGTCAATATCTTCCTTAGACCAGCCGCGCCTTCCTCCGCGAGTTGACCGCCTTCTTCTGCGATACGCGTTCCCTCGCTCGCCGCAGTCACTGCTTCTCTGACAACTTCCTGAAGCGACCTGATGATTACAGCGATATCGGCGGTCGCCTGTGCGGATCGATCGGCGAGATTTCTGATCTCTTCCGCGACAACCGCAAAACCTCGGCCCGCATCACCGGCGCGCGCAGCCTCGATCGAAGCGTTGAGCGACAGCATGTTGGTGCGTTCGGCGATGACGTTGATCGTGTTAACGATGCCGCCGATCTCGTCAGAACGTTTTCCCATCTGGCGGATGACGCTCGCTGATTGCTCCATCGCCGTGCGGACTTTCTGTATTCCGTGCATCGACTTCTGCGCTGCGGCTCCGCCTTCTTCGGCTTGTTTGCTTAAGTGCGTAGTGGCTTCCTCGGCACGCTTCGTCAACGCCACGACCGAATGTAACGAACGGTCCATTTGATTAGCGCTGCCTGCAGCACTCGTTGCGGCTTCGTTAATGCGCTCCGCACTCTGCGCGACTACCTGAACTGAGCGCGCCATCTGTTCCATCGAAGTCGACACTTCTTCAACTGACGACGTAAGGCCCTCGGTCATCGCCCCAACCTCTTCGATCGATGCCGCCATTTCGTTGATGGCCGAAGAAGTCTCCTCGGCGGAGACGGTGAGGTCGTCGGCATTTCCAGAGAGACTCGTGATCGAGGCTGACATCTGTTCCATGCTCGCCGCGGTTTCGTTCACCGATGCGGTGAGTGCCTCGGTGTCGGCGCTGACAGATTTGATCGAACCGGCAATCTCCGTCATCGCGCCCGTAACTTCTTCAGCGGATGTCGCCATAGTTTGCGTCGTGTTGCTGACGCCTTCGATCGAACGCGTGTTCTGTTCGATGGCAGCGGAGATTTGATTGATCGATGAAGCAAGAGATTCGGCATTCCTGGTGACCTCTTCGATCGATGCGGCGCTCTCGTTAACTGACGACGCGAGTTCTTCAGTCGATGTCGCGATCGACTCGAGTTGAGTTGTCGACTCGCCCAGGGATGCAGTCATCTCGTTGGCGATCGCGAAGGTGCTTTCGAGTACGCGTAGCTGTGTTTCGGCTCCTTCAGCCACCTCGTTGGCCGTTACTGTGATTTCACTGGCGGATTCGGCAACCTGCACAGCTTGCTGGCGAACCAATCCGATGTCTCTATCAATATTGTTGTTTGAGCTCGCTATCACCTGAGACATAGTCGTATCTCCGTATTTCCTTATGAAATCTGTGGCTCGATCTGGTAATCGAGATCGAGCACGGCTTCTAAATTCACAATCAAAATCATGCGTTCGCCAACTGTGGCGATGCCTTCAAGGTAGTGACCACTTAAACCGGTAAGCGCTTCGGGCGGCGGCTCGATCGACTCCGTTGGAATCTTGAGAAACTCGCGCGCGGTATCGACGACGAGTCCGACCACTCGCGTTCCTGTGTTGATAATAACCAACCGCGACCGCAGCTCGCGTTCAATTCTTTCGAAACCAAAACGTGTGCGCAGATTCAACGCCGGAATCACCTGCCCCCGAACCAGCACGACGCCTTCCACCGCGGGATGAGCATTTGGGACTGAGGCAACGTCGTCGATCATCTCGATCTGCTGGACGAGGTTACTGCGGACGCCGTACAACGTACGCGCCAACTCGAAAATTATGAATGGTTCTAAACTCACGTTTTACCTTTCTTCTCTGGGCGACCTCTGTGTTCTCTGTGTCTCTGTGGTGTGTTTGCCAACAACACAGAGGTTGCCCAGAGAAATCAGTGTCGCGCGTGCATTGCAAACTCTCGCAACGCACCAATATCCAGAATCAGGACCACACGCTGATCTCCTAGTTCTGTAGCCCCAGCGATACCTTTGCTTTGCGCGAGCGGATCTTTAATCGCACGCACGACGATTTCTCGCTGTCCGATTATTCGATCGACCGCGAGTCCAACAGCGTTTCCATCTTCACCAATCACCAGCACGTGAAACTTCTCATCACGTTGGTAATTCATCTCAAAAACGCGCGCGAGACGAAGCAGCGGTAGAACTTTTCCGCGAAACGAAATGATTTCGTTGTTTTCCAAAACGTTCGTCGACGCCGATTCAACCTCCAACACTTCCCTCACCCCTGACTGTGGCACCGCAAAGCGTTGACCGTTAACACTGACGATGAGTGCTTCCGCAATCGCGAGTGTCAAAGGCAACTCAATCGTGAACGTGGTTCCTTCGCCGAGTCTTGTCGCGAGGGCGATTCGACCGCCGAGCTCTTCCGTCGCCTTTTTAACTACATCCATTCCCACGCCACGACCGCTTTCTCTATCGGCTTCGTCGCGCGTCGAAAATCCGGGAGTCGCGATCAGATCGAGTAAAGCGGCATCATCGATATCAGTGTTGCCGTGACTCAGACCGCGCGCACGTGCCCTATCGAGTACGAGACGTCGATCAATCCCGCGCCCGTCATCGGCGATCTTGATCACGATCATTTCGCCGGCCGTCGTTGCGCTCAGTGATAGCAAACCTTCACTTCGCTTGCCCTGTGCTTCACGCTCGGCGACAGTTTCGAGTCCATGACTCACGGCATTGCGCACGAGATGCATGAGCGGATCCATCATCCGCTCGACCAGAAACTTGTCGATCTCCGTTTCGCCGCCGCTCTGCTGCACGATGATCTTCTTACCGCTCTCACGCGCCAGATCGCGAACGACGAACGTCATGCGCTCGAAGATCTCACCGATCTGGACCATGCGGACGCGCATGACGCTCTCGCGCAAGTCTCTGAGTTGTCGCCCCATGCTCAGGCTTGTTTCCTGGAGCGAACGCCAGAGTGCAGGAGGTGTCGTGCGTTTGAGCTCCGTCAATTGATCCTCGAGCCGGGTGCGACTGATCACGAGCTCACCGATGATTCGCATCAGCTCATCCAGGCGGTCGAGATCGACGCGCACGACACTCGCGGGCGCGATCGTGGCTACCGGCTGGCTTTCTTTCGCTCGCGGCGCAGATTCAACCGGAGCAGGCTTGAACGTCAAACCATCGGATTCGAGCGCTGACTTCTCTGCGTTGGTCGCAACAATGAACTCGAATGCGATTTCGCCCGCACCTTTAACCACGGGCTTGGCCTGGATCAATTGCCCAATCTCTTGCAGCCGTGAGCGCACGCTGTTCACGTTTACGCCACGCTCGGCAAGTTCCGCGGTCGGTGTGAACTCGATCAACCAACGCACCGCCGTAACATCCGTCTCACCTGTCTGAGGTTCTGATGCTTTGTTCGGAGCTGATTCAGACGAAACGGCTTGCAGTCGCTCTACAGTCTCATCGATCGAAGGAATCGGCTGATCGTTGCGACGCGCGTTGATAACACTTTCGAGCAACGAGACGCCCGCGACGAGCGCTTGGAATCCTGAATCGCTTAACAGGACCGTGCCTTCACGCAACTCACGAAGATAGCTTTCGAGATGATGGGCGAGCTGTTCCGCAGCGCTCAGGCCAACCATGCCTGAGATTCCCTTGAGCGTGTGGAAGCTGCGAAAGAGGTTATCGAGCAGCGTGGGATCGACCGTGCCGTCATCGACCTCGTCTTCGAGCGTTACCAGCGAGCGGCGGATCGAGACGAGGTGCTCGTCACACTCGGCGTAGTAATCGTCGAGGAACTGATCGAAAAACTCGCTACGGTTGTCGGGGTTTGGGTTATCCATCAACTCGCATTCAGCAATGAGCCGACCACGTCAGCCAGGTGCCGCGGATCGAAAGGTTTCGTTAAGTAACGATTTGCGCCTGCGGCTAAAGCCTGGGCGCGGCTCGACTCTTCGCCCTTGGTCGTCAGCACGACGATGGGGATGTTTCGATAGGCCTGGTGACTGCGCATGAAATCGATCACCTCCATGCCGTGCATGTCCGGCATGTTTAGATCGAGCACCATCAGGTCGACGGGCTCTATCGCCAACCGTTCGATGGCTTCGAGACCGCTGCCCGCCTGTGTAGACTTCACCTTTCGCAGCGAGCCCAGAGACGTAATCACCATGCGCCTCATCGTGGGCGAATCGTCAACCACTAAGATATTGTTAGTCTTGATTTCGTCCGGCATTTAGATGTTTAAGTGACAGACTACGCCCTGCAGGGTCAGCCCCACCGGCTCGACAGGGGAAGGGGTTATCAAGGGGGACGTTATTCTACGAGAAAATAAGGAAATTCGCCAAAAGCATGTGTCCACAGATTACACCGATTGTTTATAAAGTCTGCGTAATCTGTGGATAGATACCAAAAAGGACCTGAAACAGATGATTCATCACGT
>DATFDT010000201.1:0-3580 GCA_035251975.1 Pyrinomonadaceae bacterium | reverse complement strand
TTTTGAATGGATGTAAGGCTCATACGTGAATAATCGACTGACCGACTACATCTGTCAAGACTCGACACTGCGGCTGTCTTTGATTAGTTGAGACACGGCCTTTAACATCACCGCCAAGGAGTCGCCGATGAAGTTAAAGATCGTCCAGGCCGGGGATCCGGTGTTGAGGGAGCGGAGTCGGGAATTAACGAAGGATGAGATCAAGAGTCAGGAGGTGCAGCGGCTCATCGAACTCATGCGAGAAACGATGCATGAGGCGCCGGGGGTCGGACTGGCTGCGCCGCAGGTCGGGGTATCGATTCAACTCGCGGTGATTGAGGATCAACCCGAGTATTTAGCCCATCACTCCGCGGCAGAGCTTGCAGAACTTCAACGATCCGCAGTTCCCTTTCACGTGATCATCAATCCGAAGCTCACGTTACTGGGTAACGAGTCTGTACAGTTCTTCGAAGGCTGCCTCAGCGTGGAAGGTTACCAGGCGATTGTCGATCGGTCGTTAAATGTCAGCGTGGAGTGTTTGAATGAACGCGGCGAAGAAGTAAGCATCAACGCGCATGGCTGGTATGCGCGTATTCTTCAGCACGAGATAGACCATCTGAACGGAACCCTCTACATCGATCGAATGAAAACACGCACCTTCACGACTTCAGAAAACCTGCTTCAATTCGGGAAAGACGTGTAAGCTTGGGACGCGAATGCGAACGGTAAATGCCGCAAGATACGTGACTCCGCTGCGTGAAGGCGGATCGCTGCCTGCCATCATCGAGGCCGATGACGACGGAATGTATGTGCTCAAATTCCGCGGCGCCGGCCAGGGGACCAAGGCCCTGATCGCGGAGTTGATTGCAGGTGAACTCGCGCGAGCGGCGGGCTTGCTGGTTCCGGAGCTCGTCTTTGTCTCACTCGATCCCGAGATCGCGAAGACAGAACCTGACCCGGAAATTCAAGACCTCATCCGCGCCAGTGGCGGGCTGAATCTCGGACTCGATTACCTTCCCGGCTCGGTGATGTTTGACCCGGTTGCCGATCAGCCGGACGCCGATCTTGCTTCGCGCATCGTGTGGCTGGACGCGTACGTCACGAACGTCGATCGCACGCCGCGCAATGCAAACATGTTGATGTGGCATCGAAGGCTCTGGCTAATCGATCACGGCGCCGCACTGTACTTCCACCACGCATGGACTGACATGGACCAGCGCACCAAAGACCCGTTTCGCTTGATCAAGGAACACATCCTGCTTCCCTTCGCGAGCGCGCTGGAAACAGCGGATGCGGCAATGTCAGCAACGATAAATGAAGAAGTGATAAAAGGAGTCGTCGAGCTGGTGCCGGACGATTGGCTGAACGAGCACGCGCCGTTTAGTACGATTGCGGAAAACAGACAAGCTTACATCGATTATTTGACGAGGCGACTTGTTTCGCCTCGCCACTTTGTTGAGGAGGCGATTCGTGCCCGATAAGTTCAGGTATGACTATGCTGTGATCCGCGTCGTACCGAAAGTAGACCGCGAAGAGTTTATCAATGCCGGGGTAATCGTCTCGTGTCCTGAGTTGTCGTTTTTGGAAGCGCGGATCGAGTTGGACGAGTCGCGCCTTCTCGCTCTCGATCCAAACGTTGACCTCGATCTGGTGCGAAAGCATTTGGCCAGCATTCCAAAGATCTGTCGTGGTGGCGACGGCGCGGGCTCGATCGGCCAGCTTCCGCAGCGCCAACGTTTTCACTGGCTCGTCGCTCCTCGCAGCACGGTCATCCAAACCTCGCCCGTGCATACCGGCCGTTGCGGCGACCCCGCCGCCGCCCTCGAGCATCTCGTCGCGACGATGGTCGACGCGAATTGACTCCGCGGTTGTACCAAGCGCATACAGTTGAGAGTCGTTTTTCAAACGTAGACCCCGTACGCACAACACGCAACACTCACGTTCTTACTCTGCTTCGAAACGGCCCTCTGTTTGCTTAGTGGTTTTCGATATTCAAACGAACAAGGGAGGGATTATGGACGCCTTTAACCTACTCAAAGCCGATCACAGGAAAGTTGAGGAGCTATTTAGTCAGTTAGAGAGTGCGAGCGGCCAGGCAAAGATGCGGGTGTTTGAGCAGATCAAGATGGAGCTTGAACTGCACACGCACATCGAAGAAAAAATCTTCTATCCCGCGTTGGAAAAGCCGAAGCAGACACACGATCTGACCCTCGAGGCTTACGAAGAGCATGACGTGGTCAAGAAGCTGCTCCGAGAAATGAGCAAAGCCAAGAGCGCAACCGAAGAATGGCAGGCGCAGGCCAAGGTGTTGCAGGAGAACGTCGAGCATCACGTCGAAGAAGAGGAGAACGAGCTCTTCGAAAAGGCCGAGGCTGCGTTGAGTGAGGAACAGATCGAAGCTCTCGGAGAGCAGATGCAAGCCGAGAAGGAGCGCAAGCAACGTAGCGCCACTAAGTCTTCGAGCAAAAAGAAATCTAGCGCGAATAAGTCAGCGTCGAAATCGAAATCGGCATCGACTGCGCCTAAAAGGACACGCGCGAGCAAGAAGCCGGGATCAAAGAGCAGCTCG
This sequence comes from Pyrinomonadaceae bacterium, assembly GCA_035251975.1. GTDB lineage: Bacteria > Acidobacteriota > Blastocatellia > Pyrinomonadales > Pyrinomonadaceae > PSRF01. Next base: position 1,032 of record DATFDT010000201.1, on the reverse strand, counting down.
AAGTCGTCAGCGACAAAGCGCTCAAAGAAATCGGCAAAGAAGAGTCGACGATAAGACGTGAATTCATCGATTGAGAAACACGGCCCGGCGAACGGTCGTGAGCTATACGACTGCATCGTCATCGGCGCCGGGCCGGCTGGCTTGTCGGCATCACTTTTTCTCGCTCGCTATCTGCACCGCACACTCACGTTTCATCACAACAGCCCGCGGAACGAATACGCGCACGGGGTCCACGGCTTTCTGGGCCATCACGGAATCCGGCCGGGCGAGCTACTGGCTCGAGGCCGCGATGAAGTGACGAGCCACGGCGGGTTGATCATCGAGGCGTGTGTAACTGCCGTCGAAGCGGTTTCGCCCGAACACTTTCGCGTGTTCATCGGTGATGACGAAAGAGTTTTCGAGACGCGGCGATTGTTACTGGCTACCGGTCTGCGTGATCTGACGCCAAACTGCCCGGGGTTCCGCGAGTTTTATGGTTCGAGTGTGTTTCATTGCCCCGATTGCGATGGTTATGAAGTGAGGGACAAACGAGTCGCCGTTCTCGCACATGGCGACAATGCGGTTGGATTTACTAAAAACCTTCTGACGTGGACCAGACACCTAACGCTACTGAGCGACCAAAATGAAATCTCGAACCGCGCAAAACTAGACGCGCTTGATGTCGCTGTAAGATCAGAACGCATAGTCGGGCTGGAAGGCGACACTGAAACAAGGCAGTTGCAGCGCGTTCTATTTGCGGAAGGTGATGCACTCGAATGCGACGCGCTCTTTTTCAACCTCGGCACCGAGCTCGCGACCGATTTTCACGAAACCCTCGACTGCCGTTTAGACCCGGAGTGCGGTCTGTTGTGGGTAGATGAGACGCAGCAAACGAGCATTAAAGGAGTTTATGCAGCAGGCGACATCACACCGCAATCTCAACTCGCAGTCGTCGCTGCTGCGGAAGGCGCGATGGCCGCCATCCACATTCACCGCTCCTTGAATTCTCGTGAGAAACAACTGTAGGGGTGGCCCTCTGTGGCCACCCGCTCG
>DATFDT010000200.1:0-15630 GCA_035251975.1 Pyrinomonadaceae bacterium | reverse complement strand
CCAAACCGCCGCCGCCGCTGCTAAAAAAGAGAAAGCAGGAACGCAGAACTAATTTTTCTGCCACAAAAAGGCACAAAAAGCTCAAAATAAGTTTTCCTGATTTTGAGCTTTTTGTGCCTTTTTGTGGCTAAAATTATAAAGGCTATACAACAAGAGCCACCAGAAACATTTGCCTGGCCCATGAAAAGCTTCGCGACGCTGTGTTTCTCCACAGATCGATGGGTAGGGTTAACCTCAAGCTCGCCCCGTAACCGCTCATCTACTCACTGTGACGCGTCACGTCACGCAACCACTGCTTGATCGAAATAATGCCATCCACCCGGCATGAGACCGCCTATCCGGAAAACTTTACTGCTGTTGCTGGTGCTCGCGCTGATCGCGGGGCTGATAGGTGTGTGGCAAGTCAAACAGCGGGCCGACCGGCAACTCGCCGAAGAGCGCGCGCGCCGCGACAAACAGAATCTCATCCCATTCGAACAAAAGTTATTCAAGCCGATCGACAGCAAAGCGATCGAGATTTGGCAGAGTCATCAAAGTACGAGAGCGATCGCCAGGTTCAACGATTCGTGCTTCGTCGCGACTGACGGTGGACTGATCGAGCTGGACCAAACGGGAAAACTAGTGCGGCACTACACGGTGCTTGATGGGCTGCCCGAAAGTGATCTGCTCAGCCTGGCTGTCTTCGACTCAAAACTCTTCATCGGCACACGGACTGAAGGGTTGGTGGATTTTAACGGTTCTCAGTTTCGCGGATATCGATGGACGGACCGAACGCCGCAGTCGATCGATGCGCTGTTCGCGGACGAAGGGCGTTTGCTGATTGGTACGAGAGCCGGAGGTTTGCTTGCTTTCGATGGTCGCGAATTTAAGGAACTTACGGCTGGCACAGAACACAAGCGACTGTTCGAGATCAATCATCTTTCCAAAGATGGCGCGCGCTTGTTTGCCGGCACCTTTGCCGATGGATTGTGGATTGAAGAAGGAGGACGCTGGTCCCACTTCACAACTGCTGATGGTCTACTCTCAAACCGCGTTGTCGGCGTTGCTGTCGCGGGCCAACATCTCTTCGTCGCTACTGACTTCGGGTTGTCAATGAACGCCGAAGCTCGCTTTCAAACACTCGTCACCATTCCGTCTCTATCGAGCCTCGCTCTTACAACTGACAGTGTTGTGTTGAGCAAAGACAATGGCGAGACGTTTAGCTTCCGAACCGATCAGGGAATTTCGCGTTCGAGACAGGTGACTCCGATTGCGTGGAGCAAGGCCGGAAACTTAGCCGGAACACGATTGATTTCACTCGACAAGTATCTCTGGTTGCTTAGTGAGGAGGGAATCTACCGAGCCGGAGGAGCGAATGCTTTCGTCGCGTGGGGACAACCCGACCGCAACCGCACGCTTACAACCAACCTCATTTCAGCGTTGACGATTGACTCTGACGCTCGTGTTTGGGCTGGCAACTTTCGACGTGGCATTGATGTTCTCAGCCCGCAGGGAAAGCAGTTGGCCCATCTTGAGTCAGAAACGAATCGTGAAATCAACTCGCTCACTAACGATCGAGAAGGGATCCTGGCGGCTTCGTCCGCCGGCCTGCTGCGTTTTGATTCGAGCCTGCGAAACACTGAACAGTGGTCTACTAAGGACGGGCTGTTGAGCAACGCGATCTTGCAAGTGGCTCGGTGGGACGTTGACGGTGAAAACACCCTCGCACTTGCCACCAGCAAAGGTCTGTCTCTCGGAGCACGGGGCAGACTCCATGGTCTAACCACGGTACAGGGTTTACCAAGTAACAGTCTCTATACCGTCCTGGTCCAGGGCCGCAAAACTTACGTAGGCACTCTCGGTGGTCTGGCAGTGATTGAAGACGGCCGCGTGTCGCGAGTGTTCAAAGACACGAATTCAAAACTCACAACCAACTGGGTTACTGCACTCTGCGCGGTTGGGAATCGCATCTTCGTGGGCACGTACGGCGGTGGATTGTTCGAGTTGAACGCGAGCGGAGAGCTGCGCAGCTTCGCGCCTGAGGTGGGACGTGTCGTTGTAAATCCGAATGCGATGTGGAGCGACGGGTGGCGGCTCTTTGTCGGAACACTGGACGGCGCCCTGATCTTTGAACCGTCCTCTCAACAATGGACCAGGGTGAAGGGTGAGTTGCCCTCCCGAAACGTGATGAGCATCACCGGCAGTGACAACTACGTCTACTTCGGCACAACCGGCGGCATTGCGCGTATCGAGCGCTCTTATTGGAATGGTAGCTGATTTCTCTGTGCAACCTCTGTGTTCTCTGTGTCTCTGTGGTGAGTTATTGCTGTGATTAGTTAACCACAGAGACACAGAGAACACAGAGTTTGCACAGAGAAGACGAGATGAAATGAAGTATCCACTAAAAAAATTACTTCGCCTGCTGATCGTCTTGGCTCTATTGCTGCCATTGTGCATCAGTTATCGCCACAGTTCCGCGCAGTCCGGTGTCCTGATTCCATCGACCGGCAATAAACCAGATCCAAACATACTGTCGCTGCAGGTAATGAACGTCGATGTGCTGATTGATAACCAACACGCGCGCGTGAAGGTGATGCAGATATTCGACAACCACGCAGCACAAGTTCTCGAAGGCAAATACCTTTTCGCGCTCCCGCAAACTGCCTCGATCTTCGACTTTGCCGTCTGGGACTCTGACCTTCGCATTCCCGGCGTAATGATGGAAAAACGCCGTGCGAACAAGGCGTATAGCGAGATCAAGCAACAGCAGATCGATCCGGGACTTCTGCAACAGGACGACGAGCATGAAGGCCGTTCAACATTCTCCGCGAAGGTGTTTCCGATTCCGGCTTATGGAACGAAGCGAGTCGAGATCGAGTACACGGAAGTTCTGCCGGTCGACAGTCTCGTGTCGCATTTCACCTTTCCTCTAAAGCCATCATTCGGCGACGCACAACGCGTGGAGGAGTTCAACCTGCACGTACACATTCTGAGCGACTACCCAATCTCACCGATTAATAACGAACGAGACACGTATGCACTGACAATTACGAAGTCTGAGCCGAATGAGTTTGAAGCAGACTTTCACGCAACTGGTTTCGACTTGAAGCAGGACTTCTCCTTCGACTATCGCATCGACGTTCCCGAATCCACACTGTCATTCACAACCTACCGCGCGCCCGAACAGATCTCTGCATACGACCTGCGCGATCCGGCGCTGGCTGTACAGAACCCCAGCGGATATTTCGAAGCGCGCGCCGTCTTTAACCAACGGGGGGCAACTGCGCAAAACACGCAGCCACGTAATGTCATCCTGCTGCTCGATACGTCTCTCTCGATGTACGGCGAAAAGCTCAAGCGCGCTGTCGAAGCACTCGACTATTTCCTGAATTCACTTTCACCACAGGACCACTTCGATCTCGTCCTTTTCAATGAAGAGACTTACGTCTTCTCGCCCGCACCGCTGCCTGCGACTCCCGAAAACGTCGAACACGCACTCGATTTCATCAGGAACTCGATGTTGGGAAGCGGCAGCGATGTGCGGAAAGCGCTGGCCACCGCAGTCGAGCTCGCGCCGCTGTTTCCTTCAGGCGAACGCAGCATTGTTTTAGTCTCCGACGGCAATCCAACTTTGGGTACGCGGAATGTGAAACAGATTCTGCAGACGCTCAGCAAGAGCTCGACGCGCGTTTTTGCTTTCGGACTCGGAAGTGATGCGAATAACGCGCTGTTGGATGAGCTGGCAAAAACAGGTCATGGCTATTTTTCAAGCGCGCGTGAGACAGAAGACATAACCACTGCGCTCAAGATCTTCTTTGATCACGTTGGTAGTACCAGCATTGAGAATGCACACCTCACCGCGAACAACAATCTGTATCAGATATATGCGAGCAATGATTACGGTTTCGACGGCTCGAGTCTCGCATTCGTCGGTCGTTATCGCACGCCTTCGCCGCGAGCGAACGTGACGGTTATGGGCCAGTTCGGAACTGAAGCGATCAGGCTCTCGCGCGATGTTGTGTTACCGGAGCTGGCGGACATTCATTCGCATCTGCCGCGCGTTTGGGCACGCGCGCGCGTCGATGCGCTGCTGCGGGAGATGGATCTGAATGGTGAGCGTGAGGATTACATCGCGGAGATCATTCGTCTCTCGCAAAAGTATCGCTTCGTCACGCCGTACACCGCTTTCATCGCAGCGCCACGTGCGCTATTGCGACCGCGACTGATCCAACCAGGCGATCCGGTGTTGCGTGTGCAGACTGACGAGTCGATCAATTCAGTCTTCGCGGTGTTTCCGTTTGGCGAAACGCTGCCGCTGAAGTTTCTACAAGCTGAAGGCGTGTGGGAAGTGCGCTTTTTGGCGCCCGCGTGGTTGCCCGACGGAACATATCGCTGCCGGTTATTGATGACTGACAAGAATGGCAACGGCTATCAGGAGACGAAGAGTTTTGTGATCGATAGCCACGCACCGAAGCTCGGCGTCAAGCTCGACGACAAGCTGATCAAAGCTGGTGAGGAACTGATCGTGAAAGTCTCGGCTGACAGTGACACAGTGCGTCTGTTCGCGCGTATCTATGGCGCGCAACCGGTTTGGTTGTCGTGGTCGCAACAGGACCAAACGAATATTGGAAAACTTCGCGTGCCGGCAAACCTCGCAGCCGGTCGATACATGTTGACCATTTCGGCTGAAGACGCGGCGCACAATCAATCTACTGCGGAAGTTCCGATCGAGGTCATATCGCGGTGATTGCACGAATAAAAACTCTAAGACGCTATGCTTTCTCTGTGCAACCTCTGCGTTCTCTGTGTCTCTGTGGTTCGCTGTTGCTTAGAAAAATTAACCACAGAGGCACAGAGAACACAGAGGTTGCACAGAGAAGAAGGTTTTCGATCCCCTGGCTTGTATCACTAAGCCTGCTGATTGTGGCCCTCGTGTTTCTCTATCCTCACTCTTCAACTCGCGCTAAAAACTAAGAAACCACGTCGCTGATCGACGCTGCGCTCTACACGCGACACGTGTTCTTTGGCGCGCAGGCAATCGTTCCTTTTCCGACCGCCGAAGCGCGCAACCGTCTCGCAGACGTTCTAACAAATCATCCCGATGATGCGCAGATATATCTGAAGCTGTCGCAGCTCGACGAAAAGCTCGGTAACGAAGAATTGGCATTGCAGGAAATGCAGAGCTTCGTCAAACACGAGCCCGGTGAATTCAAAGCACTCCAAACGATGGCCGAGTTTTTACACCGCCGTGCACAGTTCGCTGCCGAGGCCGAATCACTCGAACGCATGTTGCACGTCGCGCCGTCCGAGCAACGCATCGAAGTGTTTCGTCGCTTGATGGCATTGGCCGAAACGCATCTACTCGAAAAATATCTCACCCCACGCTTCTACGAACAGACGATCATCGAGAACCCCTCGGCGTATGACATCGTCAAGCAGTATCAGGAAACACTGATCGACAACGGTGATTACGACAAAGCACTCACCCTCGTACGACAAAACAAAAATCAATTTCCGGAATATCGCGATGAGCTGATTGAGAATGAGGCTTCTCTGCTCGAGAAAATGGACCGCGTGAAGGACGCGGAGGAAGTTTACACGCAAGCCTTCGATCCATTCTGGTCCAGCGAGCTGTCGGAAAACTTTTACGACTTCCTCAAGAGCAACGATCGCTTTCGCGCCTACGGTCACGAATTGCGCGAAGCCTTCCGGCGCAATCCGGCGGATTTCAACGTGGCCGTGCGTCTGCTTGATTACTCAAAATATGCAGGCGACGAACGCCCCGACGTCTTTGTGCAACTGGAAAAAACGAGAGCGACTCGACACATCAACTGGACTCAGGATGAGCTAATCACGATCACTCGGCTCCTGCTCGCTGAAGGCTATGGCGAAGCCGCTTCACGTTTCCTGTACACGCTCTATCTACAGGGCGAGATGAAACCGGGAAGTAAACTGCGCGCGAGGGTTCTCTATCAGCTTTTTGAAATACTTGCGGATGCGGGCGACCAGAGACTCTCGCTTACCCGAGGTGATTTGAAGTTTTACCAGGACATCGCCACTGCCGATCCACATCCCGGCATGATGGGTGGAATTCTGTCGCTCATCCTTTCCGACACCGATCCGAAATACGAGTTTGGGGTCGAAGAAGAACGCGCCGTTGTGCATTTCAATCGCGCTGCCGCTTATCGCATCTTCACAGCGTACAAGCAGGAGAATCCGACGTCGCCAGAGTTGGCCCAGATGTATCTGGATATCGTCAGGCTGTATACCGGCGATAAAAACCTTGACGTCGCTTCTGAAACACTTGCTGAATTCGAAAAGCGTTACACCGATGCGCCGGAGTTTCCCGAAGTCGCACTCAAACTTGCCGACGCCTACATCGCGATGAAGAAGTACGACGCCGAACGCGCCCTCTACGTGCGCATTCTTGATTACCTGGGCCAGCATCGCGCCAAGGATGAGCCTCTTGTTCAGAGTGCTAACACAACCGCCGATCAGAATGAACAAACACAGGCCCTGAACGCGCTTTCAGAACCAACCACAGTCAAGCCTTCGGTGATCGCTTATCCACCGATCTCGAATTCGGGAGTCAACTACACCACCAGCGCGCCCGTCGAAGGTTCTTACAACACTTACTCTTCTTCGTATTCGGACCAACTCACATCGTCAACATCCGAAGATGAAGACACGAGTGAAGTCGATTATGAGACAGTCTTGCAGCGTTACGTCTCGTCTCTCGCGAAAGACAATCGCACCAGTGACATTCTGGCGCTCTACGCGAATGAGATTAAGAAGTATCCCGCTGAGCAGGGTTTGTACGAGCAGATGCTGCAATGGCTCGGACAAACCAACCTCGTGGATGAGCAACTGCGCGTCTACCAGGAAGCTTTGCGTGCGTTTCCTTCAACCACGTGGCGCGACCGTCTGGCGCGCTGGTATGTGCGCCAGCAGCGCACCAAAGAATTCGAGGCACTCTCGCGTGACGTAGTCGCAAAGGTTGATGATGTCGAGGCCGAAAAGTTTCTACACGAATTCATCGACATCAAGTCGAGTTTTGATGCGCAACTGTATTTCGCTTTGTATTCCGTCGCGCATCAACGATTTCCGCACAACCTGAATTTCGTAAATGGACTGTTGAAGTTTCATAGCGAACACAAACAGTGGGATAAATGGCGCGCTCTGATTTCTGAGTACTACTTTGAATCGCGAGAATGTCGCGATCAATTCCTGGCCCATCTCAGCAGCCATGGCGAGCTGCGGGGATATCTCACGCGAGCTCGCGCGACGCTCAATCAGTCAAAGGATTCCCAGTCGCTGCTGCCGTACAAACTCTTTCGCGCGGACGCGAGTGCACAACTCTCAAACTTTGAAGAAGCCATTGACGCTTATCGCGAGCTCAACCGGCTCTATCCGAACTCACCGGAGTTTGCTGAGCGGTTGATCAATCTCACGCGATCGTTCGGCCAACACAATCGCCGTTTCCTCGAGGAGTCTGCCGCTATCTCGCAATCGCTCGCAGATGCATCACCGTCAGTCGCGGCTTACCGAACCCGCGCTGGTGAAGTGCAGGCGGAACTCGGCGACTACACCAAAGCGCGTGCTGAGTGGGAACAACTCATACCACTCGCGCGCGGCGTTCAGGATACATACCTCGATACGGCGACCATCTACTGGGACTACTATCAATACGACGATGCGTTGCGCACGATCCACACTCTGCGGCGGCAGGCGAAAGACGAATCGCTTTATGCTTTTCAAGCCGGGGTTATTCTCGAAGACAAGCATCATCTCCGCGCGGCACTCAACGAGTATGTCAGGGCGCTGGATTCGACAGGCTATTACGATTCAGACACATACCGCGCCAGAAATCGTCTCGTAACACTCTCCAAACGGCCTGGTGTTTCCAGCCAGATTGACGCTGCTTTTACTCAGGAACGCAGACGTAATCGAGCCGATAGCTTTGTCTTGGACTACGCATACTTCCTGGACCATGCAAAGCGATGGCCCGAGGCATCGCGGTTATTACGGGATACGGTAGCGCGTAGCAAAGCAGACGATTTTCTACGATATGCACGTAACCTGTTCGATGATCATGACGAAGTCGTTGGACAGGTTGCGGCACTGCAACGGTTGATAGCAACGACAACTGCTCGTCGTTCTGAAATCTCGTATCGCCTGCGGCTCGCTGACGTCTACAGCAAAAACAACCAACCAGATCAAGCCGCCGCAGTGTTGCGGACCCTCGTCCAAAAGTATCCGACCAACTATGGCGTGTTGACCGAGAGCGCCGACTTTTGCTGGCGCCTCGGCCTGCGCTCAAACTCGCTCGCGATTCTGCAATCGGGTGTGCAACGCGGCGCTGGCAGGTTTCACTATCAATTCGGGCGGAAGCTCGCGGCGCGTCACGTCGAAATGCAGAACTTCAGCGCTGCACAAGCGGTGCTCGAAAAACTGAACCGCGAAGACCGGCTAAACACCGAAGTTTTCCACGAGCTTGCGAAGGTTTATGTGCGCAGCGGAAATCAGCAGCAGCTACGCACGACCTTCGGCGCAACTATCGATGCAATCAGGAAGCAGGACCTTGATGTGCGGGAGATTCGATTTCAGGTTGCAAGTCTACGCAAAGAAATGATCGATGCCTTTACACTCCTGAAGGACTACTCATCCGCAATCGAACAGCACATCGAGATTATCAATCGCGATCCTGACGACGAGGAACAAATCGACGCAGCGATTAATTACGTACGTCGCTACGGCGGCGGCGATACGTTGCTCAATTATTACGGGGGAGTCGCACGCGAGGCGTACAAAAACTATCGCTGGAATGTTGTGCTCGCGCGGATTTACGACGCGAAGGGCGATTGGGCCAACGCGGCGCGGCAATATCGCATGGCCCTCGATAACCAACCGGAGATGACGGATCTCTACGATTCACTCGCTGATGTTTTCACACGCGCAAAAGACTACGGCTCAGCAATCAGCGCGCTGCGAAAAGCCCAGGAGCTGTCGGGCGATGATCCGCAGTACATCAAGCAATTAGTCACTTTATTAGAGAAGGCTGGTAGGCGCCAGGAGGCAGAAGTCGAGCGACGCAAGTTGCCACAGGAAGAGAACAAAAAGCTTTCCGTGAGTGACCAATTCGCTGAAGCTGCGCGGCTGCGTGGGACCAATCTCAAGACGGCCGTAGAGAATTATCGCAGTGCATTCAACGCGTTTGCTGGCGACCCGTTCAAGAATGAGTTGAAAGCCTCAGACATCGTTGGCTATGTGCAGACAGTTAGAAGTGAAGAAGGTCTCGATCAAATAATGTTGCGGCTTTGGGAGCTGCGTGGCCGTCTGGCTGCAGAGGCTGGAGGTTCCAATGCTACTCATGCGGGTAAGGCGAAGGAGTTGCTGGTTACACTCGACAACGCGATCGTTGAAGGAGTTGGCGGCGTCGCTGCTGACAGAGCAACGAGTGATGAGCTGACGGCATTGTTTAAGTTCATCAAGGCGCAGATTGCGGCGAACAAGGATGACAGCACGTTGGCGCTGATGCGGGGGCTCAGCAGGCGAGCGGGATTTGGATCGATCGAAGAAGAAGTCTTGCTCGCGTTTAAAGAGCGTGACTATGCAGTCCGCGATTGGCCCACTTATCAGGTTCATATGCGCGCCCTCGTCGACCTCTACGATGAACGTGGTGCTTACCAGTCTATTCTCAATCTGCTCGAAGCTGAACACGGACGCGATCCGCACGCTGTTGATTTCGATTTCGCGAGTTTGATTGCGACCTATGCTCGTCTTGTGGGAGACAACGAACGTGAGCTGAAGGCTTTGAGAGAGCATTATCAAATGCCCGTTAACGCTCAGTTACTAACATCGCAGGATCCCCTTATCGAACGCTATTTCGAGGTTCTTTGGACCAGGGGTGAAAGAAGCGAGCTTCTCTCGTGCGCGCAAAACTCAACGCCGCATCAACTACAGCTCATCACGTTCCTGCTGCGCAAGAAAGACAAGGAGTTGGCGCATGTGGCCATCCAGAGTTCGCCCTTAGCGGCTGTTTGGAAGTCCTCGCGCAACGCAGAAGCTAGTTTGGCGCTGAATGAGTTCGACGAGCGCGGCGAACAGTATTTTTCTTCAGCGCTGAACTTCCGGCCCATCGGCGAGCTGATCAAACAAACACCCAATACAAAAGAGCAACTGGTTGGTGACGATTGGTTCCAACTGGCGCAGCAGTATGGACGCTGGTTGTATCTCGGATGTGACGACGTGGCAAAGCACAGAACCGAGCGCGGTAGCGCCGGGTCAAACTCATCACCTAGCCAGCATCGGGAAATTGACCCGGCGCTACCGCGCTCGGTTCCGTGCCTTCTGAGATCTCGATTATTCCTGCCGGCGATGATTGAGAACCGGCCCGCGGACACGGATGAGCAGGAGCGACTGGGGCGCTGGTATCTGGACCAGAAGGATTTTAGTCACGCTAAAGAACACCTCACCCTGGCCCATGACGCACAACCTGACAACAAAGCAAATCTCGCGGACCTTGGCTCTGCGTATTTCCTGAGCGGCGACTCGCGCAAGGCAAACGAGCTGTGGGATGCGATCATTACCAATAGCGATTCGGTTGCCGATCACGCGCTTTATCTCGAAACTCTGGTCAAACACCAGTTGAATGATCAGGCCCGCCTGCGTGTAATGAAATTTCTGACGACCACTTTGCAGAAAGACCTTAACGCGGAACAGGATTACGATTCAGCCGAACGAAAGCAGCAGTTCGCCGATTTCGGAAACCTCATCAAAACTCTGGCGCGCTCATTCTCTGCATCTGAGGCGAAGAAGGCGACGTTCTTCGCTCAGCTTTGTGCCGCCGCTCCCGACAACCGCTTCCTGCCCGAGTTCCTGATTCGCAACTCAGTCGTGTCGCGGCGTGAGGCCGGGCAGTTCTACCAGATTCTGATTAAGCGTAGTGCGGGAATGCCGGGCTACGAGCGCGACTATGCTTACTCTGGTCTGATGAGTGAGAGCTTTGACGACTCCACAGTTGAGTATGCTCTCGATCAGGAAACCGAATATCACCGCTCAGAACCTGACAACGACAAGATCAAGTGGCAGCGAGAATACCTCGACTATCTGATCGAGCAACGACAAACGGCGCCTGCGCGCTACTTGATCGCATCGATCGAAGCTGAGATCAAGTGGCACTACGCGCGTCCGGTTTGGCTGTGCTTTGCTTCTTTGCGATTGGACGTTCGTTCAGGCCGCGTCGTTGAAGCTGAGATTCAACGGCTGGTTGGAATAAAAGCCGTTCCCAACTCGGTTCAAACTTTACCGCCGAGTATTGAGCGTTTGAATCAAGCGGTTGCGCTTCTTCGCGACGAAGGGCGTAGCGAAGAAGCACGCTCATTGCTCGAAGCGGCTTATGCGCGAGAGCTGGCGCTCGAACACTACGAGGCGACATATTTCGCCGGACTAGCGCGCGTCGCCTTTGAACGCGGAAATAAGGCTCTTGGTTTGAAATGGCTGCAACTGATGATCGATTTTACGAAGCCCGATCGAAAGCAGGAGACTGCTGCTGCAATCGCGTCGCTGCCACTGATCGCAAAGTATTCCGAACGAAATAGCTCGACGGAAGAGCTCACTCAAATCGATCCGGCAACCGCGTTAGCACTCGCTGCAGAGATGGCCGCGGAGTTTGGAGAATTTGATGTCGCTCTTGGATTTCGACAACAACTCCTCGTCCAATCACCGGACGATGAACAAAACCAGATCGAGCTCGTGCGCTTACTCGCTGCGAACGGAAAGACGGATGATGCGATTCAGCAGCTTGCAGACATTATTAGTAATCGCACGCTGACCAGAACCACGCGCTGGCAGGCCGTTTGGCTCGCGCCGGAACTCGTGGCGCAGAATGTTTCGCGTTGGGAAAAGCTGCGCGATCGTGTTCGTAACGTCAGTCCAAACGATAGCGAGATGAATGTGGCGCTCGAATCTCTTTCGCTCGCCTCCGTGAAAGCAGAGATCGATGCTCCGAATGCGTACCTGAGCAGTCTTCGGGCCATCATCGAAAAGCGGGCGGGGAATAATGCAGATAGTCTGAATAGCTTCACTCGTGCATTGGTCGAGACGCGCGAGTCAGCGGCCTGGAAATCATTTGCGTTTCTGGAAGATGAGCCACTCGAACAGCTCGTGGCGCTTTATTTAAAGCAGAACCAACCAGGAGCGGGATTGAAGCTGGCAGAACGCGTGGCCGCCTTCCAGCCGAATCAAAACTTAGCCGAGCAAGTCACTACGGCTCGATATCAAACGCTGCAACAACGCGCTGAGGAACGCAGTCGCGCGTCGCACATAAACTTACTCGAGTTACTCTCGATCGCGGCGGAACAACTTGGTGATTTGAATCGTGCCTACGACCTCGAACAACTACGGCTGGCGCTGTTAACTAAACAGACCGACCGCGATCTCGCGCAGGCCCGACTCAACCATCTGCGTGAAGCTAGAACCGGAACACAACCGCGGAAGTTATCGCTCGTTATAGATCAGAGATTTGTGGCAGCCGGTTGAATTTCTCTGCGTAACCTCTGCGTTCTCTGCGTCTCTGCGGTTTCATTTACCACAGAGTCGCAGAGAACGCAGAGGTTACTCAGAGAAGAAAAGAGACCCATTATGCGCTGGAAATCACGTCTAACATCATTCGCCGTTTGCTTCGTTATTGGCTTGGTGGTCGCGGTGATCGTTGCCGCCTTCCTCCGGCAAAGACACCATAAAACACAACCGGCACTAACACACTGCCAAACCGACGACTATTTCAATCAACCGGAAGAAGTCCTTACTGCGATCAAGAATAACGAAGTCTCCGTGCGGCGCGAGATGTTCAAACGTCTGCTGCTACGACCCGAGATCTCAACCGTCTATTACGACTACGAGCGCGATCTCAATTATCCGGAGCGCGCCGATCGCGCGCGACTTGAGTACGTCCAACTCGACGACACCCCACCAACGGAAGCCGTACTCACTTTCGTGCGTCTCGAACACCCGATGGCATTGATATTCACTAAAGACTCCTGCGGCTGGAAACCTGTCGGCGCGCTGAGCAGTTGGTTGCGCTTCGAAGACTACCCTTATGACAATTGGCTCACTCTGCCGGCGACTATCAAGCCCGGGATTCACGAGCTGCTGGTGCGCGAAAGCAATGGCGACTCAACGTCTTACATTCGCAAAGCACGGTTGCTGCGATTGGATCACGGTCACCTCACACAGATTGCCGAGTTCGAAGAAGAGCTGCTTGGACCGGTAAACGATTACGCCGGTGAGGATTGGAGCGACGTCAAACGAAGGCAGTCCAGTAAAGTCACTTTCTTTCCAGGTGAGAACGCCGGACTCGAGATCGAAACCACCACATCATTAATCAAACTCCGTGGTCCAATACCGTCTTACAGTTACTGGTTGGAAACCGACGGCACCTGGCACACACAGAAAAGAAATTGGAACGCCAGATCTTCGCAAGTGCTCAAAGTGCTGCGTGTTCACAAAGAGCCCTCGCGGTTTTGGAACGCGACTACAGGAAGGTTTGCCGGCAAATGATCAGGAAATACAGAATTCGATTGATCGCAGCGTCATTGGTTTTGATCTGCGTCGCGCTATTTGTCTATGCCCGGGCGACTCGTTCCAGCAAAAATCCCTACAGTCTCGCCGGAGACTTGCCGCGCGGTGCGCTGGTCTATGCTCAATTCCAAAATCTTCCCGAGCTGATCAATCAATGGCAACAGTCTCAACTCAAGGAGCGCTACCTCAACAGCACGAGCTATCAGCAACTCCAACACCGTCACCTCGCGATGAAATTGATCTCGCGCTGGGAAGAATTTAATTCCGCACTCGGGTTTCCTCTCGACCTCGCCGCGATTGGTTCTTCCACTGACGGCGCCGCGGCTGTCGCCATCTACGACATCGGACAACTTGACCTGCTCTTCGTCGCGCCGATTAGCGACGAGAAGGTCGCCCTCACGCAGTTTTTCCAAAGCAAAGATCACTTCGAAGAGATAGAGGCGCCGGATGGAACTCCTTATTACAGTCAAACAGTGGAGGCCGATCGGGGCCGGCAGAAGCAAGTGCTCGCCTTCGCTACTGTGAACGGACGTTTCCTCCTCGGAACGAATGAGAAGTTGTTCCTGCGCGCCCTCGCCAACATCAACAAGCGCGCAAAAAATGACAGTATCGCCGACGATCCAACCTTTAAAACTCTGAGCCGAAAGGTGACTCCTCACTTCGCGACAATCTGGGTGGACCAGTCAAAACTCAACGCCGATTATTACTTCAAGCATTACTGGCTGATGCAAAACGTCGCCGAACTGAAATCTATTCGTGCGGGTATCTTCGATCTCGAACAGCAGCAGTCGAGATGGATCGAACGGCGCGAGTTTTTGACGACTGGACCAGCGGAGCGGAGTAATTCCGGAATAGCCGCCGCCGAGTTGCGACGGTTGTACTCGCGTACGCCCGACGATGCGCCTTTCGTCAGATTACGAACGCTCGCAAATAATCCCACCCTCCCGGGCACGATCGTTCGCGACACGCTTTTTGACAGTCCTGTTGAGCGGGAGAGCAGCAGCAATTCGTGGTCGTGGGATTCGTATAGCTCTGAAGACTTCTATCCAACCAGCGGCGATGATTACGACGATTACGATCGCTATTCGTCTCTCGACGACAGTTACGAACGGACCATTGACGATCCGTATGATGCGCGTGTAAGTGAACGCGTCGAGCCGGGTCGAAACCCGCAGGCTGCGGAGCTGGAAAATAAATTTCTTACTGGCCTGCAAAACGTTCTGAGCCCGGCGCGCCCTTCTTCAGTTGCGATCGCAACCACGCCACACACCAGCAAGGGGCCGCTATTCGTAGAGTTTCGCAAGGTCGCTATTTTCAATCTGCAATCGCCTGGAAATTTGCGACGTGAGTTGTTGGAAGAAACTGTTGCCCACGGCGCGCAAGGTCGTTTGACAGTCGTCAACTCCGGGTCGCAACCAAGGTGGGAAGCACGCAATGACTGGCGCTCCTTGTCTCTGCCGATGCTGGGTTGGGAAATCTGTTATGCGCTCAAAGACAACCTGCTGGTTGTTTCCAACAGCAGTGAAATGATGAAAGCTGTGTTGGAGTCGCGTGATAAACAGTCGAGCGTCTCTGCCGGTATTGATGAGTTGACCATCATTCGTTTCGATCGACGTAAGGAATCGTTTGACGACATCGTCAACGTACTCGACGCTGACGCGATCAAGCATCAACAGGCAACTAACCCCGATATCAAAACCTCACAGGAATTCTTCTCCGGCAACATCAGCAGCTTGCTGAACGTCGCCGCGGACGTGAGCCGCATTGAGATCAAGCGAAAGTCGTTGGGAAACAATCTGCATGAAGAGATTGAGTTGGTTATGAGCCTCACCGAGAAGGAGTAATTTAGCCACAAGAGACACAAAGACAAATTGATTTTCTGAATCTTTAATGTCGTCGGGAATTTTTTATTTTGCAGAGAGTTGTATGTATAGTCACAGAGAGTGAGGTAATTCGCCCTTGACAGGTTAGCTGTGCGAATTTAATATAAGCGCCTCAATAAACTGATGGATGAAAAACGGGAAGTTTCATCCGGTTGAACCCGCCCAGAAGTTCAAAAGTGTTTCCCAG
>DATFDT010000199.1:0-7926 GCA_035251975.1 Pyrinomonadaceae bacterium | reverse complement strand
AAACACCGAAGGCTCAAGAGCTCTGCCGGCCCATTTATTGGGGCGATAGATAAAAACTGTTGCCTCTTCTGTACTAGCCGCCGTTGTTTCCATTACCACCGGCACCAGCGTTGCACCTTCAACGCGAAAGCGCTTCTCTTCAGCGACATAAACAGGTACCACTGTGCCCGTTTCAATCTTTGCTTCGTCGCCTTTTCTGAACAGAAAGGCAGGGCTAATTCCCGCCAGTACAGCCGTGCTCATCGTCTTGTCGTCACCTTCGCGACCTTTAGCTGCACGCAACTTCAACCGCTGGCCATCGCTCGTAGTCGTTGACTCAACCTGGACCGCCAGTTTGCCGGACTTACCCAGGTAGCCGCGTTTCTCAGCATTGATAACACTGCCGATTGCCGGCGTCCCTTTGCGCACGATCACCTGACCGTTGATCACGAGATCTTCGGTAACTGTGAAGTCGATCGGATCATTCGGTTTAGCTTCTTTACTTGTAACTTCCTTAGCGATGGCGACGTTGATTAGAGTCCCTTCAGGTACGACGATTTCATCTTCCGAGTGATTGCTGGCGCCAGCCGCAAAGATGTGAACTGATAACAACGCGATTACGAGAATCGCAACCACAGTTTTGATGGGGAACATTTAGACAGACTCCTTCTCAGTAACATTTTGATTTGAGACTGCGCTGGAATCATCCCTGGATCGTTGGGCCTACCGAGGAGAGAGCAAGGCGTGAACAGTATAACAAGTCGTCGAAATTATTAACTCAAAAAGCCCGCTCGAGAACAAACTCTCGAGCGGGCTTTGCTTTGAAGAAGTCCTACTATTATTACGGAACCTGAATAACTCCCTCGAACGAAACAAATGCCGGCGGGGTCTGACCGTTGCACGGCGTCAAATTACTGTAAAGATTGAAACGGCCGTTGCCAGTCGCACCAGTGTGACCGCCCGTACCACCTGCAACACGGAACGGAACTGCATGCGCAGTCACAGCCGTGCAGTTAACCGGGTCAATCGTCTGCACGAAAGAATCCGCCTCGATGAATACCTGATCTCCACTGCCGGGGTAAGTGTCGGTCGCCTTCAGATCAAAGACGGTGTTGGTTGTAAGGTTAGCGCACGCAGAAAAGACGGCCGTGTTAAAGCCACCCTCTGTATCGATTCCCTGGCCAGTAAAACTGAGCTCGATGTTCTCCGGAAATGCACCACAACGAGCCACGTTTGGTCCAGCTCCGGCCGGATTGAAAGCCGAAGCGCCTTTATAATGGGGGTTAACTCGACCTGCCAACGCAGCTGCTGAGGAATTCCCGCCACGAACAAGGCCGGTGAATACGATGAGTCCTGCGAGCGTGATCAGGGTTAATGTGAGTTTGGTTTTCATGGGGTAATTAATCTCCTTCGGGGCTAAGTAAAGTATTGGACAGTTAATAGCGTGCTGTCTCACATCCACTAAGGCGCAAAGGTTTCCCGAAAACTATCATCAGCATTCTGAAATTTTCTTGCCTGCGAGCCACTACTCTTTGCCTGTCCGAACACAAAAGGCTCTGGTAGAATTGGCCAATCCTGATAGACACCAAAGAAATGTGACCATCATGATTACGCGCACCATGTTTTTAGCCGCGATCGTATGTGCCGCCCTCCTGACTGGTATTGCGCAGGACGGAAGTCAGCACCGGCATGACGAAGAGAAAGCATTAACCAAACTCGGACGCGTCAATTTCCCCATCTCTTGTTCCAACAAAGCGCAGCAACAATTCAACCAAGCTGTCGCATGGCTTCATTCATTCGAATATGAAGAAGCTGAGAAGATGTTCACGCAGGTGAGTGTGGTCGATCCGCGCTGCGGTATGGCCCACTGGGGTATTGCGATGAGCAACTTCCATCAATTGTGGGTGCCGCCAACTCCGGCAGAACTACAGAAGGGATCCAGTGCAGCCGCGGAAGCAATACGGCTGGGCGCTGCTACTCAACGTGAGCGAGACTACATTGATGCTATCGCCACGTTCTACAAGGACGCCGGCAGGGTCGATCATAAAACGCGCACGTTTGCCTACAGCGACTCGATGAAGAAGATCCACGAGAACTACCAAAAGGACGATGAAGCTAGTGTTTTCTATGCACTATCACTCATCAGTACGGGGATGATGGCGCGCGACAAGAGTTACACAAGAGAGAAAGAAGCTGCTGAAATTCTGAATCGTATTCTTGCGCGCCAACCGCGACATCCTGGCGTCGCGCATTACCTGATCCACGGTTACGATTTCCCAGCGCTCGCGCACCTGGCGCTTCCCGCGGCCCGCAGCTACGCATCGATTGCGCCCGCCTCCGCTCACGCGCAGCACATGCCTTCACATATTTTCATACGCCTTGGCATGTGGCCGCAGGCGATCAAATCTAATCTGGATGCTGAGGCGGCAGCGAAGGCGTTCGCAAACAGACATCACATGCCGGGCGCATGGGACGAGCAGTTACACGCAATGGACTACCTTGCTTACGCCTACCTGCAAGGCGCTCAGGACAAGAAAGCGATGGCAGTTCTTCAGGACATGAACAAACTGTCCCAGGTTGATCCGACCACCTTCAAAGTCGCATATGCCCTGTCTGCTATTCCCGCCCGCTATGCTCTCGAACGCCGGCAATGGAGTGAAGCTGCGAAGTTGCCCCTGGGCCATCCCAGAATGACGGCTTTCCCGTGGACCAACTTTCCCTGGGCCACCGCACACATCTATTTTGCGCGAGCCATCGGCGCTGCTCGACTCGGCGATACTGCACCTGCACGTAAAGCGGTCGAGGAGTTGGCCTCGATTCGGAACTCGCTCACCGAAGTGCGTGGTGGTTATGATTGGGGCAAACAAGTAGATATCGAACGGCAGGTTGCATCAGCGTGGGTGAAATATGCCGAAGGAGCGCACGACGAAGCGCTTGAATTGATGCGTGCGGCTGCTGATTTGGATGACGTCACCGACAAACATTCAGTCACTCCCGGCGCTGTGTTGCCCGCACGTGAGCAATTAGGCGAACTCCTGCTCGAACTAAAACAACCTGTGGCTGCATTGGAAGCGTTTGAAACTGCGCTTCGCAACACACCTAACCGGTTCAATGCAGTATACGGCGCCGCGCGTGCCGCAACTCTTAGCGATAACCGCCAAAAGGCTCGCGACTATTACCAGAAGCTGGTGGAACTGGGCCGGTTTGCCGACTCCGTGCGGCCCGAGATAAACGAAGCGAAAGCCTTTCTCGCAAAAACAGGCTCAGCACGGTGAACCAAATGACGGCACCCAAGTGGATAAAACGGCTCGGCTTCTGGGGTTTTCTTTTCTTCCTCGTGAAAGGGTTGCTCTGGCTGCTGGTTCCTGCGCTCGTCGCTTTTTGGGCAACTTCTTAGCCTCCTGTCATACAATCTCGCCGCTAAAACGACTAATACACAGAAGCCCACGCTGCATGAACGCGGATGGAAATCTCGGAGCTTAAAGCGGAACTCGAAAAGCTTCATCAGGCCAGTTTCGGCTGGGCGCTGAACTGTTGCCGTCACAACCGCAGCGACGCTGAAGAAGTGCTGCAGACAGTCTATTTGAAAATTCTTCAGGGTAAGGCCATCTATCGCGGCGAGAGCAAGCTGCAGACATGGCTCTTCGCAGTGATTCGAAAGACAGCCGTCACCGAACGCCGCAAGCAGGTGTTGCGTTCATTCATAACACTCGGAAGCACTGCGGAGTCGAAGCCTGAGGTCGAACTCGAGCGGTCCGAACTTCAGCAGCGGTTCCGGCAAGCACTGGCCGGGCTGCCGAAACGACAACGCGAGACGCTGCATTTGGTCTTCTACCAGGACCTGAGCCTGAGTGAAGCCGCAGAGGTGATGAATATTTCGATCGGTAGTGCGCGCCGTCATTACGAACGCGGCAAGAAACGTTTGCGTGAATCACTGGATCGAGAGGGAGTCGATTATGGAATTCAGTGGAGACGAAAAGAGAATTCAGGCGTTGTTCTTTGAACTGTCGTTTGAAAATCAAACTCGGACGCCACGCTTCGAGAAACTGTGGCTGTGTGCTGAAGCGAACACACCAACGCCGGCGCCGCTCGTCACGAGATTTGTGCTCGTCGCGATCGTAGTCATCATTGCCATCAGTGTTGTCGCAGCACGAGCGTGGTTCAACCCGTCTCAATCCCAACAAGCAGCGAACATTCCGCCGCAAATCATTCCAACAACATCACAGCCGCGCGTACAGCACAGCGAACTATCGATTGCTTCAAAAGACGTAGTGCACCCACGAAGATTCGCGCGTCGACAAACCGAACGCGCAGCAATAAACCAGGCCGCGATGCTTTCAAACTGGCAATCGCCGACGAGCGTTCTGCTGAATTCGCCAACCGTCTCGGTCCTAAGCTCGTTACCGCAACTCAATCAGTCAGCCCGGGATCTCGAACAGTTTCTACCGAAGAAGAATAACGAAGTGATAAAGGAGTCGAAGCAATGAAACTAACCATCGCCATCGTTTTTGTAGCAGCACTTTTGCTCGTCCCAGTCGTCGACGCTCAAGAGGCTCCGCAGGCGCCGCAACCACCGAATGCGCGCGGAGCCGACACTATCCCGAACCATCCGCATCCGCCGGCTCCGCCCGATCCGTTGGCCCATCTGATGTTTCCGCCTGACATGATCATGGGCCATGCGCGCCAGCTCAATCTCACGGACGAGCAGAAAGCGTACATGCGCGCCGAGATTCAGAAAACGACGACGATCTATCAGGAGTTACAGTGGAAACTTCAGGACCAGTCGGAGCTATTGCACGAGACGATGAAATCGACGTCCGTCAATGAGCAGCAGGCCCTCGCGCAACTCGACAAAGTGCTCGAGCTCGAGCGCGAGATAAAACGTTTGCACATCGGTCTGGCAGTGCGTCTGAAGAACCGTCTGACACCCGAGCAGCAGGAGCAACTCAATAAGATGCGAATGGATCATCATCCCGCAGATATGCGGCCGCCGATTGAATAGCAGGTAGGGTTATTGCAGGGCGCCGTTCGCGAGGGCGGCGTCTTTGAGTTTCGGGTTCTTAATCCAATCTTTCGCGGAGACAAAAGAGACTTTATCGTAGACCAGCACGATCGTTCCCACCGGCAACAAGCGACTCACTTCACGTGCAGCAAACATCGGTATGCGAATACAACCATGACTCGCCGGTGTCGTCGGGACCGTCAGATAACCGTGAATCGCCACTCCGCCACTGATGTAATTCGCGTAATAAACTGATCCGAGATCGCCATTCTCCCAGCCGAAAGTCTTGTCATAAACAACGAAGCGACCCCGCGGCGTATAAGCGACACTCATCTGCCCCTGGTCCTTAAACGGCTTGTCATTGCCGGTCGAAACCGCAAGCACTTTCACCGCCCCTTCTTCGTTAACGAGCATCAACACCTGCCGGTCCACGTCGACTTCAACATGCTCGTATCCCAGATCCCGGGGGTTGGGTGCAACTCCATTGCGAATCGCCTCGAGCTCCTGACGCGTCAGCTTGCCCGTAATCTCTCGCCCTTCCCACTTCTGAAAAGCAATCAACGCCGACGCCGTTCCCTCATCCAATCGTCCATCAGCCGGCCCAGTCCAATAGCCCAACTCCGACAGCCTGCGTTCGGCCTCAATTATTTCCGCGCGAGTTAGGGACACGCGTTTCTTCTGCGGTGTGCCGGTAATTGCGGGCACCAAAATGAGAAGGATTGTGATGATAACCTTCATGCTCTTTTACGTTACAGCCTTGTGACGGAACTGGCGCAGTCCCACCATCAACAACAGTGAATCAAAGATCAGCAGCGCCAGCAAGACCGCGACGATGGGCAAGTGGGGGAATTGGGGCACCAGCGTCCCTCGTAATCCCTCACTCGCGTACACGAGCGGATTGACTAGCACGGCTTTCTGAAGAATCGGGAAGTTTGCGAGCGCGCTCCAAGGGTAATACGTGCAACCGAAGAAGATCATCGGCGTCAGCACCATGCTGAACATCAATCCGATCTGGTTTTGACCGACACTGCATCCCAGCGCTAGGCCACCACACGCAGAAAACAACGCGACGAGCAGCGTAACGACCGCGAAGGTCAGCGGTGAAGGCAGATTCAACTCCAGTCCCGGACGCAATAACACCCAGGCTGCAGGTATGACTCCGAGTCCAGCGACCACCGCCTGAGCAGCACCAAACAAAACTTTTTCGATCGCAATCCAGTCGTTTTCAATCGGCGCCAGCAGTCGATCTTCGATCTCATGAGTAAACTGAAACTCAGCGATCAAAGGCATCGCCACAGCCCACACGCCCGTGAAGACCATGCTGATGGCCATGATGCCTGGCAGCAACAAGCTTTTGTACGCAGCCGGCATGTAGCCGCTGCTGACCATCACGCGCCCGAAGATAAACACGAACATCATCGGTTGCAGAAATGTTTGCAGCAGCAGTGGAACAACGTTTCGTCGCGCGACGCGCGCATCACGCCACAATAGGGCCAAAAAAGTTTTCCAGTTCATTCGCGCAAGCTCCGTCCGGTGTGATGCAGGAACAGGTTTTCGAGACTCGGCTCCGAGATGTGTACATCCGACAACTCGACGGACGTCGTAGCCGCGAGATTCGCGATCTCCGATACGAGTGAGCCACCACGATCGGCGTATACATCCGCATTACTATCACCATCATCCTGAACTCGCACTTCTCTAACACCCGCGAGCGTCTTGAGCTGCTCGAAAAGTGCGGGCGAGTGCGTGCCGAATCGCAGTCGCAAAAGAAAGCCGCCGGGAACAGACGCCTTCAACTCCGCTGGCGTTCCGAGTGCGATGTTGCGGCCGTGATCGATGATGGCGAGGCGCTGGCACAGCGCATCGGCCTCTTCCATACTGTGCGTTGTCAGCAGGATTGTCTTGCCACTCTGGTTGTATTCACGAATGATTTCCCAGAGCAGCAGACGCGTTTGCGGATCGAGGCCGGCGCTCGGCTCGTCGAGGAAGAGCACCTGCGGATCGTGCATCATCGCGCGCGCGATCGCGAGACGTTGCATCAGGCCGCCGGAGAACCCGCGCACTAACTGATCCGCGCGGTCGTTGAGTTTGAAACGATCGAGCAGTTCTGTGGCGCGCGTGGTTCGTGTGCGCGTGTCGATGCCGAAATACGCGCCGTGAAAAACAAGGATTTCACGAGCAGTAAGCGCGAAGTCGAGATTGGGACGCTGCCCAACAACGCCGATCAGTCGCTTCACTTCAACCTGCTGCGCCCAGACATCGCAGTCACCGATCCATGCCTGTCCACTCGTCGGTCGCACGCGCGTGGTGAGAATGCCGACAGTCGTCGACTTCCCGGCGCCGTTTGGACCAAGCAGCCCGAAGATCTCTCCGCCCTTCACGTCGAGCGACAACCCGTCCAGCGCGACAACCTCGCGCGCCTGCTGGTTCTTACTTTTGCGACGTGGTCCAAATCCACCACCCGCAGCAAGTGGCGGCGCCGATGTGTAGACCTTCCGAAGTTCGTGTGTGCGAATGCCAGCTATCATTTTCTTTTCCAGTGGACCGTCATACAAGCACCTAATTCTAGTCAAGGCTTGCGCTTTGGCAAGCGGCGGCGCAAATTAATGGGCGTGTCCAAATTACAATCTTCTCTGTGCAGCCTCTTCGTCATCTGTGTCTCGGTGGTTTTCTTCCCGTGTTTCGGACAACAAATAAGTCGAAAAATCGATCACTTCGTCAAACAAGAGATGGCGGCCCATCAGATTCCGGGAGTGTCTCTCGCCGTCCTGCGCCGCGGCAAAATCATTCTGCTAAAAAGCTACGGCCTCGCAAATGTCGAACACCACGTACCGGTCAAACCATCGACGATTTTTCAATCCGGTTCGATTGGCAAACAGTTTACAGCGGCTGCCGTGATGATTCTGGTCCAGGAAAACAAACTCGCGCTCGACGATAAGATCTCA
>DATFDT010000198.1:0-18492 GCA_035251975.1 Pyrinomonadaceae bacterium | reverse complement strand
CGCCGAAAGGAATCAACGGTTGGACCATCATGATCAAAGACAGTAAGGGATCGCAGGACGGCTGGTACTGGGCCGAGATCTGGGACGCTCAATGTGTTGACGATAACAAGCCCCCCTTCGCGTATCCATATGCGGGGTTCGGGCTATATTGCGTGCGGTGTCATGCTTCGGCGGAGAAAGAGCACACGTTTACGTATTCAAAGAACATCAAGGGTTTCCCGGGCGATCCGGATTCTTACTATGTCGATCTGTCGTGGGCCTCGACTCCCGTGAGCGGGCATGCTCCAGCTCCGGCGCAACCGTGTGGCGCAGCGTCTGAAAGTGATCGTGATGTTCCCACCGCGGGTCACAATCCGGATGCGAGTGATGTGCAGGAGCAGCAAATCTTCCGCGAGATGGCGTCGGTAAGGTTTGCGACGACCGATTCCAAGTTCGCCGCTTTTTACAACTCGATCGCTCCGGTTGCTTTAGACAAGGTGAAGAGGTTTCCGGGAGAGACTTACGATCATGTTTTCCCGCAGAACATCGGTACTACGGCGCCGTCTCCGAATCCCAACCAGTTTCTCACTTCCGATCAATGCATGGGTTGTCACAGCGCCGGCACGTACGGGAATGTGATGATGTATTCCGGCACGAAGCAGCCGGACGGCTCAACTCCGGTAATGAACGTTTCGCCGTACGGTGAGTGGCGCTGGTCGCCGATGGGGCTGGCGGGACGCGATCCGATCTTCTACGCACAGTACGAAAGCGAGATTGCTTTCGTGAAGAGTTTTTTCAAAAACGATCCGGCGAAGGTTGCGGAAAATATCAAGACCATCAACAACACGTGCTTCAAGTGTCATGGCGTGATGGGTAAACGCCGTCTCGATGACGATCATGGTGGTAATGGTGATTTTGATCCGGAGCTGGTTTATGCGACTTACGATAACAACCCGCAGTCGTATGTCTACGGAGCTCTGGCGCGTGATGGCGTTAGCTGTATGTCGTGTCATCGCATCGTTGAAGACAAAGTGCCATTCGCGGATTTTCTCAAGACTCGGATCACGGGGAATTTCACGGTTGGCAATCCGGCGGAGCTGTTTGGACCATTCGAGGATAAAGAGATTGTCACCGACCCGATGAACAACTCACTCGCGATCAAACCGAAGCACAGTCCGTACATCAAGAGCTCGCGGATGTGTGGTAACTGCCACACGATCAATCTGCCTTTGATGGATAATCCCTCTGCCGATCTGAATAAACCGCACCTCGAGCAGTTAACTTATCTTGAATGGCTTAACAGTGGTTACCAAAACGAGGTCGGCGCAAATTCAAAGGCGCAGACGTGCCAGGATTGTCACATGCCGACGAAGTACACGAACGCGAAGGGCACGCTCAACATTCCGTTGATCCAACAGCCGATCGCGTTTATCGAAGACGATCAGTATCCGCAAACTGGCAATCGGTTGGCCGATGAGAAGATTCGTGTTCGCTACCGTGATAAGGGGTTTGCGCGTCATCAGTTTCAGGGGCTGAATGTCACGCTTTTGGAAATGTTTCGACAGTTTATGCAGCCCTTTAAATCGAATGGGACCAACATTCTCGCGAATGTTGTTTTGGGTGTCAGGCAAAACGATTACATGTCAGGTCTCGACGATCTCTCGACCGCGATCGATGCGTTTATGCAACAGGCGCAGAACTCGACTGCTGAGGTCTCAGTATCGCCAGTCACGATGTCGAGCCAAAAACTCATTGCGGATGTGAAGGTGACTAATAAGGCGGGACACCGCTTTCCGAGTGGTGTGGGATTTCGGCGTGCGTTTCTGGAGTTTCGTGTAGTTGATAATGATACTGGTAAGACTGTCTGGTGTTCGGGCTGTACGAATGAGCTAGGTGTGATCGTGAATGGTAATGAAAGACTGCCATCAGAGCTCTTCGATGTCTACAAAGACGGCACCAAGCCCGCGACTCTCGGTTATCCGGCTGCCTGTAACAAGGCTATTCCGCAGCATTACCAACCACACTTCTTCACCGGCTCACCAATCACACGCCAGGACCAGGTCCAGATCTACGAAGAGCTTAACCTGAACATCCAGTGTGCGATGACCACGAGCTTTCTCCGTCGCGACTACCAGTTGAAAGACAACCGTCTCCTGCCGTTCGGTTGGACCAAGACGGGTCCACTCAACGCCGACAAGACGCCTTACATTCCCGCCGACTATCTCCACGAAACTCATCCAGTAAGTGTTGGTGGCGATCCGGCGTACGCAGACGGAAGCGGAACAAACATTGTGCGCTACGAAATCCCTCTAAGTGGATTTAGTGCGCGAAACATAACCGTCACAGCCACCTTGTATTACCAGTCAATCCCGCCGTACTTCCTGAACGATCGCTTCACCCAGGCCCCGAACGGTCCGGCCACCCAACGTCTCTACTATTTGACCTCGAACTTGCAGACGAAGGGCACGCCGATCGAAGATTGGAAATTCCAGATTGCGAAGGCGAGTGAAGTGGCGACGTTGCGTTAATATGTAGTCATGAGAATAGTGGTTTTTGGTACAGGCGGCGTAGGTGGTTATTTCGGTGGGCGATTGGCGCGGGCTGGTGAGGATGTCACGTTTATTGCTCGTGGTGAACACTTACGCGCGATCAAAGCGAATGGGCTGAAGGTAGACAGTACTGAAGGCGATTTTGTGATCTATCCGGCGCGGGCGACGGATGATGTGAGCGAGGTTGGCGAGACGGATCTCGTGATGCTTGGCGTCAAAGCGTGGCAGGTGCCGGAGGCGGCGCGCGCGATTAAGTCGATTGTTGGATCAAATACAACGGTGCTTCCTTTGCAGAATGGAGTTGAGGCCGTGCCGCAGCTCGTTGATGAGTTGGGCCGCGGCAACGTCATCGGTGGTCTTTGCAGGATTGTCAGTTTTGTCGTCGAGCCGGGGCATATTCGACATGCCGGATTCAAGCCTTCGATTATCATCGGCGAACTCGACAATCAACGCACCGATCGAATCGTCAACATCGAGCGGGTCTTCAAGCGCGCGGGGCTGGAGATAACGATCGCTGCAGATATTCAAGTTGCGCTCTGGATGAAGTTTCTCTTCATCGCGTCGTTTAGTGGCGTTGGCGCGATTGCTAACGCGCCCGCAGGTGTTATTCGCAGTGATCCGAAGTGGCGGACGCAGATACTGAAGGCGATGGACGAAATTTACGCGTTGGCCCATGCCCGCGGAATCAACCTGCCGCCGAATTCGATCGACACCGTGATGGCTGCCGTCGATGCTTTACCCGAAGACGCGACCAGCTCAATGCAGCGTGACATCGCAGCCGGTAAGCCTTCGGAACTCGAGGCACAGAATGGCGCAGTCGTGCGCATGGCCCAAGAAACCCGCATTGACGTTCCAACACACACGCTGATTTACGAAACGCTAAAACCTTTGGAAGACAAAGCGCGTGCTGGTTGATTTTCGCTTTCTGTAGAAAACTTCAAAGATCAGAGTTGCTAAATTTCCTTGAATGGTACTCACACCAAAAAGGACGCAAAGGCAGCCGTCCTAGCCTGCGAAGCAGGCGTAAGCATAAAGCCTGGGGCGCAAGCCCCAGGATCTGGATTTCAAAACACAATTGAGCCCGCGAAGCGGGCGACAGCTTAAAGGATCAAAGCGCTGTCGCCCGCGTGGCGGGCTCTAACGTTTTTAATTTTCCTAACCTGGGGCTTGCGCCCCAGGCTTTATGCTGTCGCTCGCTTCGCGAGCTTTGCTTAACGCCTGCCTGCTTCGCAGGTTAGGCGATAGTGGTTTCGCTTTTGGTTGACCCGATATATCTCGGACAGCAGGACCACGCAACATCGTTTACAAGTTCCTGTCCCTGAAACTGACGAATTTCGGTTGTTTTACTGCATGCCTCAACCGAACGTTGTATAGTCCGTATAGCCGCGCTCTCCGGGTGAGTAGAAGGTGGCCCTGTCCGGATCGTTGAGCGGTGCGCCGCGCCGGAATCTTTCCGGAAGATCGGGATTCGCAAGGAATTTTGTTCCGTACGCGATCGCGTCTGCGCCCCCTTGCGCTAAGAGCTCTGCGCCGCTCTCACGAGTGAAACCTGCGTTCGCGAAATAGACGCCGTTGTAAAGCGGGCGCAACTTCGAGTGCCAACCCTTGCCCGTGCCGTCAGTCACTTGGACGTAAGCCAGCCCGAGCTCGTTCAGGTGCTTGAAAATGAACGGATAGACCTCGTCCGCATCGAGCTCTTCGATGTCGTTGAATACGATTTGCGGCGAGAACTTCACACTGAGCCGCTCAGCACCGATCTCATTCCTCATCGCGTCTAACACTGCAAACAAAAACCTCGTGCGATTCTCGATTGAGCCACCATATTCATCCGTGCGTAGATTGACGTTCGTCGTCAAAAACTGCTGAACAAGATAGCCGCTCGCCGAGTGCAACTCGACACCATCAAAACCCGCCGTGATTGCGTTGCCGGCTGCGGTAGCAAAGTTTTTGACAGTCTGCGCGATCTCCTCACGAGTGATCTCACGCGGCGTGACAAACTCCTTCATCCCTTCGTCTGTGTAGTTCTGGCCGTTAGCTCGCACCGCGCTCGGCGCCACGGGCTGTGCATTACCCGGCAAAAAGTCGGGCAGCGCGATGCGGCCGGTATGAAAGATCTGCATGAAGATCTTGCCGCCACGAGAATGTACCGACTTCGTGACGGATCGCCAGCTTTCAATCTGCGCGTCAGTGTAGATTCCGGGCGTGCGGATATAGCCTTTCGCCATCGGCGAGACGTTTGTCGCCTCGGTAATAATCAACCCGGCAGAAGCGCGTTGAGCGTAATACGTGGCTGCATATTCCGGCTGAACTCCTTCGTCATCAGCGCGACTGCGCGTCATCGGAGCCATGATGATCCGGTTGTCGAGTTTAATGTTTCCGACCCGCAATGGGTCGAACAGCGTCGGCATAGCTTTCTCCTTAAAAACAATAATAACCCGTTCGAGGTATCTCCAGATTGATCGTTCTCGGGATGTGGCCCTGGTCCAAATGATCGATAATCAATCTAAACCTACAAATCCGAATAGATCAACAGGCCGCAAATTCTGACAGGAGATTAAAAGCCATGGCTGAAGTTGCACAACAAAAGGTTAGTGAGATTCGCCCGTTTCGTGTAGACGTTCCGGAAGCCCAACTTACCGATTTGCGCAGACGCATCAACGCGACCATATGGCCCGAACAGGAAAACGATCCTTCGCAAGGTGTGGCGTTGAAGACAATTCAGGCACTCGCGCGCTACTGGGGCACAGATTACGATTGGCGTAAGTGTGAAGCGAAATTGAACGCCCTGCCAAACTTCATTACCGAGATCGACGGCCTCGACATTCATTTCATTCACGTTCGCTCGCAACATGAAGACGCGCTGCCGATGATCGTTACACACGGATGGCCCGGTTCAGTTGTCGAGCAGCTTAAAATTATCGATCCACTTACCAATCCCACGGCTCACGGCGCAAGCGCATCGGACGCATTCCACCTCGTGATTCCATCGATGCCCGGCTACGGTTTTTCAGGAAAGCCAAGCGCGACCGGCTGGGATCCAGTCCGGATTGCACGCGCCTGGATCACCTTGATGAAGCGTCTCGGCTACACGAAGTTTGTGGCGCAAGGCGGTGATTGGGGGGCAATCATTGTCGACATGATGGGTGTGGACGCGGCTCCCGAATTGCTCGCCATTCACACTAACATGCCGTGCACGGTTCCAGCCGAAGTTGCGCAGGCCCTCGCGGTCGGTGGTCCACCTCCGGCTGGACTCTCAGCCGAGGAAAAAGAGGCCTGGGATCGACTCGACTTCTTTTTTAAGAGGGACGTCGCCTACGCGCAGGAAATGGGAACTCGCCCTCAGACGCTCTATGGAATTGCCGATTCACCTATCGGTCTTGCGGCGTGGATAATCGATCACGATATAAAAAGTTACGAGCTCATAGCGCGTGTCTTCGACGGTCAGACCGAGGGCCTGACGCGAGACGACATCCTCGACAACATCTCGCTTTATTGGCTGACGAACACTGGCGTCTCTTCGGCTCGTTTGTACTGGGAAAATAAACTGGCTTTCTTTGTTCCGAAAGGGGTAAAGATACCGGTTGCCGTCAGTGCGTTTCCTGATGACATCCATGCGGCGCCGAGGAGTTGGGCCGAGAAAGCGTATTCAAACTTGATTCACTACAACCGGCTCCCGAAAGGCGGGCACTTCGCGGCCTGGGAACAACCGGAATTCTTAACTGAAGAGGTTCGCGTTTCGTTTCGATCGCTCCGCTAGGGCTTTCTCTGTGAAACCTCTGCTTTCTCTGTGTCTCTGTGGTTGAAAAGATCGTCGGGAAAGGCCACCACAGAGACACAGAGAACGCAGAGGTTGCACAGAGGAGTCAGATCCAGACACCGCCAACGTTCAATAAGATTTTAGATGCAAGACTAGTGATACTTGGAGGAGTTTATGCCAACAGATCCCGTCGACATGAAGCTCGAAGTCGTGATCCTCGCGGTTTCCGACGTCGATCGCGCGAAGGCGTTCTACGAAAAGCTTGGCTGGCGCATCGACATCGATGTCGCGGGCGGCGACTTCCGCGGCGTACAGATAACGCCGCACAACTCGGAAGCCTCGATCATCTTTGGCAAAGGACTTCCAACCGGGAAAAACCTGGTCCTCGCAGTTGACGACATCGACGCCGCGCGCGCTGAATTGAGCGCTCGTGGTATCGATGTCAGCGAGGTCTTTCACTACGCCGGTGGACCTTTTAACAGCACGGTCAAGCCTGAGCGCGTCAGCGGGCGCGATCCGGAAGGTCGCTCTTACTTCTCGTTTGTTTCTTTCGAAGATCCGGACGGGAACAGTTGGTTGGTCCAGGAGATCACGTCGCGACTTCCCGGACGCGAATGGAAACGAGGAACAGACACCGCAACTTTAGCAGAGCTTCTTCACGAGACGGCGGAGCACCACGATCACTACGAGAAGACGCATGCCAAACACGACTGGTGGAACTGGTATGCGCCATATTTCAGCGCGCGTCAGAATGGCAGTAGTTCGGAGGAGGCCGCAGCGATCGCGGAGCGCTACATGGACGAGACCTTTCGTATCCCACGGCTGTAGCTCAGGGCTGCTAAATCACGCCTACACTCTCGGCGTGGCGGATGGCTTCGAGGCGGGTGTGGGCGTCGAATTTTGTGAGGATGTGTTTGACGTGATTGTTTACAGTCGCAGAACTGATGTTGAGTTGATTCGCGATCTTTCGAGTGCTGTGACCCTTTGCCAGACTCTTCAAAACTTCAACTTCTCGAGACGTGAGGCGTACGTTGACGTGAGGCGCAGGCAATGTTTGCGTCCGTACAAATTCACTGAGCGCCTGTTCGAGTCGTTTCTGGATCTCGACCGGCCGAACAATGTAAATAGCATGACGCACTCGCGAAACTGAATCGTTCGCGATCAACGCAGACAGATTGCACCACAGCTTCCCGCTCCTCGTCTGAATTCGCAAATCGAAATTCGTTAGCAACCCCTCATCTACCGCCGCGCGTTCAATCACGCAACGTTCCGAACAAACTGGACCATTCTCATCCGCGCACTGAAAAACTTTGTGACACTGATCGTTTATGACCTGTGCTTCACTCAATCCAAACAGTTCAGCGGCGGCCTTGTTCCAGGCGCTGATTCGTCCCGCTGAATCAACGGCAAACGCCGCATCCGCCGTTCCGTCCAAAAGCAAATGAAAACGCTTAAAACTCACCGTGTTCACCCCAATAAAGAATGATTAATTTAGTCTACAAAAATGAGCCGAATGGATTATTGACCTAAAACGATGTTGGGATGAATATGTCCGCGCTCTTAACCCCCAACATTTAACCTCGCTGCAAAGTTAGCAAATGTTTCACTCAGCCCGCGCATGAGTTGAGTTTACTCCCGACATGTAAACACTCCGCCTGTTTTAGTTAACGAAATTGGTCCTCCACGACCGCTCGTTCCGTTGGAATTGACGTCACTGTTTTCGATCTCAGAAGGGCACTGATTCGCTGTTCTGATTCGTGCCTCTTCGTCCGCCCAAAAATAGAATGCATTTGCTTCTGGCGATCCCCACGTCGTTTTGAGTTCTCAATGCGCGCGATCAAATCAGACGCACTTGCCCACCGTAGTTGATCGAATACGTAAGGAGCAAGCACATGGATAAACCTAAGGAAGATCCGATTACTTCAAAGATCGAGAAATCGAGAATAAGCAGACGAAAGTTTGTAAAAGGCGCTGCCACCATCGCCGCTGTCACTGCGACAGTTCCTCTGAAACCCTTGCTTGGTGGTCCAGGCTCGACGGCCGAGGCCTCGACCATTGACTATGAAGCCAACAAGCGCACGAACGATAGTTTCATCTATCGTCGAAATGTTGCCATCCTCAACAAAATCAACATTGGCGAAGTCCCTGATAATGGCGATCTGACAAACTTCACTGACTTCAGCGCCAACTACAGCAAAGCCCTGCGTCATGACGCGCTCGGCATTCCGAACAAACAGTCGTACCAAAGCCTTATCGACGCGCTTACGAGTGAAACGTTCCAGGGTCTAAACAACGTGATTATCGGTACACTAGGCGGCGGTCCCAATTCAAAGGAGAATGGTCCTGCCTCCGCATTCGCATTCGACCTCGAAGGCCTCGACTCGCATGCGTTTACAATTCCACCACCAGCGCCAAGTGTGTCGACTGCACAAACAGCCACCGAAGAAGTGGAACATTACTGGGCGGCTCTGCTGCGCGACGTTCCATTCACCGAATACGCGAGTAACCCGACCGTAGCTGATGCGGTCGCGGATTTGAATTCCCGCTCGTTCCTTCAAGGCGGCGGAGCCGGCCAGTGGGCGCTCCCCGTGACCCCACAGAACCTTTTCCGGGGGCGAGTGTTTACCGGTGACGGTAACGTCAAGGGACCATACATCTCGCAGTTTATGTTTCAGCCGACGTTTTTCGGCGCCCAGCCACTCAGTCAAAAATACCAAACGTTTCTTCCCAACCAGGCGTTCCTGACTGACGTTGGTACTTATCAAGCCGTACAAAACGGAGGAGCTTCGGGTGAACCGCTTGTGGATCCAACCTTCCGTTTCATCCGGAATGGCCGTGACCTCACCGCCTATACTCGCGTTGACGCACTCCATCAAGCATACTTCGTTGCCCTCCTGGTGCTGTTTGGAATAAAAGCCCCGCCCAACCCGGGCAATCCTTACAACACCTCGAACACGCAAAAAGCTTTTGGCACACTCGGTGGACCAGACGCATTGGCGACGATTCCGGAAGTGGCCACGAGGGCGCTCAAAGCTTCCTGGTTCCGCAAGTGGGTGGCCGATTTGCGTTTGCGGCCGGAGGAGTATGGAGCACTGGTCGAAGCGAGGCGTATCAACAGTACACCTCGTCCGCAAGCCTCCAATGCGTTGCACTCAGATGTGCTGACTTCAGCCGTACTGCCAAGGATCCTCGCCACGTTCGGTTCTCACTTAATGCCAGTGGCATTTCCAGAGGGCTCGCCAACGCATCCGTGCTACACCGGTGGTCACTCCACTGTCTCGGGCGCCTGCGCGACGATGATCAAATTCTTCGTCGACGGTAAAGCGAAGCTCCGGCCACTGCTGCTCGCCGCCGGCTCTGATATCAAACAACCGACTACGGATGGTCTCTCGCTCGTGAACTACACGGGGTCGGACAGAGATTCCATAGATATCAACGGTGAACTTAGTAAGTTAGCGTTCAACGTTCCCTTCGGACATGGAGTCCATTCCGGTATTCACTTCCGCAGCTCCAACTACTGGGGGATCCTGTTGGGCGAAGCAGTTGCGCTGAGTGTCTTACAAGACCGGGCCAAGTCGTACAACGAGCCATTCACGATCAACATCACGAAATTCGATGGCACAACTGCGACCATCACCAACCAGAATCTCGATGCTGTCGAAGATTCGAGCCTCATTCAACCGTGTGTCAGTACTATCTAGTACCAATCAACAAGAATTCTTCTTCAAGGGCGGTCCACGAAATGGGCCGCCCTTCTTTCGAGGCGAAGAGTTAAGGAGTGTACTTGTCGATTAAAGTTCGTTCGGCGCTTACGGCCGATGAGGGGCTAACCTCGATCTCCAGTCCCACACTCCACGCGCTGCCGCCACTTGCAGTTGCTACTGCACGCAGAACAGCCGCATTTGGGAAAGCACGAGGATGTGTAACAGCGGTCCATGCGTCGCCGTCCCAGTGAAGAATCATCGGACCGGAGCCATGAACACCAACTGCCCACACGTCGTTGACAGCGGCAGCAGAAACTCCGGTGAAGTAAGCATCAGGCCCGCCTCCTTCATAAGAATCCGGCGGATTCGACGCGCTTGCAGCGTGACAAACCTTTTCACCCCAATGGGTGCCATCCCAATGTCTAATCGTCGCAAACGTCTGGTTGGTGAAAATCCCTTTGCCGTCGCCCACGGCCCAAACGTCGTTGCCAGCCTTTCCGGAAACTGCCGTGAATTTTTCAGTGCTCAAGCCGCTACCTACGTTGATCTTAACCACACTCCACGTACTTCCATTCCAGTGCAGCGCCAGTGGTGCTCCGGCCACGCTTCCGACCGCCCAAATGTCGTTAGCCGCTATCGCGGTGATACTGAAGAGTTGATTCGCACCACCCGGAATGTTTGGACTCGTCACCTGACTCCATGCGTAACCATTCCAATGCAGGATGAATGTTTCGATCGGTGTATCTGATTTTGTGCCGCCGCGGAACCCAACGGCCCAAACGTCGTTAGCGGAAATTGCTGCGACGCCCCGAAGCTCATTGAATTGTTTATCAGGACTCGGGCTCGACACGATACTCCATTGTGCGCCGTCCCAGTGTTGAATCAAAGTCCGGGTAGGAAGTGTTCCATTGTGAGTAGATCCAACAGCCCAGGCGTCGTTTGAGGATGCAGCGGAGACGGAAAACAATTGACTTAGCGTGTCGCCGCGTGGATTCGGACTACTCACAATGTCCCAGGTGCTGCCGTTGAAGTGTTGAATCAAGGTACGTTTGACAAATTGTGGACCATTTGGATCCTGTGACCAACCGACAACCCAAACGTCGTTTGCTGAAGCTGCGGCAACGCCGAGCAGTTCATTGTTGAGTTCGGTTGCGCCGCTTACATTCGGACTGATCTCTTTTTGCCAGTTGCCGCGGACAGCCGGCACGACATCCGGACAGTTTGGAGACGTTTCAAAACTCCCGGTTGCAGTAGCGCATCCTTTCCTGGAGCAACTTGTTGCGCGATAAAAGTAAACAGTTCCAGGCGTGAGCCCGGCGAGCGTGATCTCATGAGTGGTAACTAGAGGTGGCACGTATACTTGAGCTGCCCCGGCTGGAACCGGATTGCTTGTGCTGTATTGCAAAAGGGAATCAGACGCAGTGCTGGTGTTCCAGACCACTTCCGCTGAACTGGACGTTTCAGCAGTGGTGTAGATAAGTGTAATTTGTGGTGCTCGCGCCGGGCGCGCCGATAATGAAACACCCGACAAGCATAGCGCCAGCGCGACAACGATGTATTTTCTCGGCTTCATCACTTCTCCCCTTGTTTTATCCACAGATTACGCAGATTGTTTATAACTTCTGTGTAATCTGTGGATGAACTAATCGGACGAACGCCACCCGAGCTCACTTTATCAACCAGCGTCAAACGTCCTTGCCGATCGCGAGTACAGAAATTTCGTTTCTTCCAGCGTTGACGGCGAAGACGTAGACTGCTCCGGACTTGAGATTGAAAGCTGCGACGTTCGTGCGCGGTTGCGCGAAGATAGCGCAACGAAAACCGTCATGATGATGAAACTGACGAGCTTGCGTGTCATCCTGCCCTCCTTGATGGTCTAGTCGGGACTTCCGGAGCACTTCGGATCGTTAGCGTACAAACCGGAAGTTAATGCGCGGTATTTGATGAAAAGGGAATCGTGTTTTACGAGTAAGTTGTGAAGTTCTGATGGCGAGAGTATAGAAGATCCGTGATTGAATTAATGACGCACGCACCTCTGTGTTCTCTGTGTCTCTGTGGTTGTTGTATCGTACATCCGATAACCACGGAGACACAGAGAACACAGAAGTTGCACAGAGAAGAATTTTCAGATTAGGCTACGAAAAACGGCGGCTCTCTGGACAACTATTCCGAATGGCATGATAGACTCTTCACTCCTACTGGCTGCCTTTCAGCCGTTTACGCTATTTTGAGTTTCCCACGTTCCGTAGTTACGGCATCGGGAGTCGAACCTAAATTGCACATAACGATTTGACCTTTACTTATCAAGGAGCAATCTGTGCCAAAGGCAAAGAAGACTGCTAAAAGCAATAACAATACCGGTAACCTGGGATTCGAAGCGAAACTCTGGCAAGCCGCTGATGCGCTGCGCAACAACATGGACGCGGCGGAATACAAGCACGTGGTCCTGGGCCTGATCTTCCTCAAATACATCTCAGACGCCTTCGAAGCGAAACATACTGAACTGGAGAGTCAAAGGGCCGAAGGGGCAGATCCTGAAGATCGCGACGAGTATCGTGCGGCGAGTATTTTCTGGGTGCCAAAGGAAGCGCGTTGGTCCCATTTGAAGGCGAACGCGCCGCAACCGACGATTGGGACATTGGTTGACGATGCCATGACTGCCATTGAGCGTGATAACCCTTCACTGAAGAGCGTGCTACCGAAAGACTACGCGCGGCCCGGGTTAGACAAAGAACGATTGGGCCAGCTTATCAATCTCGTGAGCGATATCGGACTTGGCAGCCCGGCGGATCGCGCGAAAGACATTCTCGGGCGCGTGTATGAGTACTTTCTTTCGCAGTTTGCGAGTGCGGAAGGAAAGAAAGGCGGGCAGTTTTACACGCCGTCGCGAGTTGTCCGTGTGCTGGTCGAGATGCTCGCGCCTTACAAAGGACGAGTTTACGATCCGTGTTGTGGATCCGGCGGGATGTTTGTTTCGAGTGAGAAGTTTATCGAGGCTCATGCGGGCAAACTCGGCGACATCTCGATCTATGGTCAGGAATCGAACTACACGACCTGGCGACTCCTCTCACAAATTGTGATAGGTTCAGAAAGCATCGTGACCCTCGTCTATGCTTGTTGTCTTGGCAGCGATTCGACAACTGATGGTGACGCCTAATCGAGCGCGTAAAATTGGGTTCCGCTCGCGGTCAGCAAAAAGGTGAGCTCAATGTGTCGGGCAAAGTTGCTTCCTGAACCGATCACAAATTGTGATCGGTTCAGAGAGCGGTGTCGAGGCTTAGTTCTTTGTGGACTTGCGCTCGCCGAGGGCGTAGAGGGTGTTTTCGCCGCGGATGATTAGCATTCCGTCAGCGAGCGCGGGGGTGGCCATTAGGGGTTGGCCCATGATGTTGCGTGAGAGCAGTTCGTATTGTTTGCCGGCCTTCACTACAAAGACGTCGCCATCTTCGCTCAGGAGATATAACTTTCCATCCGCTGCGACTGGTGATGCACTGAAGGAAGTCGGCAGTCGTTGCTGGTAGATATTCTCACCGGTTTTTGCATCGTAGGCGCTGAGCACGCCGTTGTCTGCGAGAGCGTAGAATAAATCGCCGTAGATGATCGGTGTGGGTGTGTAAGGACTCCCTTTGCTGGTGTTCCAGGCGAGAAAGGCGTTCTTGTCTTCGCCTGACTTGAGTGAGATGTCGCCTACTGCGCCGGGACGAAATGCATACATCGCGCGGCCCGGTGGATAGCCACCGGTGATGTAAATGAGATCGTTTGCGATGAGCGGCGCCTGCATCTTCACTTGCGTGTCATTGTCTGCGAAGCGCCACAGTTCTTTGCCTGTTAAAGGATCGTAACCGCGAATGTATCGACCGCCGTTAGCGATCAGCTCCACGCGATCTTTGCCTTGATAGATCGCCGGCGTGGTCCATGATGTGATCTCGTTGCGTTCGACGCGCCACGCTTGTTTGCCGTCTTTAAGATTGAACGCAGCGATGAACGATTGCTTGTGACCGTCTGCCTGAACGATCACGAGGTCGCGATAAATGATCGGACTACTCGCGTGTCCCCACGAAGATTCTTTGTCGTCCCAGAGTCCCGGATTCAGCACGCCGAGATCCTGTTTCCATAACAACTTGCCTTTGAGGTCGTAACAAGCGAGACCTTCGGAACCGAAAAGCGCGGCAACGTAACGGCCGTCGGTCACTGGAGTCGAGTTAGCCTGCGTCGCCTTGACGTGACGTTTGGCTCGTGGCACGCCTTCGTAAGCTTTCTCGGTCCAGATCACGCGGCCGTTACGTTTGTCCAAAGCGAAGATTATCCAGGTGTGGCTGACATCGTCAGTTGCCAGGCCAATGCCTCGATCCTTCGCCTTGAAAGTCGGCTTCGCTTCACTGCTGACAGCAGTGATCACAAAGATATTGTTACCCCAAACAATCGGACTTGAATGTGAAAGACCAGGAATATCGGTTTTCCAAAGAACGTTTTGCGACTTTTCCAGATCCCAGGCGACCGGTGGATTTGTGCCTTCGGCCACACCCGACGCATTTGGACCACGAAACGAGGGCCAGTTTTGTGCGTTGGTGGTTACTGATGAAAAGAAGAGAACTAAAATCGCCAGACGTTTCATGTTTCAATCTTAATCCTTAACCGCGGATTAGACGGATAAAAAACGGATCTAGCTCTTGGATTTCATCGCCGCAAGCTCTGACTCGAGCTTCTTAATCTCTTCTTCGACGCCGGGTTTGAAGTCGGAACTTACGGTCGTTAACGACTTCTTCAGCGCCGTGATACGCGCGACGTGCAGCGCTTGCTCAGCCGGCACGCTGACGTCAGGCGTCACGCCTGTGCCTTCCCAATTGGTTTTAGTAATCGGACTGATCGCGCGTCCGGTTGGCACAAACATTCCGTAATGTTCGCTGATGCGGAAACCACCGCCCGGATGTGCGCCGCCACCGGTCGTCTCGCCGATGATCGTTGCGCGCTTGAGGTTCTTCAGGTTGTAAGTGAATTCTTCCGCGCCTGAGAACGTTCGTTTGCTCGTCAAAACATAAACGTCCTTGTTCAGATAGCGTTTGCCGGCGACTTCTTTCTTCGTCCAGAACTCTTCCGTTTTGTTACCTTCGCGCCAGTAAAGATCGTTCAGGTGGACCGGCTCAGGACCAAACAAGTAAGAACAAACGAGTGCGACCATCGCCGGATTGCCACCACCATTCTTTCTCATGTCGATGATCAGCGCGTCAGTGCCGTTGATAAAATTCATCGCCGCGGCGACTGTGTCGGCGCCGAGCTCTTCGTCTGCGAAGTTGAAGAACTCGAGATAGCCGATGTTGCCCGGCAGTCGCTCAACCTTGCCGAAACCATGATTCATCCAGGTCAGATCGCGCTTTCTTTGTTCACGCTCTTCGGCCGTCGGCTCGCGACGTGGTCCACGCTCGGGAATCACCTGATTCGAATAGCGCACACGCAGGTGTTTGTCGTGACTGACAGCTTGCAGATCAGTGGTTAGCTTCGTCGCAAATTCCTTTGCGCTCGTGATCTGATCGTATTCCTTCTTGTCGACGCGCTCGCGAATTGACTGTTCCATCTTCTTCGCAACGTCGGGGAACACATATGAGTCGTTAAGACGTTTTAGAATTCCATCGATTACTTGTGTTCGGGTGGCGGCATCGATGGTGAGATCGGGTTGTTCCGGCTGTGCGAAGCTAACGACCGCATACGAGAATGCGAGTGAGCAAACGATGGCCAGGCGGAAAATGACCTTCGAGGTGGTGGTTTTGAGCATTGATTGTTCTCCTTACTTAAAATGTGACAACACGGGTGGCCACGGAGGGCCACCCCTACAGTTGAATCTAACGACTGAGCACGCCGCGCAGCATTAAGTTGGCTACGTCTGCTGCTCGCTGCTCGACTTCTTCACGCGCGCCCAGTTCAGTTGTGCTCAAGCTGTAAGGCAACAGACCATTCGTGGCCTGCAAAAGCGCGTGCGCGGTGGCGTGCTCGTTGTCGAAACTAAACTCACCGGATTCGCGGCCTGACATTAATACCTGGGCAAAGATCTGCGCCTCGGACTCGAAGTATTGTGCGCGCCGGCTGAGCAAGCCGGGACGCAGGACTGCGAGCAGATCGTTCAGACTTTGCGTGTAGTGCTGAATGCTGTCGAAGCGAAACAACACGCGCGTCAGGAGCATCAGGCGGAGTCGATCCGCGGCTGAGTTGTCCGAGCCGGCGATCTCCAGCAAGCGCTCCTTGAGCCGGTCGACGATGCGATCGATGTGCGACAGCACGACCTCTTCTTTACTACTGAAGTGCAGGTAGATCGTGCCTTTGCCGATTCCGGCTTCGGCGGCGATATCCTCGACCGTCATTTTCCGGTAGCCAAACCGGGCGAGAAGGCGGTCCGTAGCGTCCAAAATCGCGTCTTTTACGGTTTCCTTTGGTGCAATTGCGACCATTTGTAGATTCTTGACTGCTGACCAGATTCGAATTTCAGTCAACTAAGACGCATACGGGAAGAAAAAGTTCCGAAGAAATTTCATGCGCGCGGATTGAGAGGGATTGGTTAAAGCGGATTTTCGTTGATCTGAATGAGCTTTGTACGGCTGGAGCCGCCCGATTTTATGGAGACTTCTGATTTTCGGCACCCGAAGTGTTTGGCGACGAGCGCGATCAGTTCTACGTTCGCCTTTCCGTCGACCGGGGGCGACTTGATCTGGGCGAGCCACGTCCCGTCTTCCTTTTGCTCAAGCAGACTCGCCCTTGAGTTGGGTTTGACTTTGATCTGGAGAATTCTAGGCGGCATACGTTATTCGTGTTTCAGTTTAATCCAAACACGGATTGTTATTCACAGCCGATGCCGTTGTGGTCTCCGTCTAGTTTATAGATATCTTTGCCGATAACCTTGACGGGACCTTTCACGAACGCTGGTCCATTACCTCTTCCACCCGCACAATCAACATCACTTGCTAGCGGAACACACGGGAAGTAGTTCGGATCACACTCCGATTCTGTTTGCGGTGGTGCAGGCACTGACGCCGTAGTTCCCGACGCATTAGAGTTTGATCTACTGGCGGGTATCGATTCCGCGGGTTTAGCGGTACGACAGCCCTGGCCGAGAATTACAGAAGCCAGTATGACTCCTGCTGCGGTGAGTTTGTTTATTAAACCAGTCAAGCGGGGGCCTCACAATATTTATGAGAAACTGGCTATTCCATTACAATGTTTACGTGGTTCGACTACTCTCCTCGCGTGACGCGACATTCTGGAGAAATCGCCATCGCAGTCAGCGCGAAATGCTGTCAGCGATGGTCGGCGGTTTCGATCGAGACGTACTTGAGAAGTTCTACGAGCTTTCCGCTGACCAGTTGGCCCGGCTCTTCAACATCTATGAAGACGAATATGGTGAGGGCGCAGCCGGTTATGCCCGGAAGGTTTATGACGAGTGGAAAGCGGGCATAGTCCGCCCCAGCGCGCAAACGATTAATCGCTTGCTTGACCATCTGCCTAAGGTCCTTAACTTCGACGGCAAATGTGAGTTATTGAGAAAGCTACGCGAGCGACACCGCAAACCTGAACATCACTCGATCAAAGTGAAGGTTGACGATTGGAAGTCAAGGCTGGTCCCACTCGTGAAGCGCATCGTTGAGAAGGCATACACGTCAAATCTTCCAGAGATAGTCGAAAGCCGTTTGACCTGGTTGTCGAGTGGAGACATGCAAGTCGCCCGCGCGCTTCTGTCGCATTCGCAGGCTCTCGAGGGCGCAGTTGCTGTTAGACTGTTAGAGCACGAGATGCAGGATCTCGAAGCCGTTCTCGCACGCGTGCACGGAAAGACGAAGATCACGCATACGATTGGCTTACCGTACGGAAACATCGAGCTGAAAATCTCAGGGAGACGCAAGATGGCCAAAGACGAAAACGACGAAACACATCTGGTCAGACAAAATAACAACACCGGACTGTTTAAGCCGACGGCTGACGACATCTTCGACGATGTGTTCAGTAACCTTGATGAAGATCAAGCGCGGCAGGTGAAAGCAAAGGCCGCTCAGGAAGCTATGCGCATCGTTGCGGAAAAGAAGCGCGGCGAGATCAAGTATGAAAATGCCGCGAAAGACATTGCCAATTTCGTGGCTAATGCAGACCTGATGGACCAGCGGAAGACGGATTACCAGATGAGTGGGCAATTCGAGAGTGCATCGGGTCTGACGAAGATACAGGTTGGTCGAAACTGGTCTCAGACCATCGTCATCGCTGTAGTCATCGGACTCGTGCTGGTCGCCGTCGCAATCTATTTATTGAAAATATAATAAGTTTTATCTTCACAACTCACCTTTATAACCTCTATCATCGCGCATTCATAAAAACAGAAATTTTTGGTAGTGGGGTATTAGTGTGTTGCAGCGGATCCACGCAACATCGGTTAGAGCGGGGGCAAGCCCCTCTTCCTGACTTGTTCTATTCTCAGTTGCGCAAATCGTCTAATGGAAACTTGAATCAAAAAATAGAACAAGTCAGG
>DATFDT010000197.1:0-12851 GCA_035251975.1 Pyrinomonadaceae bacterium | reverse complement strand
GAGAAATCCTATTCCAGGCTCTTGAGCATTAACAATCCGTCGCCGCCATTTGAGTAGTACTTCGGCAGCTTTTGCGTGATCGAGTAGCCGAGACTTTCGTAGAGTTTCTGTGCGGCGATGTTCATTGTCCGAACCTCGAGTCGCACCAGTCTCACATTCCGCTTTCGAAAGCCATCTTCAACCTGTCCCATTAATCTCTTCGCAAGATTGCGTCGCCGGTGCTCAGGTGCGACGCCGACAGTCGTCACATGTCCAGTGTGATCCGGTTCGACTAATCCGATCACGAATCCCGCCATCACGCCGCCCGGCGTCACCGCTCGATACGAAACTGATTCAGGTGCAGTGAGAAGGTAGTCGAATGTTTCGCGGCTGTAGGCCTCGCCGTCGATAAAGCAGCGCTGATCGAGTCGCCAGACCTCATCCAGTTGCGAGATGGTCAGCGGGCGGATGTCGTAGCTCGTGCCCCACGAAGGTGTTGGTGTCTTCTCTTTCTTCTCGCTATCGAATTCAACATCCGACGGCGACCACCAGCGGGAGCGAAATTTCTTCAGTACTGCCATAACGTTATTTAGGCCTGGGAGAGACGACAACCACCGCTAGTTTAGCATCGACTTTTTCAGATTGCCTACAGGATTAACATGCAGTCACCGTAACTGTAAAAGCGATATCGTTCGGCAACGGCGTGGCCGTACGCACGCAGAACGAGGTCGCGATCCGCGAAGGCGCTGACAAGAATCAGCAGCGATGAGCGCGGCAGGTGAAAGTTGGTAAGCAGGGCATCCGCAACGCGAAAACGATATCCAGGTTTAATTGTTAGGCTCGCCACACCAGGACCGGCGACAACCTCACCGCCCTCGTTTGCGGATGACTCGAGCGCCCGCATCGTCGTGGTCCCGACAACGATTACGCGCTGTGCTTCGTTAATCTTTTGCGCAGTGGCTTCGGAGATCTCGTAGTGTTCGCTGCTGACTGAATGCTGGTCTACATCGTCAACACGAACGGGCTCGAACGTTCCGTAACCGACGTGCAGCGTGACTTCCGCGAGCGTGGCAATCTTCGCCACTTCTTCAAGCACTGACGGGGTGAAATGCAGACCGGCGGTCGGGGCTGCGATCGCACCGCGCTGTTTGGAATAAACAGTCTGGTATCGTTCGCGATCTTCATTCGAAACACCGGCAGGGCGCTTGATGTAAGGCGGCAGCGGCGTCGATCCGATCTGCGCGAGCACGTCGTGAAACGAACCTTCACAATGGAAACGCACGCGACGCATCTCGACTCCTGGCGCGTCGAGCAGTTCGGCGATCAACCGACCATCACCAAAGACCGCACGCGCGCTTTTTTTCAGACGGCCGCCGGGACGCACAAGCGCTTCCCAAACTTCCGGCTCAATCTCGCGTACGAGGAAGATCTCGACCTGCCCGCCTGACTCCTCACGATGCCCGAGCAGTCGCGCGGGAATCACACGCGAGTTGTTAACGACCACAACATCATCCGCCCGCAGATACTTCGTGAACTCTTTAAACGCCGAA
The DNA here is from genome assembly GCA_035251975.1 of Pyrinomonadaceae bacterium. Lineage (GTDB taxonomy): Bacteria > Acidobacteriota > Blastocatellia > Pyrinomonadales > Pyrinomonadaceae > PSRF01. The sequence continues at coordinate 11,322 of DATFDT010000197.1, read as the reverse complement.
TCAACCCACGTCGCCGCTCCTCGATCGAGCACCAGCATGCGCGACGCATCACGCTCTTCCAACGGCGTCTGCGCGACCAACTCCGCCGGTAGCTCGTAATCAAAATCCGCGATTTGCATCCGTGTTAATCCGTGGCTGAGGGGTGCTCGTAATGGAATACCGCCGTGAGCTGGGCGCCGAAGAGCAGGATCAAACTCGAAACATAGCTCCACGTGAGAACAGCGACGACGGCGCCGACAGATCCGTAAACCTGATCGTAATGAAAGTAATGAAGACTCAGCGCGAAGATGTACTTCGCGAGTTCCCACAGCAGTCCCGCAAGAAACGCGCCCGGCAGAGTATCTCGCAAGGTGACTTCCGCTTTCGGCATGAAGCGATAGACGAGCACGAAGAGCGCCACCGTAACCAGATAACTCAGTGTCGCAAACAACACCTGCCAGAACGCGCTGCCGACTGATGCGAGTAACGTGTATCGCTCGATCTGCCGCGGCGAGAGCCGGCCCGCCATTTCACGTAGCGCAACGAGAATCCCCGTCACGAGAACCGAAGACGCCAGCAGTAGTCCAACCAGTCCGACCATTCCGATCGTCAGTGCGCGTCCATGCAAAAACGTTCTCGACGTCGCGCCCCAGATGCGATTGAGTGCGCGTTCGATTACGGCAAACACCCACGAGCCGGCCCAGAAGACAAGGATGACGCAAGTGATAACCGCACCCACTCCGATATCCGAGAATGCCTCGATCGTGTCACGCAGGAACTTGCTCGATCCGGGATAAACATCTACGGCGTGGGTCAGCAGTTGACTGCCGGCGGCGAGTTTGTTGCTGAGTGCGAACATGAGCAACAGGGCCGGGAAGAGCGCCATTAGGCCGAAGTAACTCATCGCCGCTGCCGAGGTGAAGAGATCGTTTTCGTGGAACTGATGCAGCGAGTGGCCGAGCATCGAGGTCCACGGCGAGCGATTTCGAACGCCGAATGAATGACGTGAAAATGAAGGCCAACGTTTCATGAACTCAGCCGCAGATAAACGGGGATTCAGCGGGGGTCGAACAGGCTGGGTATTCTCGAGCCGGGGGTCTTAATACCGAAATGTTCGTACGCGAGCGGCGTCGCGAGTCGCCCGCGCGGCGTCCGATCCAGGAATCCAATCTGTATCAAATACGGTTCGATGATCTCCTCGATTGAATCTTTCTCTTCGTGAATCGACGCGGAAATCGTGCCCAGTCCGACTGGTCCACCGCTGAACTTCTCGATGATCGTCAACAGCAGTTTGCGATCCATTTCGTCGAGCCCGTACGTGTCGACTTCCATCCGATTCAACGCATCGTTTGCGACTTCTTTGTTAATGCGCCCGTCGTAATCGACTTCAGCATAATCGCGCACACGACGCAGCAGTCGATTGACGATACGTGGCGTGCCGCGCGCGCGTCGCGCGATTTCACGCGCGCCTTCATTATCGATCTCGACGCCGAGGATCTCAGCCGAGCGTTTGCAGATCACTTCGAGATCTTCGTGCGGGTAGAAGTCGAGATGAAAGACGATACCGAAACGACCGCGCAGCGGTGCAGTGATCAGCCCGGCTCGCGTCGTGGCGCCGATGAGCGTGAACTTCGGCAGCTCGAGTTTGATGGAACGTGCCGCAGCGCCCTGGCCGATTAGCAAATCGAGTTGATAGTCCTCCATCGCCGGGTAGAGTTTTTCTTCAAGCGCAGGCAGCAGGCGGTGGATCTCATCGATAAAGAGAACGTCACCTTCCTGAAGGTTGGTCAGCAGAGCAGCGATGTCGCCCGCTTTCTCGATCGCGGGACCGGCAGTCGAGCGTAATTCAGCGCCCATTTCGTTCGCGATGATGTTTGCGAGCGTGGTCTTGCCTAAACCCGGTGGGCCGGTGAGCAGCACGTGGTCGAGGGCTTCGCGACGATTGCGCGCGGCTTTCATGTAGACGCGCAGGTTCTCCTTGACCTGACGCTGGCCGATGTATTCCTCGATACGAGTCGGGCGCAGAGTGAGATCGAATTGCCGATCCTCATCGCTAGGCAGACTGTCTTTCACGCGCGCTGATATTGACTCAGGAGCCATGTTGATTTCAAACCCTTGCGAGTTTCTTCAGACTGCGCCGCAGGATCGACTCGACCGTGACGTCGCCGCCTTCGCCGAGTGCGGCGTCGATGGCTTTTTCCGCGCCGGAGCGTTGGTAGCCGAGATTGAGTAGTGCTGAAAGCGCGTCGGCGCGAACAGTGTTTTCGGTTAACTCGGTCGCTTCCGGTTTCGCTCCCAGCTCTTCCTCGAGTTCCGCAGACGATAGATCGGCGATCTTCTCACGGAGCTCCAAGATTAGGCGTTCGGCAGTTTTGCGTCCGACGCCGGGGATCAGTGTGAGTCGCGCGAGATTGTTGGTTCTGATCGACGCGATCATTTCATCGGCGCTCATGCCGGAAAGCAGCGTGATGCCGAGTTTGGGACCGATGCCGCTCACCGAGATGATCTTCAGAAACAGTTCACGCTCGCGTGTGGTTTTGAAGCCGTAAAGCTGAATCGCATCTTCGCGAACGTGCGTGTAGATGCGAAGCTGAACCGTCGAGCCAAGGTCTTCCAGATCGTAGAAGGTCGAGAGCGGAATGCTGACTTCATAGCCGACGCCGCTGACGTCGACGATCACGGAAGTCGCTTGTTTCGAGAGCAGTATGCCGTTGAGATGCGCAATCATGCGGGCGGGATTGTAACAGAAACCGATAGGACAGATATGACCTACAAGAGCTATCGCGCTATACTTGCTGCCGACAGGTTCCGCCCCATGAAGTCCGAGAAAATATCAGAATTAACAACGAGCCGCTTGAGTGTTTACCTTCGTTGCCTCAATGCGCTTAACAGTGCCGGAATCAAAACCATCTCATCGCAGGCGCTGGCCGAGCAGTTCAATCTCAACTCGGCCCAGATCAGAAAAGATCTCGGTTACTTTGGCGAGTTTGGTGTGCGCGGTGTTGGTTACTACGTCGACGATCTGCGCGAACACATCACGAAGATACTCGGTCTCGACACGCCGCATCGCGTCGGCATCGTGGGCGCGGGCCGTCTGGGCACCGCACTCGCAAACTACAACGGTTTCGACAAATCAAACTTCATGGTCGTCGCGCTGTTTGATAACGATCGACAAAAGATCGGTCGTCGGATTGGCGACGCGAAGCTGCTCGTGCACGATGTTGACGAGATCTCGAAGATCATTCGTGCGGAAGCGATCGACGTGATGGTGATCGCTGTGCCCGCGAAAGCCGCGCAAAGAGTTCTCAACCAAATCATGTCGGCTGGGATTAAGGCGGTGCTGAACTTCGCGCCGGCGTCGTTGATCTCGCGGCGCGGCGTAAAGGTCAAAACAGTTGATCTAACGACGTCGTTGGAATCATTGTCGTATTTTCTATCTCAGCCTTCCGGCGCTGCGTCTCACGCAAAGACGCAAAAGCGCAAAAGCGACATTCCATGGATGAGCAGACAATCAAAAGTGATCTGATCCGAGTTTGCCACCTGATGTACGAGCGGAGCTATGTCGTCTCGTCTGACGGCAACGTGAGTGTGCGACTAAACGACGGCCGCATTCTCGCGACGCCGACGATGACGTGCAAAGGACGCATGACCGAGGATCTGATCGCGATCACGGATCTCGAAGGCAAAGCGCTGAACGATCGTAAAGCATCGAGCGAGCTTGCGATGCATCTTTTGATCTATCGTGAGCGTCCGGATGTGAAGGCGGTTTGCCACGCACATCCACCGCACGGGACAGCATTCGCCGTCGCAGGTTTAGCGATCGATCAGCCGATACTTTCCGAAGTGATCCTGACACTCGGATGTGTGCCGCTTGCAGCTTATGGAACTCCGTCAACAGAAGAATTGACTCGTGAGATGCAGCCGTTCGTGCAACATCACAACGCGCTCCTGATGGCTAATCACGGCGCGGTTGCTTATGGCGCGGATCTCTGGCAGGCGTGGGACCGTCTCGAGACGTTGGAACACACGGCAAAGATCGCGATCCTTTCGCGCATGCTCGGCGGTTCGAAAAATCTGCCCGCCGATGCGATTGAGAAGTTGATCAACGTCCGTGAGAAGGCTGGGTATCTCGGCGAATCAGCGCGCGGGCAGGCTTGCGGTTATCTAAATCCTTCGGAAAACGGTGAAGCAAAGATTTCACTCACGCGCGAAGAGCTGGTTGAATTGTTAAGTCAGGCAGTTAATGGTAAATAATCCATAACTAAAAATTTCTGTTAGGAGCATCTGAATGCAAGAAGCACTCGGAATGGTTGAAACAAAAGGCCTCGTCGCGATGATCGAAGCCGCTGACGCGATGGTGAAGGCCGCGAACGTCACGCTCGTCGGTTACGAAAAGATCGGTGCCGGCTTTGTGACTGCGATTGTGCGTGGTGATGTGGCCGCCGTGAAAGCTGCGACCGACGCGGGCGCCGCAGCCGCGCGACGCGTTGGCGAGCTCGTTAGCGTGCACGTGATTCCGCGTCCGCATGGCAGTGTCGACGAGAATCTTCCGATCGGTCTCGATCGCTAACCAGCATGATCATTGCTCGCATCCTCGGGACTGTTGTCTCCACGCAAAAAGATGAACGGTTGAGCGGAAAGAAGTTGCTGATCGTGAGACCGATTAACGTAGACGGCAGCGACACCACCGGCTACGTGGTTGCAGTTGACACAGTGGGGGCCGGATTTCACGAGCGTGTTTTGGTTGTCGCCGGATCGAGTGCGCGCCTGGCCCAGGGGATGAAAGATGTGCCTGTTGATGCAGCGATCATCGGCGTCATTGACACTGTTGACGTGGTCCAGAATTAAAGATGCAACTCGCGCGTGTGATCGGCACAGTCGTGGCAACAGTGAAGAACGATTCGCTCGAAGGACGAAAGCTGCTGATCGTGCAGACTCTCAACTGGAAGCTTGAACCGTCAGGCAAGCCGATGGTGGCGGTCGATGCGATCGGCGCGGGTGTTGGAGAGCTGGTGTTCTGGTGTCGCGGCAAGGAAGCGAGTTTTCCGTTCAAACGAGAAGACACACCGACTGATTGCACGATCGTCGGCATTGTCGATTCGGAGCAACACGTAACCAGATGATTCTCGCACGCGTGGTCGGAAACATCGTCGCAACGCAAAAGAACAGGCGCTACGAGAGTGCGCGTGTGATGTTGTGCCAGCAGATCACGCCGGAAGGTGAGGATACGAGTTATTCGACACTCGCGCTCGATTCGGTTGACGCGGGTATTGGTGATACGGTGCTGATCGTTCAGGAAGGATGGAGCGCGTCGACTGCCGCGACGGGCGAGGCGGGCGCTGCGATTGATTCAGCAATCGTTGGGGTTGTGGATCGGATCGATCTCTTAACGTAGATGGAAGATCAAGCAAGACTGATGGCGGAGAGGATCGCGCGGCGCGTGGCGTCGGGCGCTACTACGCCTCAGAGCAGTGATATCAGTTCAGAGTTGGCGGCGGTGCGCGCGACGCTGAATGAGCTCCAGGATCGATTGGTTCAGATTGAAGCTAAGGTTAGCGTTCCACGCGTGCATTCACCGTGGAGTCATCCGAGTTTCGATCGTTTTGGTGTGGAAGAAGCGACGGTGTCGGAACTCGTCGACTTCTTCCAAACCGAAAAGCAGTGCAGCATGGAACCTGGTGGTAAGCCGTGTGATCACTGCGCGATGTGTAGCTCAAGAGGTTTCTAGGCCGCGGATTTACGCGGATAAACGCTGATCTGCGTTCATCCGCGTTCATCCGCGGCTAAATTTCATTTTGTGTTCTGATTCTGCCGCAGCGAATTCGCGTTGATCTGCGGTACCTGCTTCGCCGCTTCGTCAGCCTTGAAGAACGGCTCCTCCTTGAATCCGAAAAGCTTCGCTGAAATTACTGTCGGAAAGCGCGCGCGCGTGGTGTTGTAGTCCTGCACGCTCGTGTTGTAGTCGGTGCGCGCCGTGGCGACGCGGTTCTCAGTGCCCGCAACCTCATCCTGTAACTTCAAAAAGTTTTCATTCGATTTCAGATTTGGATATGCTTCCTGCAGCACCAGCAAACGCCCGATCGTGCCGCCGAAACTGTTCGCAGCGTCGATAACCGCTTGTTTTTGTTCCGGTGATTTGTCGCCACCCTCACCTTGCGGAGCCTGGTTCTGGGCATTGAGGAGTCGCGAACGAGCGGCCGCAATCTGGCCGAATACTTCCTGCTCCTGAATGCCCGCCATCTTTGCTGACTCGGCAAGATTATTTAAAAGGTCGCCACGTCGTTGTAGTTGTGTTTCAACGTTGGCCCATTTCGCCTTGACGTCCTGTTGCTTCGTCGTTAGCGTGTTGTAACCACAGCCACTCGCCGCAAAAGCAATCAGCACAAGGCCGACAAGCAATACTAATCTTCGCGTCTTCATCTCAAATCTCCCATGTGTAAAGTTACTGAGTTGCCGTTCCAAGCTGGTCAACTGATTCAACTACCTGCTCGATCTGAAACAGGTAAGCTCCGAAAAGATCATTCGCTTCTTTTTCTGACGAGGGAAGACGATCGTTTGCGCGAAACTCAAAAATTCGTTCAAAGGGCGCCGGGTCTAGCTGCAACAGTTTCGCTGTCGCACGCACAACTTCGGGTTTCGAAACTGGTGCGTCGTAACCGTGCAACATCAACACGGCCCGGAAGAGCGATGCGAAACTCGACAAGCTGTCGCTCATCAAATCGCTCAACTTCTCGACTGAAATCGACGCGGGGATGTAAAACCGGCGTAACTGAATCAACTTGCTTCTCAGCTCATACTCCGCCTGGTGACGCAGGTTTGCATCGGAAAGTTTTACAAACTCAAAAGGATCGTGGCCGAAAAGAACCACGCGCGCGTTTGCCATCTGGTGAAACTCTATCGGAAATACGTCCGCAGCATCCGAGAGCTCTTCGACAGTGAAATAAACGGGCAGTGGATGGCCCAACCGCTGCCACTCACGCATCGGCGCTTGTGCCTGGCGCAAGTCTTCCGGCGTGATGCGGTTCAATGCGATCAGGATGTTGTAGTCGGAGCGCAGCTCGATGTTATCGCCCGCAGCGGCAGAGCCGTAGAGCACGACTGAAGCGAGGTTCGCTCCGTGCGTTGCGCGCAGATCCTCGACGAGTCCGTTGAGAGCTTCCTGTACTGCAGTCTTAACCATAATTTTATCCCTGCAATCCGTGGCTATTTACCAACTGCCACCCGAGCCTCCGCCACCAAAGTCGCCTCCTCCGCCAAAACCGCCACCAAATCCACCACCGCCGCCAAAGCCGCCACCACCACCGAATCCTCCGCCGCCCCAACCGCTGCGTCGACCGCCTCCCAAATTACTAAACAAACTTCCCCACAACAGCGCCTGCAAACAACCACTACCTCCCCCGAAACCACCTCTTCTTCTTGACGCCGACGACAGCAGGATCAATATGAAGATGATGACGATTATGCCGCAGCACACCGTGCTCAAAGTCGTTTGCGGAGCTCTTTGCTGCGGTTGGTCTTGTATCTCAACGGCCTGATTCTCACCGATTCCTTCAACACTGAAGCCACGTTTTTCTGCGAGTGTCGCGACGTAAGCCTCGATCGTGTCGCGGATGCCTTTGCTGTAGTTCTGTTGTCTGAACTGCGGCACCATGCGTTGCCGTTGAATCTGGCCCACGAGTCCGTCCGGCAGATCGCCTTCGAGGTGACGGCTTACTTGCGTGAAGTACTTGCGATCCTGAATCGCGACGACGAGCAGGAAAGCCGCCTTTTCGCTGTCTTTCGCGCCGATGCCCCAGCCGCGCGCGACTGCGAGTGAAAAGTCGTAGATGTCGCGGTCATTTGTCGTCGGAACCGTTAACACGGCGTATTCGATGTTCCCGCGCTCCTTCAGATCGCGATAGATCTGTTCGAGACGTTGTCGCGTGTCGCTGTCGATGACGTGCGCGTTATCGACGATCGGACTGAAGGGAACTGGAAGTGGAACAGGCGACTGCGGGGTAGTCTGGGCGCTAACCGCAACCGAAAAGACCAGGAGCAGAAGGCCGAAGCTGGCCGAGGCAAAAAGTAATTTTTTCAAGCGCGCGTGCAATGGCGAAATCTTGTCAGTGCTAACCCTCTATCAGACGATGCAGTAAATAGAAGAGGGCAACTCCTCCAAAAACGACAATCGAGACCGTGGGGTTTCTTTCTTCTTTATAGTTCACTTCGGGGATCAGGTCGCTGGCGGCCACATAAAGGGTCACGCCCGCAGAAAACGGTAGTGCATAACCAACCGCGTTGTTCACACGTTCCTGAAGCAAAGCGACGCCGATCACACCTGCCAGAGTCGCGGCGCCGACCGCCGCAGTCGCAATCAAAGCCTTCTGGGTAGACCGTCCAGTCGCAAGCATGATCGATGCCACAGTAAAACCTTCGGGCATTTTGTGGAGCAGAATCGCGATAAACACCAGGATACCGACTTTGAAGTTAACGAGAAAAGCGGATGCAATCGAGACACCGTCGAAGAAGGTGTGAATACAAAGACCACCGACGGCGGTGTATGCGGATGACGGCCGCAGAAAAGATTCCGGATGTGTTTCCGCGCCGAAATGGAAGTGCGGAGCGAGCGTGTGCTCGAAAAACTGTATTGATAAATAGCCGGCGAGCAGCAGTGTCATTGCGCCCGCGACAGCTTCGGGGGTCGGCTGACTGGGTGATGCGCTCGTCCAAATGCCGACTGTTTCCGGGAGAATCTCGATGAAGATGGCGGCGAGCATGAAGCCGGCGCCGAGCGCGACGAGGTATTTAAGGAAGCGTTCGCCGTAGCGGTGGGCGCCTGATTTGACCAGAACGAGCCCACCGAGGACATTGGCGCCCGCCGCCAGCAACCCGAACAGGAGAATCGATGTCATTATGTGGTGGGCCACTATAACAATTTTTCTCCCGCAGCGGCGCAGCGGCGCAACGGAAGCGCAAACAAGAATTCAGTCTCTCGTTGCGCCGTTGCGCCGCCGCGGGAGAAATTCTTCCACGCCGTAGAGGCGAACACGAGGCGATCATCTGGGAACATTAAACTATTGACACACCGTGGTGTGCGGCGTATTTTCTCTTCGGGTGGTCAAAAGTGGTCGGAAGTGGGTCCAACCTCGTAGCAACACCGATCATCAGCAACGCTTTTCCTTTGGGCCACCCACCAATGCTCTCTCGTCGGGTCAGAAATTATGCTGCGAGGAAACTACACGGCGCGAATCGATGTAAAGGGGCGCCTCAAAGTTCCGACTGAATTTCGGCGGCTGATCGAAGAGAAGCACGGCAAAGACTTTTATATCACGAGCCTCACTGGCGAGTACGTTCGGATTTACCCACTGCCGGAATGGGAATCCATCGAACAGAGGCTTTCGTTATTGCCGTCGATGGATCCGGCGCGCAGACGGTTCCTTGATAGAACGAATTATTTTGGTCAGCAATCCACGATAGACGGCCAGGGCCGCCTGTTGATTCATCCATTGCTACGTAAAAGTGCGGAAGTTTTAGGCGACGTGGCGGTGCTTGGCTACCTGACCTATTTGGAAGTTTGGGAGCTCGACAAGTTCAAAGCTCGCATGCTCGCCGATCCATACACGGAGGAAGACGAGGCTGCGATTGCGAGACTTGGAATTTGACATTGACGGATCTTTGAACGAGATCACGGGGCGGTGGTGATGGCTGCGCCTTTGGGGGGCAGAGGCGCGCCCCATCGCCCCGTGCTGCTAGAAGAGACATTGAAATTCCTCGCTCCTGAGCGAGGAGGTCTCTTTGTAGATTGCACGGTTGGTCTTGGCGGACACAGTGAAGCAATCTTGAAATCCTCCCCCGACACTCGCGTCATCGGAATGGATCTCGACCCCGCGGCGCTCGCCTATACCCGACAACGATTAGCGCCTTTCGGAGATCGATTCCATGCTTTTCAAGCCAACTTTCGCGACATCAACGCCATCCTCCAACAGGCAGATGAGCGCGATCCGAACGGCATTCTTGTCGATCTTGGCGTCTCTTCATTGCAGTTTGATTCACCCGAACGTGGGTTTAGTTTTCGTTTTGACGCTCCGTTAGACATGCGGATGGACCCGACCAGCGGAGCCACCGCCGCCGATCTTCTACAGCAACTTCCCGAATCGGAAATTGCCAGAATAATTTTCGAATACGGCGAAGAACGACACTCACGACGCATCGCCCGTCGCATCGTCGAGCGTCGCGAACAAGGGAAGCCGATCACGACCACTACGGAGTTAGCAGACCTTGTGCGACACGCAGCCGGTGGGCACAAGCGGTACCAGATTCATCCGGCGACTCGCACGTTTCAGGCTTTGCGAATCGCCGTTAATCGAGAGCTTGAAGGGCTGGGAGAATTTGTCGAGTCAGCAATCGATCTTTTAATTACCGATGGCAGGTTTGCCGGTATTAGTTTTCACTCGCTCGAGGATCGGATCCTCAAACGCGAGTTGAGAAGACTTTCAGGGCATTGTGAATGTCCGCCCAGAATGCCGGTTTGTTCGTGCGGCGCGCGGAAGGTTGTGGAGGTGCTGACGCGCCGGCCCGTGGCGCCGAGCGATCGCGAGATTGAAGAGAACCCGCGCGCACGCAGCGCCAAGCTCCGCGCGGCTCGAAAACTTTATCCACAGATTACACAGACGTAGTTTTTGCTCTGTGTAATCTGTGAAATCTGCGGATAAGTCTTATGAAACGATTTCCTGAGCATCAACTCAACGCAAAGATTCGCCGCACGCGAGACGTCACCGCGCTCTCGCGTCTCGGCCTGTTGTTGTTCTGTGGTCTTGTTCTCGCCAGCGGTTTTGTCTTCGCTGCGAAGCAGCACTTCGCCGCCGTGCAGTACGGTTATCAAAACGAGAGCCTGCGCAGCGAGCGCAAGCGACTGCTCGACGAGAATCAGCGTCTCTCGCTCGAAAAGGAACGCGCGATGGCGCCCGACAAACTCGCGCCCGCTGCACTACGCCTCGGATTGAAACCGGCGCGGCCTGGTCAAATTGGAAATAATCCGCGCTAACCCGCGTTAATTCGCGGCTAATAATAAAGCGTCCTCATCACGCTGCTGGGTAGAAGGAAACAAGGTGATGTTGGCACGCCTCGTCGCTCGATCAAAATCCAGACCTGATGTCTCGCCAGGCCGCGCGCTTTTCGTCGCGGCTTTTATTGGTTTTTGGATGCTCGTAATTTGCGCGAGACTGGTCTATCTACAGTTCTCGCAATACGAAACTCTCGCGAACCGCGCGCGCCAACAACAGCAGAATGAAATCGAAACGATGCCGCAGCGCGGCGAGCTGCTCGATCGTCAGGAGCGACAGCTCGCGCGCAGCGTGCAAACAG
>DATFDT010000196.1:0-4738 GCA_035251975.1 Pyrinomonadaceae bacterium | reverse complement strand
GAGAACAACTGTAGGGGCGGCCCTCCGTGGCCGCCCGTTGCATTTATGTTTTTAACAGAGTAGAGGTCAGCCTGTCGATCCAAATCCGCCCGCGCCGCGTGCGGTCTCATCAAGATCCGTCACCCAAGCAGCTTCAGGCGTGATGATCTGTTCGATAATCAACTGGCAAATCTTACTTCCGGCGGGCAGTTTGATGGTCTCGTCCCCGGTGTTATAGAGCACACAAACAATCTCCCCTCGATAATCCGAATCAATCACCCCGGCGAGCACATCGAGGCCATTCTTCGCCGCCAAACCCGATCGCGGCGCCACCCTTCCGTAAAACCCCGGCGGAATCGCCACCGCGAGCCCCGTTCGCGCCATCACACGTTGTTTAGGAGCAATCTCGACATCCTCAATCCCGCAAACATCCAACCCCGCCGCGAACACACTTCCACGTTTCGGCAGCACGGCGCGGGCATCAAGTTGTTTGAAACGAAGCGTATTTAGTGGGGTCAGCATCCTCTACATCTTCGGCAGCGTGACGCCGCGTTGGCCCTGGTATTTGCCGCCGCGATCTTTGTAGGAGGTTTCGCAAATTTCGTCCGATTCGAAGAAGACGACCTGGGCGACACCTTCGTTGGCGTAGATCTTTGCGGGCAAAGGCGTCGTGTTGGAGAACTCGAGCGTGACGTAGCCTTCCCATTCCGGTTCAAATGGTGTGACGTTTACCAGAATTCCGCAGCGCGCATACGTGCTCTTGCCCAGACAGATCGTGAGGACGTTGCGTGGGATACGGAAATACTCAACAGTGCGCGCGAGGGCGAAACTATTGGGTGGAATGATTACCGACTCGCCTCTCAGATTGACGAAATTGTTCTCATCAAACTCTTTGGGATCGACGATTGTGCTGTTGATGTTTGTGAAGAGTTTGAACTCGTCAGCACAACGAATGTCGTAGCCATAACTCGACGTGCCGTAAGAGACTATTCGTTTGCCATCGATGACTTTGACTTGGCCGGGTTCGTATGGCTCGATCATGCCGTACTCTTTGGCCATACGGCGGATCCACTTATCTGATTTGATGCTCATCTTGTTTAAAGAAACGGCATTTTACAGGATTTCGCGATGTAACAGGCGTGAGCTGGATGTTTTATTGCGCGGCGCGGCGGATGTTCACTGTTCCATCACCAACTGTGAACTTGAAATATGCGCCGCCGGCACCAGCGCGTCCGCGGACGGTGCGTTCCGTGATGCCGGGTTTTTCGCGTGAGGCGAGGCCTTCAAAGGTGTTGACGATTTTGCCGGTGCGCAGGACTTCCGCGTCGATGTCGCCGCTGAAGCCTGGCTGCAGATCGACATTAATCGTTCCGGAAGCAATGCGAATATCTGCACCAGCGCCGCGCCAACTCCTGGCCGGAATATTCAAGGTAATCGAGCCAGCGGCGACGGTGGTGGTAACAGTGCCGCCAGTAAGCGATAAAGACGTGTCGCCTTCAGTTGCACTCAGACGCAAAGCTCCTTCGACACCAGAAAGCTTCAAGGCGCCGTGCCCCGCATTCACTTCAAGATCCGTATTAATCGGAACGCGCAATCGATAATCGATCTTCCACGGCAGATTGAGCAGTTTCTTGGGAAAATTCTTCGCTGCTTTTTTCATGTAGGCGCGATCGTGCGTGCCGGTGGTGAGGACGCTCAAGTGGTTCAAGTCTTCGTCAAACACGAAACTGTTCACTGTCGCAAGCTGGTCCAGATCAGCTTCTGTAGGACCCTGCAGCTCGATGTCTGCAGTCAACTCGACTTCATTGCGCGACCAGCCTTCAACAGTGACGTTACCTCGCGGCGCTGCGATCAACGTGACGGTGCCACCGTAAGAGAAACGGCGCGTCTCTTGTCGGCGCGTGGTGCGCCTCAGCAGTTGTATCTCAGGAGCAGAGGGTTTTTGAGAGAAGACTGGACCAGTAAAACTCAAAAGGATTGAGATAAAAAGGATCGCTTTTGACATCGCCAAGCATAGTAGCGTCGTTTGCGGCATTCGAAAACAAAAAAAGGACGTTGCAGTAAGCAACGTCCGTAATGAGGCTTGCCATTGGAACTGCGAAGTTTACCTTCGCAAGAAAGTGATCTGACCACTGAAGTTGATAATCGACACAGACGAGCGGCCGTCGCCGACATCGCCAACGATCTTTCTGCCATCTGTCGACTTGAAATTCTTGTTCCAGAAGTCGTTCAACGCAATCTTGCGCGCGGGCGATGCCGCTTCTAAACGAAACGCAGAATCACCCGGAATGCGAATCGTGATGTCGCCCTTGTTTGACTTGAACTCGTAAGTGCCGAAGCGCTGAAACTCGCCGTCATAAAATATATTGCCGATAACGTTCTGCGCGACTACATGCGAAGCAGTGATATTGGTCAGCTCGATGTCGCCTTCCGAAGAAACGTGCGCGCGCACGAGACCACCGCGAATGTTCGAAACGCTGATGTTTCCGCGACGAGTTTCCAAATCAACTGACGAATTAACCGGAACCTGTAGCTTGAAGTTGATGTCGCCGACGTCGCCTTTACCGCGGTTCTCGCTCATCACGTCAACGACGAGACTGTCGTTGATCTGTTTCGGCGTAACGTGAGTTCCCTTCGATTCGATCGTCGCTGAAAGACGAATCTCATCTTTATTCCATGATTCGACGACGATCGTGCCGGAGATATTTCTCAACTCGATGCGGACATTTTTTCCGGCCGCATAGCGCTTGGACATTTTTTCCTGCGCGTAACCGATAGAGGATAGTGCGAAGAGAGCACCAATCGCGAGAACACCGGCGCGAACAGAGGAACGCGAAGTTAAGAATCTGAATTTCATTACGATGGGGCTTTTGATCAAACCAATCTATTACAAATCGGAAAACTCTTTCAGCAACGCCAGCTTGTCATTCAACGATTCGTTGAGCATCTGTTCGGAGACTTCGTCATGGGGATTCCGTTTCAACTCATTCATCGAATCGGAGACAGCCTGATCGATCACCTTCAAGTTGCGCTCGAAAGTTTCGCGCATCTCAGGACTCCAGCGAGCTTTGTTCAGCTCGACGCGCTGGTTCCAGTAATCAATTACCTGCCGGCGCTGGAAGAAACGATCACTTAAATCTGTAGCTTCAGCCTGAGTTCCCGCCACGATGGTCGCTGTTCCATAACCACCCCAGCGACGCAATCCGACCACAGTCGCGAGTGACACCAGCAACACGATCGCGACGGCCGATGCGGCTAGTTGCGGTAATGAGAGTTCCCAACTACGACCCATCCAGCGGCTGAAGAATGAAGGACGTTCTGTATTAGTGTTGACGCGACTCGGGAGTTCTGCCTCGATCGTGTTGCGAATGCGAAGCCACAGCGCCTGCTCGTTTGGCGGCGCCTCGTATACTCCGCGTTGCGTGCGGGAGAAGTCGACAATCGTCGCCAGATCCTGGCGTACGCTATCGCAATCCAAACACTCTCGTAGGTGCGTATTGAGAGTGAGCTCATCTCTCTGGGTAATCGATCCGTCAATCAGATCGTGGATGAGCTCCTGACAAGTCTCGCAGTTCATTGCTTACCACCTTCGTTCTGTCTCATAAACACACACAAATCGAAATCAAACTGTCGCTGACAGAACCTAGTCCCGGTTGTCATCAATCAAGGGAAGACTGCGTTTGAAGCCGAGCCGTTTTGGCAAACTAATTCGCTGGCTCATAGCTTCGAGGCTATTCCTCGGTTTTCTGTTGCCTCAAAAGCCCGCGCAATTTCATTCTGGCTTTATGTAGCTGCGACTTCGACGTTCCTACCGAACACCCAAGCATCCTGGCAATTTCCTCGTGTTCATGCCCTTCGATGTCGTGAAGCGTGAATACCGTCCGGTAACCCGGCGGCAGTTGAGCAATAGCTTTATCGAGCGCTATCCGGTCAACAACGGGCATGGAATTGGGGTTTTCCGTGCCTTTTACTATCTGAGTCGGCGTTTCGCCGTCCTCAGTTGTCTGCTCCATGCGCACGCCGCGTTTGCGGAAGTGCATGAGCACCTGGTTGACGGTCAGGCGGTGCAGCCAGGTAGTAAAGGCGGATTCACCACGGAAACTACCAATTTTTCTAAAGAGCTGAATGAAGACCTCCTGTGCGAGATCTTCAGCCTCCGAGACATTGCCGGTCATTCTCAAACAGAGCGAGTAGACGCGGCGATTATGACGCTGGTAAAGCTCTTCGAAAGCTGCCATATCGCCATCGGCCGCTTTCTGCGCCAGCGCATAATCTGTAGTTTGCGGTGTCTCGGTTTCGGCTGCGGTCACGTGCTCGTCCACTCGGGCAAGCTCGGAAGAAATCTCACAACTTCCGGCTTGATTTGGCACGAATCTCACGCTTCCGCGAGTTTCAACGGAGCAGCACTGTTTCCTTTGGATGCCCGCGTGGGGAAGCGATGCGGAAGTCAGTACCCTCAAACGCGGCTGTGATGCTGCGCTTCACGCGCGTCGTTGCCTTACCCGACGTTAAAAATAGCGATTTTCCCAGCCGAATCAATACTTTCGTACGGCTGGGTTGCAGGATACGTGTTGAGGTGTGGTGAAGACAAGTGATGAGAAGTCAGAAAGGAGAACAAGCCTAGCAGGCTGCTGAAAAATTGAGGGTTGATAGTTCTTTCGTCTTCATTGAATAGTTTTGCTTATCGATGCTGTGCGATTTTCTTTCTAAAGTTGATCCTTTGAGTGGCTCAATGGCCACTTTGGTTCGCCTGCCTGAG
>DATFDT010000195.1:0-11760 GCA_035251975.1 Pyrinomonadaceae bacterium | reverse complement strand
GATCGTATTTTGGCTCCTGATTATCGCGGGAGCCGTACTGTTGTATAAGCTCGTCAATCCACGCGGGAGCAGCTATCAAACCGTGGATTTGACCAAGCTGGATCAGATGATCCAAAGCGGCAGTCTTAAACAGCTCACGGTTAAGCAAAGTGAGACCGTGGCAATCGACGTTAATAATCAGGAATATCGAGTAGCTTTATCTAACGATCCTGCAAAGAACGATCTCCTTAAATCAGCGCGCGAAATCGTGAACGGCAAACCGCGCGTGCAGAAGGTTGAAGAAGAGTCGAGCGCGAGCTTTATCTGGCCCATGCTCATCACGTGGGCGCCACTACTCTTCATCATCGCAATCTGGATCTTCATGCTGCGACAGATGCAATCAGGCGGCAATAAGGCATTGTCGTTTGGGAAGTCGCGCGCGAAGCTCCTCAACAACCAGCAGAAACGTGTGACGTTCAAGGACGTGGCTGGTGTTGAAGAAGCGAAGGAAGAGCTTCAGGAGATCATCGAGTTTCTCAAGGAACCGCAGAAGTTTCAGAAACTCGGCGGACGCATCCCTAAGGGCGTTTTGATGATGGGACCGCCGGGAACCGGTAAGACGTTGCTGGCCCGTGCAATTGCAGGTGAAGCAAACGTTCCGTTCTTCTCGATTTCCGGTTCTGACTTCGTGGAGATGTTCGTTGGTGTTGGTGCTTCGCGTGTGCGCGACCTGTTTGAACAGGGCAAGAAGAATGCGCCGTGCATCATCTTCATCGACGAGATCGACGCAGTGGGCCGTCATCGTGGCGCAGGACTCGGCGGCGGTCACGATGAACGCGAACAGACGTTGAACCAGTTGCTGGTTGAGATGGATGGCTTCGAGTCGAACGATGGCGTGATCCTGATCGCATCGACGAACCGTCCGGACGTCTTGGATCCAGCCTTGCTACGACCCGGGCGATTTGATAGACGCGTCGTGGTGTCTAGACCGGACGTTCGTGGACGTGAAGGCATTTTGAAAGTCCACACACGGAAGATTCCGCTCGGCGAAGACGTTGATATCTCCGTGATCGCGCGTGGTACACCGGGATTCACGGGCGCGGATCTCGCCAACCTTGTTAACGAAGCGGCTTTGAATGCAGCTCGTTACAACAAGAAGCTCGTTGCGATGGGCGATTTCGAGTTGGCGAAAGACAAGGTGTTGATGGGTGCTGAGCGCAAGAGCATGGTGATCTCGAACGAAGAGAAGCGCGTCACTGCATATCACGAAGCGGGTCATACGCTAGTTGGTCTGAAAGTGCCGAATGCGGATCCGGTTCACAAAGTCACCATCATTCCGCGCGGCATGGCCCTCGGCGTGACGCAGCAGCTTCCCGAAGGCGATCGTCACAACTACAGCCAGGATTACCTGCTTGGCCAGATCTCGATCCTGATGGGTGGTCGCATCGCCGAAGATACATTCCTCGGCAGCATTACCACGGGAGCCTCGAACGATATCGAGCGTGCGACTGAGCTAGCGCGCGCGATGGTTTGCGAGTATGGCATGTCTGAGATGGGTCCGCTGACCTTCGGCAAGAAGGAAGAGCAGATCTTCCTCGGACGCGAGATTGCACAGCATCGTGATTTCTCGGAAGACACCGCGATCAAGATCGATCAACAGGTAAAGAAGATCGTCACCGCGCAGTATGAGCGTGCGAAGGCAATCATCGAAGAGAATCGCGAAACGATGATTCGTTTGGCTGAGTGCTTGTTGGAGCGTGAGTCGTTGGATGGTGTTGAGATTCGAAGAATCGTCGCGGGCCTGCCGCTCGACGAGAACCCGTCAGTCGATTCCGGCAACGACGAAGATCGGCCGCAATTGAAAGAGCCGACCGCGAAGCCGCTCAAGCCGATTCTGCCACCGATAACCGGCGGCAATCCGCAACCTGCGTAAATCCATCCACAGATTACACAGATCGACTTATTCTGTGTAATCTGTGGAAAATGACTTCCTGGCAAATTAAAGATCGAGTAATGCCCATCGGTGAGCGAACGCTCATCATGGGCATTCTTAATGTCACCCCTGATAGTTTCAGCGACGGCGGACAATTCGTTTCGCTTGACGCAGCGCTCGCGCACGCTGAGCAGATGATCTCGGAAGGCGCGGACATCATCGACGTCGGTGGTGAGTCAACGCGGCCCGGTGGCGAGCCTGTTACTGTTGAGGAAGAGATCAGGCGCGTCGTTCCCGTTATTGAAGCTCTGGCCAGCCGCACTGAAATACCGATCTCAGTCGACACAACCAAATCCGAAGTCGCACGCGTCGCTCTGGAAGCAGGCGCCGCGATCGTCAACGACATCTCCGCCCTTCGCTTCGATTTCTACGTCGCCGACGCTGTCGCGCGTGCTGGTGCAGGACTCGTGTTGATGCACTCACGCGGCACACCAGCAACGATGCATCGTCTCCCACCCGTCGCCGACATCATGCACGAAGTCACACACAGCCTTCGCGCCAGCATCAACATGGCCGAGCGACGCGGCGTCAAGCGCGAATCGATCGTGATTGATCCGGGAATCGGCTTCGGCAAATCACAGGAACAAAACCTCGAACTCCTCGCCAAGCTGGACCAACTAATCACCGCCTTCCCTGATTACCCATTGCTAATCGGCACCTCTCGCAAATCCTTCATCGGCCGCATCCTCGCCGACGAAACCGGCACCCCAGCCCCCGCAGAAGATCGCCTCCACGGCACCCTGGCCACCATCACCACCGCCATCCTCCACGGCGCCCACATCATCCGCGTGCACGACGTGAAAGCCGCCGCCGAGACCGTCAAAGTCATAACAAAAATTCGAGCGCTCCAAAGCCATTCACTTTCGGAACTAGAAAGATAACGTCCGGTTTGGAAGTCCGTAGTTTAAATTCGTTTCCGCATTGCAATGAGATTCGTTACATAGTCACGCGCATTGGAAACAGCGCCACTAGCGACTCCTTGCAGTTCACCGCTATCAAGTACGTGGAGAAATGATTCAAACAAATCAAACCGTGTAAGAGTTTTGTATGAATCCTCAAACTCGGTAGATAGTTTGAGCCATAATTGATCGATATCCATGGTCTTAACCGATTCCAACGCAAGGAGCAAGTCATTCAACGGCTTGTTACCATTACGTCGTCGATCGTCTATAACCTTCAAAAAACTACCAAGCACAAAAAAAGGTAATCGGTTATTAATTTCCGGGCAAGCCTCACGCAACGTTGCTACAAACTCTTCCAGAGAGACGTTGCCCAAGCCCAGTGCTGCATATGTAAGTCCCCAAGTGGCTGAAAATATCAACCACTCTGATCGCACCTTCTTTTGAAGAGTTTTGTCCGCGAGGGCGTCATGTAAACTTTTTAAATTAGGGGGATGCGTGGTGAAAAAACTCCACATAATAAAAAGCAATGATGGATGACACTTTGCGGCTTTTTTCCAACTAATGTCACAGGCCCTTAAACATTCCCACAGAACTGTCCTTAGGGTTGTACTTTCAGGTAGACGCAATCGGGCCACAAAAGTTTCGACTCTGAACTTCACATCTGGAGGAAGAGGGCCGCAGACAAAAGCGCCGTTCCCGGCGTCCGCAGTCCTGAAATTTCTTTGGAACAACTTAAGAAGCTGTTTTGTCCGCCATGGTTCGGTTAAACGATGTGGTTGTAATTGATCATAGATAAGACTTAATCCAAGAATGGCATCAACCGCTTTTGGTTTAGCTACTACTTGTTCAATGAAACTGTGTAAATCCCCTGGCGTAGTTAATCCGGCCCAAAAAAACAGAACATTATTCCATCGATCATTGTGTCGCTCAGCGAAGAGGTGCAGACGATCAAGCTTCTGCCCATTGTTGACCTCAAAGTCACCATCACGAATTGCGGCAGCGACGAGAAACTCTCCCACATTCTTATGTACGAAACTCCAGGTACCTGGACCAGCCAACAAACCAGTTCGTTCTCTTAAATGGTCCAACACTTCTGGGGCTAAATGAACGCAACCTACACGTGGTAATATTGCTTGAACAAGTGAATGTATTTCACCATCCCCAATCTGCTCCATGCCCTCCGTATGGAGATGGACTGCAAGCCTGGTTAGTATGCGGCGCTTTAGATCAATAGACAGTTCGATTGCTGACGGAACACCCCACCGGCTATCCCACAGTCCAAGCATTCCATCGATATACCTTTCATACAACTTCGCTCGACCTCGAGGCAGTTCTCCATCCATGTGATGAACCATTACGATGGTCGCTAACATCAAAGGTGTTCCAACAAGCGGCGTCAGGGCAAAATCCTTCACCCACTTGCGAGACAATTCTTCTGCGTTTACTTCACGTTGTTTATCGGCTAACAGAGGTGCATGCGCATACCACTTCGAGATGTACTCAGTTATGCGGGGCTGATCAAAGGCTAGTAATTCCCATCGCAGCCATTTTTTTGACAGTTGTTGTAGGTGATCAGTTGTAAGCGGACGAGACGTTAGTATTAATCCAGCCTTCTCTGTCGTATTCTCCAATTCCGATATCCAGGAAAGTACTGAATCGCGCCGACTCGGTGGAACCTCGTCGAATCCATCCAGAATAAAAGTCACTACGCCGGATTTACACCAGTTCCTAGCAACATTAGAATCCACTTCTTCACGAAGGTGAGTTCCAGCAGCTTCACGAATGAGAGATTGTTGGGAAGGGAGAATAGATTCCTTGATCAGGTCTCGTAATCGCACCAGAATCGCGAGGCGATCTTCATCATTGGTTAATTGCTGTCTTTGAAGCCATCTACTCCACGTACTCTTACCTGCGCCAGGTGACCCTATAACAACTGCACGTCGTGATGGTCCCGAAAAAGCTGCTAAAATCTCACTCTTCTCCCCAATTCGTTGTTCTTTCTTTTCTCTGGATCGGCGCTCTTCCACAATTCTTGAGAGCTCGGGTACGACAAAACACCTCTCTAATGGAACGGCGTCCGGCCGGTCACCACGCAAACCTGTCAAGTCGAGTTGAAACTCCACTCTTTGAGTAAGCGACTGGCGCACGCGATTAAGAAGTACATCTGCAGTTTGAGCGTCCTTTGAGGCGAGTTGATCCAGTTTATTGGCTACGCCGCCGAGAGTGGAGGCAATTTCATCGAGCCTACGAAATCCGTCGCGATAACCCTCTATTTTCCATTGTTCGATCGCTTTAGGATAGGCACATATAAGATTGGCAATTTGAGGAAAAACCAATGCGTATAAATCTCCTAAACCCTCATCACGAATCCCTTGCGGAAGCTGTCCCTTCTCATAACGACGATCAAATACTTTTTGTCCGTCTAAGGAAGCCGCAAATAATTCCTGAGGATCCTCCACAATTTCTGAAAGTTCGTACGTGCAATTGCTGATTAGGACTTGTCGCTTTTGATCTGAGAGACGCTCGTTTTCGAAGAAAGGTAATAACTGTTCAATAACCTGAGCGATAGAATCGTCTATACGGCTTTCGACTTTTCGCCTGGTTAAAAAGTTTTCTCCTGTAAGGACCACGCGTTTGGAGATTGCGGCAAATACAACTTTCTTAACTCCTTCAAACAAAAGCGCGCCTAACTCTATGGACATGGGTTATCTCCAACGACTGAGAAGTAGGGATCGTTATCGGCAGAACGGGGATCTGGGAACTGAGGATCTAACTTCGATATCAGCCGATGACGATCTAGCGGAGCTTATTTGAAGATTTGCGTTGCCGTCAATAAGCAATTGAAACCGCAAAACATTTTATAAGAGGGGCACTTGCCAATGCAGGGTCGCTGCGAGACAATCCAGCACCGATGACCAAAGCCCTTCGTGTTTCCCTCTTCATACTGATGCTCTTCTTCGTCTCCGGTTTTGCGGAGTGCTATAAGCCGGTTACTAAGAATCAACTGCCCAATCGATTCAAGACCGTCGGGGTGCCGGCGTTTCAGATGGAGAGCCAGGCGCTGCGCTACAAAGTCGAATCGCGGTTTACGGATGCGGTGATGCGCGAGCTTGTGCATCGCGGGCGCGGGCTGCGTGTGCAGGGACAGCGTGAGGGTGCGGATGCGGTGATCGAGGGCGTCATTAAGAAGTTCTATTTCGGCGGTGTGCTGCTCGACGATAAAGGACGAGCGCGCATATATGAAGTGACGATCGAGGCTGCGGTTACCGTGCGCGACCAGCAAGAGAATCGTGTTCTTTATGACAATCAGAACTTCGTCTTTCGCGGTGAGTATGAATTTGCGAGCGACCCGCGCACGTTCTTCAACGAAGAGGATCCGGCTATCCTGCGCATGTCGCGCAGCTTTGCCGAAAGCATCGTCTCCACACTCATCAACGCAGTCGATATCGACAAGAAATGAAAACACTAACGCGCACCGAGCTCGAGAGATCTCTACGTGAAGGACTGCGCCCGCTCTACCTGTTGCTCGGCCCTGAGGTTTACCTGCGTCGAGTAGCTGTGCAAACGATCACGGATCTGGCGCTGAGTCGGACCTTGCTGCGTGAGTTCAACGAGTCGTCATTCAGCCTGTCGAGCGATCCGGTGCAGTCTGCTATTGCGGCGGCAGAGCAGTTGCCAATGATGTCTGACACGCGCGTCGTGCGCATTCGCGATTTCGCAAAGATGCGCGAAGCTGACGAGGAGATCCTGATTCGTTATCTCAACAACCCGTCGCCGTCGACCGTCATGATCTTCACCGCCGACGAGCTCGACAAGCGTAAGAAGTCGAGCAAGGTGCTACTGGATACCTGCACCGTCGTTGAGTTCGCGACCTTGAAAGATGCGGAAGCAAAAGCCTGGGCCAAGTCGCGGCTCAAGGAGTTGAAGGTCACGGCTGACGATCAGGTATTGAGCGCAATCATCAGCCTCGTCGGAAGTGATGTGCAAACGCTCTCTAACGAGCTCGAGAAACTCGCGTCCGCCGCCGCAAACACCGGACGCATCACTCCCGATCTTGTCGATGAACTGATCGGCCGCTCACGCGAGTTGTCAAACTTCGAGCTTGGCGATCATCTGCTGGCGGGCAATCGCAAAAAAGCGCTTGAAACACTCCATCGACTTCTGGAAGACGGCGCCGAACCGGTGATGCTCGTCGGACTGATTGCCGGAAACTATCACCGGCTCGCGCTCGGCAAACATTTACTCTCGCGCGGCGGTCGAGAAGAAGTATTTCGTAACATCAACCTTCCCCCCTTTAAACGCGACTCTTATATTTCAACTCTTCAGCGCAGCACCGCTGCCAAGATCGCACGTGGCATTCAACTCACCGCCGCCACCGATCTCGCAATCAAGACATCGCAAGCCACGCCTCGCCTGCAATTAGAAATGCTCGTCTGCGAACTGGCTTCTTAATCGGTCTTCAATCCGCGAAAATCCGCGGCTAAAACGGCGTTACACTTCGCAACGATCGATACCTCAGGCCCGATCTGATTCAACTTCTCCACGATCTTATCGATATAAAATACTGTGATCGTCTCGCTATACTTGCTTGTGTTTCCCTCGTAATGATTCAAAAACCGCAACAAGCCCGCCCGCATGCGATCGAGCGCTGCATCTCGGTCCATCGTGTGCAAGTACCAGACGGCGACCGCAAGATGCTGCGAGTGATGGAAATCATTCGCACCGGTTTCACACGCCTCAAACCCGCGCACGACATTCTCGATCTCGTCCTCTGACTCGTACCGGTTCATCACGTTCTCCTTTTAAAATAAAAACCGAGGCGGACCGAAAAGTCGATCCGCCTCGGTAAAGTTTTTAATTATCGGCTGTTTTTTACTTGGCCGCCTGATTCGCCCGAACTGTCAGCCGCGATTTGTATCGCGCCGCTGCGTTCTTGTGCATGACACCCTTTTGCACGGACTTGTCGATCACCGACATGACCTCAGGAAGCACATTCTGCACGTCCTCGCTCTTACCCGAGTCGAGCGCCGTACGCAGCTTCTTGATATACGTCCTGACCTTCGATCGATGGCCTCGATTAATAACGCGTCTTTTCTCACTCTGTCGGACGCGTTTCTCTGCTGATTTATGATTCGGCATTCACTTTCTCCCAAGCGCCGGGCACACCCACCCCAAAGCGCAAGTGACGGATTGTAAGTATCGAACCACCGAGTGTCAAGCGGCCGCTAATTCAGTTGAACATACGCCGAAGGCGTTCGCTAATTTCAGCCCAGTGGTTGGAGCGCAGCGACAACCCTGGGAAACAGATTCAAAATACACGCTAAACCCTGAAAGGGTTTGTCTTAAATGCGAACCCTTACAGGGTTAGAGCGCTTTTATCTGCTGGTTTCCCAGGGTTCTCGCAAGCTCGAACCCTGGGCTCAAATTAGCGAACGCCTTCGGCGTTATCGCTCTTCTGTCTTCGTCGCTGTTGGGACTTTTACCGTCTGCTCACCGTTCGTGGTGCCGAGTTGGGCGAGTAGGTCGGGCACGTTCAGGCCTAAGGCCTGCAACTGTTGCAGGAGCGCGTAGATCATCGTGGGACCGGTCTGGGCAAAACGGTTTAGACCGGAGCCGCTACCGTTCGCGTCACCGCCATGATCGATCATTACCACTTTTTCGATGTTGCCCAACGGTTCGGAAACGGCTTTTAGCGCAGGGGCGGTTGCCTCGATGATGCTGGGCAGTTTCTCCAGTATTGTCTGCAGACGAGCCGCGTCATTGAACTCGCGCCAGGCGGCGGCTTTTTCCTTGATTGCCACGGCTTCCGCTAATCCCTGAGCCTCGACAGCTTTCGCATGCGCCAATCCCTGTGCCTCAATCTTCTCTGCTTCGGCCAATCCCAGAGCCCGGATTTTTTCAGCTTCAGCACGACCTTCTGCCTCGATTGCCGACGCGCGACCAGCGCCTTCCCGCTGTAGCTTCTGGCTTTCGGCCTCCGCTGTCGCGATCAATGCCTGCTTTCGTCCTTCGGCTTCGAGAATTGCTGCTTCCTGTTGACCCTGGGCCAACAGCACGGAAGCCCGACGTTCCGCTTCCGCTTTCTTGATAACAGTCGCTTCCAGCTCCTTCTCGCGTCGCAGTACCTCCTGCTCCTGGACCGCAATCTGCTCCTGAGTACGAATCTTTTCTACACGAACTTCCTGTGCGATAACTTCCTGCCGCGCTTTCGCGTTAGCCAGTGGACCAGATTGCTCCGCTGTTGCTTGCTCACGTTTGATCTCAGCCTGAAATTGCGCGCGTTTTACTTCCGTCTCTCGCGTTGATGCAGCGATATCAGCTTCTGACGCAAGTCGAACCCTTTCACCTTCCTGCATTGCCAGAGCCGCTTTGATCTTCGAGTCGCGCAAGGCTTCGGCTTTGCCGATCTCAGCATCACGCTGCACCTCGGCGGTTCGTCTTTTGCCGAGCGCGTCGAGATAGCCTTCCTCGTCGGAAATCTCCTGAATCGTTAAAGCATCGAGACCGATTCCCATCTTCTCGAGATCGCCGGCGGCCTCAGTCGTTAACTTCTGCGCAAAGCTCTGCCTGTCGTTATTTATCTCCTCGACGGTGAGCGTTCCGAGGATGGCGCGCAAGTGACCTTCCAGAGTTTGAAAAACGAGTCGATGAAACTCGTCGGGTTTCATACCGAGAAAGCGTTCGGCGGCAGCGCGTAGCGAGTCGTCGTCACCTTTTATCTTGACGTTTGCCACTGCTTTTACCGACACCGGAACTCCCTGTACCGTGTAGGCTCGCGAGGTGGCCAGCGGCACAGTGAGAACGTTCAGATTGAGGTACTCGACCTTTTCGAGAAACGGAAAGATTAATGTGGCGCCGCCCCTTACGAGTCGATAGCCAACCACGGCGCCGTCAGGCAATTTTCGAGAGCGTCCGGATATAACGGCAGCCTGGTTTGGTGAAACCTTGATGTAGTTTCGGCTGAGCAGCATTAACGCGATCAGAAAGCCAAGCACTACCACCAAAATCACAATGGGGATGAGTAAAGTCTGGAAATCGAGCATCGCTTTGTACCTCAAACTAGCGTTGGGAGAATGTTGAAGATTCGTAAGGACTGACGATGAGTGAATCTCCGGCAACTTCATCGACGCGAACAGTTGCACCGGCTTTTATCTCGCGGTTGTCGCGGGCGCGCGCCAGCTTTTCGACCCGCTCTTCGCCGATGCGGCAACTCACCTGGCCAAGGCTTCCGGGCGCTATCGCCACAACGACCTGAGCCGAGCGCCCTATTAGTTGTTGTGTAGTCACGGAACTGGAAGATTGCTGCTTGATGAGAAAACGTCCGAACAGTGAGACCAGACCACCGAATAAGATGCCGCCACCCAATCCGAGGAGCGAACTGGCGACGATGGAGAGTCCCATTTGAATTCCAATAGCGCCGAAGCCTCCGAATGCCGTCACAAATACGCTGATGACGCGGCTGTCCAGGGCGGCATGACCGTCGACGCCGTCTCCAAGGTCAAGGCCTACGCTGTCGAAGAGGTCTCCAACTACGAGGGAAATGAGAAGAAAGACAAAGCCAAGCGCAGCAATGCCAAGAAAAACCATCAAAGGGGTAACGTTTGAAAGAAATTCAGGCACTGGGATACTCCTTCGAGTTTTGCTTTGAGACTGAGAGCGGCCTCGATAGCGGAGAAGCAATCAAATTCTGGATAAGACTATCATTTCGGCGAGGATAAGTTGAAATTAATTCGTACGGATTCCGCTGTGCAACCTCTGTATTCTCTGTGTCTCCGTGGTTTTATTGCCGGAAAATCACCACGGAGACACAGAGAATACAGAGGTTGCACAGAGAGAAGCACTTGCAGTCGTATTGACACTCGAACAACGCCTGTAGTAGCGTCAATTTTGCAATCTATGGACGTTAATTTACTGCTCACCACACCCCCGCATCTATCCCGATTGGTCCTGCTGCGTGAAGGAGAAAGTTAAGACAGTTTGAAGAAGATTGAGTTGCCGCCTCGTGGTTTGGAGACGCTGTTTGGTGTTCACGATCAGAACATCAAGTATCTCGAGTCTCTGCTTGACGTGAGAATTGATGCCCGCGGTCAGGATGTCTCCATCGATGGTGACCCGGCCGACGTCGAGACCGCCCAACGTATCCTCGAAGACTTTTCCGACCTCTTCAAGGAAGGAAAACAATTCACTGACAAAGAGCTCCGCGAAGCCTTTGCGCAGATCGCCGAAGACCGCGCCTTCAGCCTGCGCGACTACTTCACCAAAACGCGTTTCAATCCGGCGGGAAAGAAGCAGGTCGCGCCCAAGTCGGTCAACCAGCGTAAGTACATTCAAGCCATTCAGGATAACGACGTCGTGTTTGGCATCGGCGTCGCCGGCACAGGCAAGACGTATCTGGCCGTGGCGATGGCGGTGCAGGCGTTGATGCAGAAACAGGTGAACCGCATCGTGCTCGCACGTCCAGCGGTCGAAGCCGGGGAGAAACTCGGCTTCCTTCCCGGCGACCTGCAAGACAAAGTCGATCCGTACCTGCGCCCACTTTATGACGCGCTTTTTGATCTCATCGACTACGAGCGCGTCACGCGTCTACTCGAAAAGCGCGTGATCGAAGTGGCGCCGCTCGCCTTCATGCGCGGTCGAACGTTGTCAGACGCGTTCATCATCCTCGACGAAGCGCAAAACACGACGAGCGAGCAGATGAAGATGTTTCTCACGCGCATCGGTTTCGGATCGAAGGCCGTGATCACTGGCGACGTGACGCAGGTCGATCTACCGACAGGCAAACGCAGTGGCTTGATCGAAGCAGAACGAATCCTGTCAAAGCTCGAAGGCATTGAGTTCGTTTACTTCACCGACAAAGACGTCGTGCGCCACAAGCTCGTGCAGATG
>DATFDT010000194.1:0-2517 GCA_035251975.1 Pyrinomonadaceae bacterium | reverse complement strand
TCTATGAGTTCAACAGGCTCTTATCAGCCGCGGCAGTTTAATCTCAGCGGCCTTAAAGGGATTTCAGATCAAACGCTGGAAATGCACTTCAAACTCTACGAAGGCTACGTCAAAGAAACAAACAACCTGACACAGCGAATCACCGAATTCATCAAAGACGGAAACGTGGACCAGGAGGAGATGCCTGCCTACTCGGAGCTCACGCGCCGGCTTGGGTTCGAGTATAACGGCATGGTCCTGCATGAGTATTACTTCGACAATCTTCAGAAGGGTGGCGGCACAGGCGATCCGGTGAAAACGTCGCAGTTTTTGAAAGCTGCTGAAGCGACGTTTGGCAGTTACGATATTTGGAAGGCTGACTTTGTCGGTATCGGAAAGATGCGTGGTGTGGGTTGGGCCATCTGCTACCAGAATCCAGCCAACGGAAGGATCTCAAACCACTGGATCACGTTGCATGAGACGGGGAACGTCGCGGGGTTTAATCCGATCCTCGTCATGGACGTTTGGGAGCACGCATTCCTGCTCGACTACAAACCGGCCGAGCGTCCGAAATACATTGAAGCGTTCTTCTCGAACATCAACTGGAATATGGTTGAGGACCGGTTGAAGAAGATCACGGGCGTACAGTCGGCGCGCGCCTGAAGAAGTTCTTTCACGCAACGGCGCAACGAAAGAGACAGGGTGTTCGTTGCGCCCTTGCGCCGCCGCGTGAGAATTATCTTTGCGGTAGTGCGGGCTTGCTGAGGGTGCAATCCACCGTTAACGCCCGCAGGAAATCCAGCAGCGCCTCGCGTTGATCGGGAAGCGGGTGACGCGGCTGCAGGTTCTTCTTGTCGAGAAACTCATTCGGCTTCCCACCACCCAGCATGATATCGACAGCCTCTTCCAACGTATTCGCACTCCCGTCATGAAAATACGGCGCTGATCTCGCGATGCCTCTCAAAGTCGGCGTCTTGAACGCGCCGTAGTCCTGCATGTTTTTCGACACTTCGTATCGTCCAACATCAACGGGGGTCTGGTCCATGCCGATGCCGATGTTGTGAAACTGCTGGTCCGTAAACAAGAGTCCATCGTGACAGTTGTTGCACTTGATCCCCTGAAAGATGTTCCAGCCACGAACTGCGGCTTCACTCATCGCGCTCTGATCGCCGGCGCGCCAGCGATCGAACGCCGTGTTGCCGCCGATGATCGTCCGCTCGAACGCAGCGATCGCTTTCATCATGTTCTCAGCCGTCGCGTCGCTTTGAAACACTTTCTGAAACTGCGACCTGTAGTCCTGCAACGCATTAATCTTCGCGACGATCTCGCTGGTCCTTTCACCAACGCCCATGTTGCCGCCTTTCCACTCGGCCAGCGCCTGCTGCTCGAGTGAATCGCTGCGGCCGTCCCAGTAAAACTGCGTGTGATAGCCGATGTTCCAAAGTGTCGGGGTGTTGCGCGTCTGCGGCATGTTGTCAGCGCCGACAGCTTTGTGTAAACCGTCACTTAGACCATGCTCGCAGGAGTGACACGAGTAACAAGAGCGTGTACCGTCGATGCTCAGTCGCTCGTCGAAGAACAACTGTTTGCCGAGCGCAACCTTTTCGGGCGTCATCGGATTGTCAGGCGGAATCGGCATCGCTTCGTAACCCGCAAGGCCGGCGGGAAGTGGCTGAGGTTTTGACGAGCTAGATGTGGACGTAGACGATGTGCCGGAAATCGGGACCGTGTTCTTACCGCAACCGCTGAGCAGACTGAAGCCGATCAGTAGAAGACTAATTTTCCTGTTGATCATAAAATGCTACTTACATTGGTTTTGGCTAAATGTCTAGAACGTTTCTCATCATTACACTTATAGCGCTCGTGTCTGTTGCGTGCTCCGGCGCTGGTGATAACGCGCACACGACAGCGACGACAATCGTTCCGCCGCCGCCGCGACAAATGTTGCGCGTCGAGAAGCGGGCTGCAAATCAGGCCCCGGCGCAGCCCGATGATCCCAGGTTGAAAGTCGATCCCAAGAAGCCGTTGCTGGTTTTCAACCTTCCAAACGGCAAGACGTTCCGTGAAGGCGAGCCGGTGGTGCTCGACTTCTCGCTTGCGAATGTGAAGTTGAAAGGTGATGGTGGCGAGTATCGCGTACGTTATATCGTCGACGATGAGGAGATGCAGTGGATCGACGCTCACGAGCAGCTCGCGCTCAGCGGCTGGACGCTGGGCAAACACACGATTCGAATCGAGCTAATTGGGCCAGACGGTTGGCCATATCGCAACGGCGATTACAACGTCGTGACGCGCGAGCTAACGGTGATCAAGTGAAGGAACAAGCATTCAACGAACTGGTGAAAGAGGCCGCGGGCTGCACGTTGTGCCCGGCGATGTGTGGTCGTAGGGCAGTGTTGAGTGAGTTGAATGGGTCACCGGACGCGCGAATCATGTTTATTGGTGAAGCGCCGGGAAGAAAAGGCGCCGATCGAACGCGAGTTCCGTTTTCCGGCGATCAGTCGGGTGCAAATTTCGATCGTTTTTTGAGCTCGATCA
>DATFDT010000193.1:0-6895 GCA_035251975.1 Pyrinomonadaceae bacterium | reverse complement strand
AATTGAAAGCGCGAATTGGAGCGCGGTCCAATGAGACGCAGTTTTGGGCGTCACAACAATCGCGGAGCTTTCTAATGAGAGTGAAACGATTACGTTTTGGAACTGGTCAAACAGCCCTGACTGAGGAAGAAAGAAACAATGACGATTGGCAGCGAGAATTAAGACAACTGCTCATGGACCTGGACCAGTGGACCGGTTCAGCCGCCGAGACGGAGTCTGACGTATTTCACGAGAAATGTAATCTGTACGATGCTCTGTACAGCCTTTCACCCAATAACGCTCTGCGCACCGAAGTGTTGCTTGCGTTTGCGGCCTATTTGCGCGCGGCGTCGATGCAGGAAAGTAGTCGTATCGAATGGTTATTACACGGGCACAACCTACTAAATAGAACGCGAGGCCTCGGACCTGAGCGCTTGAAGATTATCAATGTCTTCAACACCTCAACCACTCAGGCATTGCAATTGTACTCACAGTTCGACGATCTCACCTCGCCGCAACTTACTCACTGAAGATACGTTCCGGAACTCCTCCCTTGGTGATCTCACCTCACGCAATAATGCTCTTAATTTTGCTCGTCTCGGCTCGTCTTTATACGTCATCGGATAGACATACAAATCCAGCTGATTAAAAATTCAACTGTGCCATACGTTATGACTTCGTTGGATCCGCTTTCGGCCATGGTGTAAATGGTGTCGTGAGCCTTGGACCTTCAGCAGTCGGCCCACCCCGGCTGCGGTCCGAGTCCGCGAAGCGGACGGTAGCATAAATCCTGGGGCGCGAGCCCCAGGACATGAACCAAAAAAATATTTGAGCCCGCGAAGCGGCCGATAGCGCATGATGCTAAACGCTGTCGCCCGCTATCGCGGGCTCTGCCACTATTTTTATTTCCATCCTGGGGCTTGCGCCCCAGGCTTTATGCTTTCGCCCGCTTCGCGGGCTATTTCTTTGAATAAATCTTGACTGACCCGGTGGCCGCTCAATTTCCAGACGAGAACTTGCAGATCCGTGCAGTAGTTCCTTCGCTCCCAAACGTGAAACCGCGACTGAAAAACAGGTCACGTCGCGTTCAATAAGCAATTATTCCCCACCGTGATGTCCTGGCGCTAAGCTTGATGGCCCACGGCGATTCGCTTACTCTGTTGACAGCTCTCACGTAACTCAACGTATAAAGGATGTTACATGATCAAAGTTCTCATCCTCTTAATATTAGCTTTCCTGTTTGTGAACACCTCAAACGGGCAAACTCCCCAAACTGCCCAAGACTATCTAAAAAGCGCCACGGCTCACTTTCAAAACGGCAATACAGACGCGTCGATGGCCGACGTGACTAAAGCGCTTGAACTAAATCCCAACTATGTTAATGCGCTATATCTTCGAGCAGCTCTCAGGAATAAGAAGGGGGATGCGGCTGGCGTCCTGGCTGACTACAACAAAATCATTGAACTTGCTCCTTCCGCACCCGGAGTGGAGGTCGTCTACCACAATCGCAGCATGATCCGGCTTACAGGCAAGGACGTAGATGGCGCTCTTGATGATCTAAACAAGGCTATTTCTATCAATCCAAGAGTTGCAGAGATTTTTAATGGTCGCGCCATCGCTCGCTTACAGAAGGGCGATTTGGACGGCGCGCTCGAGGATTACGAGAAGACTATCGAACTTAAACCTTCCCTACCTTCCGCTTTTCTGGGGCGGGGTTACTTCCGTTATCAGAAAAAAGATTTTGACGGCGCCCTGGCGGATTTTAGTAAGGCGATTGAGTTGAAACCTGATTACGCCGACGCGTATCTGGACCGCGGGATGGTTCGCGGTCTAAGGGGAGAGATTGATAGCGCCATCACAGATATAACAAAGGCCGTAACGCTTAATAAGCAGTCAGTTTCCGATAGTGTTCGTGGCAACTTTAGCTCTCCGTTCATCGAGTTGAATCAATTCATAACAAAATATCCCGGTCACGCAAGAGCGTATGAAATCCGGGGTATCTTGAGATTACTTCAGCGAAAAGAAACGGAAGCGGCCACCGACTTTAAGAAAAGCCTGGAGCTTGAACCTACACTCAAACCTGAGATTGACAGAATAACCGAGGAGATCAGGCGAGTAAAACTTCCTTAACAAACGCCTATATATTGCCACGACTGGACCAATGCTCTACTATCCGCTCATGAAACGTATTCCTCTCATAATTTCACTTATTCTGCTGCTTTGCTTCTACGCAAACGCTCAATCCAAAGTCGATCGTGGCGACACCAATGACGGCACGTACACTAACCCTGATTTCGGTTTCAGTTTTAAGTACCCGAAAGACTGGTCTGTCCACGGCGAAGCAACCAACGAACGTATTAGAGAGATCGGTAAGAAAAAAGCGACAGAGTCTGGTGTGTCCGAGCCGTCCCTTGACGTCGCTCTGAACAATACTTACCAACTCCTAACCGTTTTTCGTCAGCCCGTAGGAACGCCCGGCGTTACCTTCAATCCTGGCATCCTCGTAATGGCGGAAAAAATAGCTCACGCACCCGGAATCACTAATGGGAAAGACTATTTGCTCAATGTTCGGGCATTTATGGTGAAGTCCGGTTCTCCACCCCTACTCAAGGAGCCTATGGAATACCACTTCGGCGGGTCACAGTTTTTCCGGGACAACTTCGATGTCGTAGCCAATGGGGTGCATGTGTTCCAGTCGTACTTTGCCACTCTTAAAAACGGCTATGCCCTCGCATTTATCTTCATGGGTGAGGATCAGAAAAGCGTGGATGAAATGTCAAAGGCAATGGAGACCTTCGATCAAACACCAACGGTACGAAGAGGTGTCACGACAGTAATCGGCTCGGCACCGCAACACAAACCAAACTGAAACAGGGCATTTCTACTTTGGTTGAATACGAATCGTGAAGTTGCAGATCGCGATCCTCTGATCGGGTGCGACCTCGGTGGCTTCTTCGCGGATTAATTCTTTGCCGTTGACGAGCGTCGGGTTGCGGCCCTTCGCCACGAGCCAGTAGCGGCCTTCGTTATCACGCGATAACACTGCATGCACGCGACTGACTTCCGGATCGCCCTTGATCGGTAGATCAACCGAGATACTTCGAGAGCCGCGCCCGATCGTGATCTCATTCTTCATGATCGGCACCACCGCTTCACGCACACCGCTGCGCCAGATCTCAACCTGATAAAGAGCCGTCGCTTTCGGGCGCACGACAGTCTGTTCACTCTCGCTTGTCTCTGACGAAGCATGTTCAACGATCGTATCGCCTGGACTGAACGACGGAGCCGTTCGCGATGGATCGACACGCGGCGTCACCATCGTGTGCCCGCTCTCCGTCTCATCCCAAACAGCCTGCACGCGAAACTCGCCTTTATTAAGCGTGCCATCAACGCGCAGCTCGACCGCAAACGACTTGACCGCAAGTTGCGTAGTTCCACTCAGCTCGCGCGCGCGTTCGGATAGAACGTGAAATAGTCCCTGTTCGAGCCCGCGACGCTTGTCGCCCTGCCAATCTTTATCATCGTCAGCGCTGAGGTAAACGATGTACTCGCGCGGAATGTAGGTTGGACCACCGGGCGGCGTGAACATCTCGCGCTGCATCGCCGCCTCAACCTCGCGCGCGATCTTCACGAGAAACTCTTCCCAAACGCGACGTGGTTTCGCGTGCTCGTCGGCGGCTTCGAGTAAATCCTCGCCTGTCTCACCGTCTATCCATTTTCTAATCGATTCCAGCAGGCCCAACTGTCGCTCCTTCTCCGCACGCATCAATCAAACTTCACATATCGCTTATTAATCCACCCACGGTCCGATGAGTAAGGATCGGTCTTGGGCCGTGCGTGTTCCACGATCTGTATTTCATACCAGTTGTTATCAGCACTCAAGATTTTTACTCTCGATCCTGACTCGGCCAAACCGATGGGACCGTTCGCAACACTCGCACCTGGTCGCAAATTCACATCCGTCGTCGTCACACCCTGCTTACCAATCGGCTCAACATTTTGCGTGATTGGCGCGAGCGGGTTCCAACGTGTCGTGACGTATTTGTGTGTCGCGAGCAGCATTCCCGAAAACGCGAGAATCAGACCCACCGCGACGAGCGCGCGTCGCTTCCGGCTCGCCGGCAATACTGAATCAACCGTTTGCCTCGCCCATTCCGGACGTCGCGCCGGTTGAGTGTCCTGACGTGCGCGCATCTGCCGGCGCTCTTCAAGATTGATCGGAACCACGATGCGCGGCCGTTTGATATCCGGTATCTCTTCGCGCTGGGCCGGCACTTCGAAATGCGGGCGTGGCGGCGCGGCTTCAGTGAATTCGTCTTCCGGCTCGACTGAAAGATCTTCGCTCGGCTTGCGTCGCATCGGCAGCACGTTCGCGGGAACCCTCTGTAGCGGACGCGTCGGTGGAAGGCTCGCGTCAGCAATCTCGTCCCAGAATTCTTCGACTGTTTGATAGCGCGCTTCAGCTCGATTCTGCGTCGCTTTCTCCAACACGCGAAGCACCGACCTGGCCCACGGCGTCTCACTAATGTGCGGCGGCAACTCCGTCAACGCATGTTGCGCAAAGCGACGCGGCGACTCGCCGGCGAGCAACGTGTACATCGTCTTCGCGAGCGAGTAGATGTCAGCCGCTGGTGTCAGATTAACGTGAGGCATTCGCAACCCGCCGGTGTCGAGCTGCCCAGTCTGCATCAGCGGGTTGTGCTCCGGTGCGGAGTAAATGTTTGTGCCGACGCGCGTAATTGCGCCGTCCATAGCGTCGATGCGCGCGACGCCGAAGTCAGCGATCTTCACGACCTGCTGATCGGCAGTCAGCAATAGATTTTGTGGCTTGATGTCGCGATGAATTACGCCGCACTTGTGCGCGTGTGCGAGTCCGGAGCAAACCTGTTCGAGATAGAAGAGTGCTTTCTGAAGCGACAGTGGCCGTGTCTTCGTGAGGGCAAACAGATCGCCACCAGGAAGGTATTCGAGCACGATGTAATGAAACGTCGTTCCGGCAAGATCAATAGCCGTGCCGTGTCCTAAACGATTTATGACGTTTGGATGTCGAACTCGATCGAGTGCGACTGCTTCGTTTTGAAAGTTTGTGACGAGCGTGCGTTCTAATTCGACGTCGGGTGCGTCTTGCAGGTAAAGATTGAGAGCCTTGATAACGATCGTGCGCGGCTCACCTTCGCGTGCGGCGTTGTCATTCGCGACGTAGATCTCCGCGTAGCTGCCACCTCCGAGACGATCGAGGATATCGTAGCGGCCATCAAGTCTACTCTGTTGTAATTTCAGCTCCGACATTTATCTTTAGCCACAAAGAGACACAAAAATACTTTTTAAGAAAACCGGCCTTTGTTTTTGTGCACTTTTGTGGCTCATATCGCACTTAGATGCTCACTGTTGAGGGGCGTTGCTGGCGGGAGGTTTGGTGATCGCGTCGTAGTGATTGAGAACTTTCCACTTGTCTTTCTGCGTCTGCGTCTTCACGCTGACCATGCTCAACCCGAGAATAGCTTCCTTCTTGATCGTGGCGTTGGCAGCGGAGGGATTGCTGTCGGCTCTCGCGATAGCAGCGTCGAAAGCCTTCGCTGCTTCGTCAGTGTTTCCGGTCAACAAATTTGCGCGACCATAAAGGTACAAAAAATCAGGATTTGGGGAATCAAGCGCATTCTGAACCTTAGAGGTCACCAGTTCGTTGCCGATGTCGTTGTTGAGCCACGCACGCGGATCCTGATCGACCTTCCGCCGCGCTCTCTCAAACTGCACGAACGGTTCTTCCGGCGCGGGCGTCGCGGTTGGCGCTACCACTTGGGCCGGCTGAGCATTATTCGAGGCGAGGAAGGGAATCCGTTCCTTGTAACGCGCGCCCGCGTAGAACGCACCAGCGATCAGCAGCAACACGAGGAGAGCAATAAACACGCGTCCGCCACCGCCGCCTTTAACAGCTCTTGGATCGGCGACGTTCAGTGGCTCAGAGCTCGCAACCGGAGCGGGATCTGCTGAACTACTTGGCGGCGGGCCGGGAAACGCGATGCGCGATGCCGGCATGAAAGTCGTGTCAGCAAGCGCGGAGCCGTTGCCTGACTGCGCTGCTGCATAAACAGGCGTAGACTCGGGACTGATTGTCGGTTCGAGATCCGCAAGACGCTCGCCGGCCTTGAGATGTTCACCGACGCGCACCGCTATGACCGTCAAATTGTCTTCAGCGCCGCGCTCGTAGCAACGTCGTTTCAACTCGCTGCAAAGATCGTCGAGATTGTCACTGGTGACCATCAACTGTCGCAATTCGTTATCCGGAACGTGACGCGTGATGCCGTCGGTGCAAAGCAGAAACTCGGTCCCGTCTTCAACCTCCATCGTCTTCATGTCGACTTCGACGCCTTGCTCGGCGCCGAGTGCACGACTGATAACGTTCTTGCTCGGATGATTTGCCGCTTGTTCCGGCGTCATGCGTCCGGCGCGCACTTCTTCTTCAACGATCGAGTGATCTTCAGTTTCGCGATGTAGTTGCCCGTCAGGTGTGAGACGGTAAAGCCTGGAATCACCGACGTGGCCGAACGTGGCGACGTCGCCTTTGATGTGTAGCGCGACGATGGTCGTCGCCATCATCGAAAACCGCGCGTGCTCCTGGGCCATCTGGTGGATCGAAGCATTCGCGCGCTGAATCGCGAGTTCCATCAGGTCTTCGATATCAGCGTCGCTTGTCTGGTGACGAAATGCTTCATCGAGAACTTCGATGGCAGTTTGCGACGCGACTTCACCCGCTTCGGCGCCACCAACGCCGTCTGCTACAGCAAAGATCGTGCGCTCCGGATCGTGCAGGAAAGCGTCTTCATTCAGCGGGCGACGCTCGTTGAGACCACGATCCGACAGGGCGGCGGAGTGGACCTCGAGGGTTTTGGTTTCTTCGCTCATTGCACAGCCTCCA
>DATFDT010000192.1:0-19355 GCA_035251975.1 Pyrinomonadaceae bacterium | reverse complement strand
GTGAAGGACTAGCTTAATGAGCATTACGCGCCTACTGATGGTTTTCTTTTTGTCTGCTTTTTGTGCCCTTTTGTGGCCAACTTTTGCTCAGACAAAAGGCGATCCGAATAAGTTTGCCGTGATCGTGAATGGCGCGGGTGGCGAAGAGGTTTACGCGAAGCAGTTTGAAGAATGGACCGGGCAGTTGAGCTCTGTGCTGTCGTCGCGATTCGGGTTTGATACGAAGCAGCTCACGGTGTTGAAGGGTGCGACCGCCGAGGAGGTGAAACGCACGTTCACAACACTCAAAACGCAGCTCGATGCGGACAACGTGGTGTTCGTGTTCATGATCGGTCACGGATCGTTTGACGGGAAAGAGTCGAAGTTCAATCTGGTCGGGCCGGATCTCGCGGCGGCTGATTACAACGCGATGCTCTCGTCGCTGCCGACGCGTCGAGTAGTCGTCTTCAATATGTCGAGCGCGAGCGGTGAGTTCATCAAGAGCCTGTCGGCCAAAGGAAGGATCGTCATCACGGCTACGAAGAACGGGCAGGAGACGAACGCGACGCGCTTCACGGGTTTCTTGATCTCAGCGTTGAATGCGACGGATGCTGACACCGATCAGGACGGGCACACTTCGGTGCTCGAAGCGTTTGTCTATGCAAACCGTCTGACTGCGGATTTTTATAAACAAGCCGGAAGGCTCGCGACCGAGCACGCGATGTTTGACGACAATGGCGACGGTGTGGGACGCGAAAAGTTGGAAGCCGGTGAAGGACTGCTCGCACGCGCAACGTATTTAGATTCGTTAAGTACAGGCGAGGCGGCGGCGAGTGCGGCGACTGGACGATTATTAAAAGAACGAACGCGTCTGGAAGGCGAGATCGAACAACTAATCGCGCGCAAAGGAAACATGGCTGAAGCTGAATACGAAGCGACGCTCGAACGACTATTCATCGAGTTGGCGAAAGTGAATCGATCGATCAAGCAGGCAGGATCATAATGAAGAATTCTCACGCAGCGGCGCAACGGCGCAACGGAAAGCCACAAAAAGCTCTACCTGGAGCCCGGCAGGCTTTGCGCCGCTGCGCCGCTGCGGGAGTAGTTCTTTTTCTGTTTGCGTCGAGTGTCTTCTCGCAATCCCCGAACGAACAAGCGCAGCTCCACTCCTTGATCGAAACCGGTCGCTACATCGAAGCCGAAGCCGCTGCGAAAAAGTTTCTGCTAAAAACACCCGACAACGGCGCAGTCCGTCACGAGCTCGCCGAAATACTCGCGCTCACAGGTCGCTACACCGAAGCCATCACGGAATTTGAACGCGCGGCTGCCGATTCCGCCGACAAACTCGAGAGCGATTTGCGCTGCGCCGAAGTTCTCGATCTGATCGGCCAGGAAGATCGCGCCAAAACAATCTACGAATCATTCGTCACTTACTACACCGATCACGATCCGCAATCCGCTCGCGAACTAACCCTCGTCGCACGCGCCCTCGTCCACCTCGAACGCTACCAGGACGCAAACGACATGTATCGCTCGGCGATCGAAGCCGACTCGAATTATCTCGAAGCACAACTCGGCGCCGCAGAGCTGTTCACGCAAAAGTACGCCTACGGCGACGCCGCCCTCTTTCTCGACGACGCCTTCAAGATCAATCCCAACAGCGCGCGCGTCTTCCTCGCTGTCGCACGTAACAAGCGACTCGACGGCGATGCTGAAACAACAGCCGCGCTCACCAAAGCACTCTCGATCAACCCAAACCTCGTCGAAGCGATCGCACTAAAAGCCGCCATGTCGCTCGAAGCCAGTCGCATTGACGAAGCCTCCGCTGAAATCGACAAGGCGCTGAAGATCAACCCACGCTCGCTCGAAGCACACTCGCTGCGCGCCGCGATGTTGTATCTACAAGACAAAGATTACGAACCGGAAGTCGCTGCGACACTCGCGATTGGTCCAAAGTACGGCGAGGTCTACAACACGCTTTCGCACTACGCCACGATCACGCGCCGTACGGACCAGGCTGTTCAGTTCGCTCGTCGCGCCACCGAGATCTCGCCGCGGCTTTGGGACGCACATCTCAACCTCGGTATGGCGTTGCTGCGCCTCGGCCAGATGGACACCGGCCGCGAAGCAGTCGAAAAGGCGTTCAAAGGCGATCCATTCAACGTCTGGGCCAAGAACTCGCTCGACCTGCTCGACTCGATGCGCGACTTCAAAGAAACGAAGCGTGGTCCATTCATTATTAAAGCCGCCGCGCAGGAAAGCGACGTGCTTTCGCCTTACGCCGCGAACCTTCTCGAAGAAGCGGCGGCGAAGCTGACGGCGAAGTATCGCTTCACGCCCAAAGGTCCGATCATCATCGAGATCTTCAACAATCACGAAGACTTCGCAGTGCGCACACTCGGCATTCCCGGACTCGGCGCGCTCGGCGTTTGTTTTGGTTTCGTTATCGCGCAAGACTCTCCTTCAGCGCGTGAAGCAGGCGAGTTCAACTGGGGCAGCACGCTCTGGCACGAGTACACGCACGTCATCACTTTGCAGATGACTGACTATCGCATCCCGCGCTGGTTCTCCGAAGGACTTTCCGTTTACGAAGAGCGGCGTGCGCGACCGGGTTGGGGCGACGATTGGAATCCGCTGTTTGTGCGCGCGTTTATGGAGCGACGCTGGTTCAAGATGGCGGATCTCGACGCGGGTTTTCAGCGTCCGAAGAGCCCGCAGGATGTGCCGATCGCTTATTTCCAGGCGTCGCAGGTTTGCGAGTTCATTGCTGAACGTTACGGATTCGACGCGGTTCTTCGCATGCTCGCGATGTATCGTGACAAAGCAAAAACGCCTGACGTGCTGCAACAAGTTTTGAAGCTGAGCGAGAGTGATTTCGATCGCGAGTTTGCCGCGTATATCGAAGCGAAAGTCAAACCGCTGCAAGCGGCGTTGCTTACGCCGACCAACAACGCTGCGTCACTTTCGAAAGCTGAGGTGTTGAAAGCGCTCGAAACGCAGGACACGTTTGCGCTTCGCATTCGCGCGGCTGAGTTGCTCGCCGCCGACGGCGACACGCAAGCCGCTGTCGTTCATTACATCCGCGCACTCGAACTCTTTCCGTATGTCAGCGGCAAGGGCAATCCTTACGAGTCGCTCGCAAAGCTGCTCGAAGCAAAAGGCGATCGTGAACAGGCAGCAAGGATTCTCGATTCGTTAGTAAAGACTGACGAAAACAATCTCGAAGCGTTGAAGACGATCGCGCGTCTGCGT
The DNA here is from genome assembly GCA_035251975.1 of Pyrinomonadaceae bacterium. Taxonomy (GTDB): domain Bacteria; phylum Acidobacteriota; class Blastocatellia; order Pyrinomonadales; family Pyrinomonadaceae; genus PSRF01. The sequence goes on along the minus strand of DATFDT010000192.1, from coordinate 16,124 downwards.
CTCGCACTCGGCGAACGACAACAGGCGCTCGATGCCTTACAGGCGAGCTTCTTTATCAGCCCGTTTGATTACAAACTGCACACGCAGGCTGGTGAGCTGAGTCTCGAGCTGAAGGACTACCCAAAGGCGTTGACGGAATTTCAGGTGGCGCTCGCACTGGCGCCGCCGAACGTGGCCGAAGCAAACTACAATGTAGCCGCGGCGTTTCACGCGCTCGGCCGCCAACCCGAAGCCAAGCGCGCCGTACTGCGCGCGCTCGAAGCCGCGCCGCGCTACGATAAAGCGCAGGAGTTGTTGTTACGAATCGTTGGTCAATAAGGACACTAGCACATGGCCGTTGAACAGTTAACCATTTCCGACGAGCAACTGCTCGACAAACTCGGCTCTGCGCGCGAGGACCTGCTGCGCGAAATCAGAAAGGCGATCATCGGGCAGGACGAAGTCGTCGAACAGGTGTTGCTCGCGCTTTTTGTCGGTGGCCATTCGATCATCACGGGCGTGCCCGGCCTCGCAAAAACGTTGCTCGTGCGGACCATTGCCAACGTTCTCGATCTTCAGTTCAAGCGCATTCAGTTCACTCCCGATTTGATGCCTGCCGATATCACCGGCACGGAGATCATCGAAGAAGATCGCGCCACCGGTCATCGCCGGATGCAGTTTATTCCTGGTCCAATCTTCGCCAACATCGTGCTCGCTGACGAGATCAATCGCACACCACCAAAGACGCAGGCGGCTTTGCTCGAAGCGATGCAGGAAGGTCGCGTGACTGTGCAAGGTGTCAGCTACGATCTGCCGCGACCGTTTCACGTGCTCGCGACGCAAAACCCGATCGAGATGGAAGGCACGTATCCGCTGCCCGAAGCGCAGCTTGATCGCTTCATGTTCAATGTGAAGATTGGCTACCTGCCGGAAGAAGAGGAAGTGGCTGTTGTGAAGCAGACAACGTCGCCGCAGGATTACGATTTCAAACGGTTGATGTCGGCGGATGAGATCATCGCGTTTCAGAAACTCGTGCGACAGGTGCCCGCTTCGGACACAGTCGCGCGTTACGCCGTGCGATTGGTTAATGCGAGCAGGCCGGGAACGACGCCCGCGCCTGATTTTGTGAACAAGTGGGTGACGTGGGGCGCGTCGTTGCGCGCTTCACAGTTTTTGATCTTCGGTGGGAAGGCACGCGCGATACTGCGTGGCAGGTACAACGTTTCGTGTGAAGACGTGCGCGCCGTCGCGCCTGCGGTGCTGCGACATCGAGTGCTGCTTAACTTCCAGGCCGAAGCGGAGAAGATCGATTCGGATCACGTGATTAAAAAGTTGATTGAGAGCGTGCCTGAGCCGAAGAGTGGTTTATGACACCCGCAACAACCACAACCAGGTTTCTCGATCCCGAGCTGCTCGCACGTGTTGGCTCGCTCGAGCTGCTTGCGCGCGCGGTGGTCGAGGGCTTCATGTCGGGACTGCATCGCTCACCGTTCACGGGCTTCTCGACTGAGTTCACTGAGTATCGCCAGTACAACGCCGGCGACGATCTACGCTATCTCGACTGGCGTCTGCTCGCGCGCACCGATCGTTATTTCATCAAAAAATATCGCGCCGACACGAACACTCAGTGTCACCTACTCGTCGACACGAGTGCGTCGATGAACTACGCACACGAAAGCTCCGTGACGAAGCTTCAGTACGCGCAGTTTCTCGCCGCGTCGCTCGCGTATCTACTCAATCGACAACAGGACGCCGTCGGTCTCGTCGCGTTCGCTGACAAGGTTCACACGCACGTTCCCGCGCGCAATCGCACCGGCCACATGCGCACGATCTTCGGCAATCTCTCAATGCTTGAAGCGGGCGGCGAAACACATCTCGCCGAGTCGTTGCACCAGCTTGCGGAAATACTGACGCGCCGCGGCATCGTCGTCATCATCTCCGACTTTTACGATCAGGCCGAGCGTCTTCAGGAAGCGTTTCAGCACCTGAGGTTTAAAGGTCATGACCTCGTCGCGTTTCACGTGCTCGATCAAAACGAGCTCGATTTCAATTTCAGCGAGCCGGTGCTGTTGCTCGAAGACGCTGAGACGCAGGAACAGATGCCGGTGCTTCCGGACGTGGTGATGAGCGGCTATCGCGAGCGGATGCGAAAGCACGTCGAGGACATGCGACGTTGCGCAGCGGCGAACCACGTCGATTACGAAATGCTGACGACAAAACAACCGCTCGATTTTGCGTTGTTCTCCTTCTTGTCTCGTCGCGCTGGAAAGTAGTTTATCCACAGATCTGTGGACAGGTTTTATGTCGTTCCTGACGCCATTATTTTTCCTCGGCGTCGCGGCGCTCGCGGCGCCCGTTCTCGTGCATCTCGTGCGACGCACACGTGCGCGTCGCGTCCAGTTCCCTGCACTCGTTTTTGTGCGACAGGTGCCGCAGCGCACGATTCGCCGTCGCACGCTGCACAATCTGCTGCTGTTGCTTTTGCGCTGTCTGGCGATTCTGCTGATCGTGATCGCGTTCACGCGTCCTTTCTTCAGCGGCGGCAGCGCTGCGAAAGACAACACTGCGGCCGGTGCGACTGTGATCTTGATCGACAACTCGTTGAGCATGCGTCGCGAAGGTATGTTTGCCGAAGCTCAGCGACGCGCCGAAACAGCTCTGGACGATGCGCGGAACGACGAACAGATCGCACTCGTGAGTTTCGATAAGCGCTACACGGTTCTGAATCGTTTTATCGCTGATAAAAATCGAGTGCGCCTCGGGATCAGCGGCCTGAGCGCCGGTTGGGACGGAACCGATTACGAGCAGGCACTGCGTGGCGCGGAATCGTTGCTCGGCGAGATCGAGACGATTGGTCCAAAACGGATCGTTATGATCTCCGATTTCCAGATGCCGGGCTGGACCGCCGCAAGCGCGACTTTCAAACTCTCGAACAACACGCAGCTCACAACGCTCGACGTCGGCGGAAACAATCCACCACCAAACGTTGCGATCACGAACGTCGAGGCACGTGGCGTCGTGTTCGGGCAGAAGTATCTCGACAACCTCGTGGTCCACGTCAGTAACTTCAGCGACACACCGAAGGATCACATCCAGGTGGATTTTCAGATCAACGAGCAGACAGTCGAGAAACGCGACATCAGTCTTAACAGCCGCGACTCGCGTGTGGTGGAGTTCACGGGCTTCAATCTCAACGAAGGCGCGAATCGCTGCACGATTGACATCGTCGCGGGAGACTTCGCGGCTGACAATCGCTTCTATTTCACACTGCGACGCGAGACACCAAAGCAGGCATTGATCATCGAAGGCGCATCGCGCGGACGCAGCGACAGTCTTCACCTGCAAAGCGCGCTCACGACGAACGACGATCTGCCGTTTACATTCGCGCTCAAGAGTGCCGGGTCGGTCGATCCGGCGAGCATTTCCGACTACGCGCTTGTAGTTTTGAACGACGCAGGGCCGATCTCGTCCGCGCTTGCTGATACGCTCGCGAAGTTTGTAAACGCGGGCGGGCAGATGATCGTGTCGACCGGACCACACACGCAAGCAGAAAGTTTCAACGCGGCGCTGCAAACCATAGCGCCGGCCACATTGCGTGAAGCCGTGCAGACGAAGGCAGGCGAGAGCGTTGCGATCACGGAAGTGAAATTCGATCATCCGATCTTCGAAGTGTTTCAGGAGAGTGGCAGACTAGCCGCCGCAAACGTGATTGGTTACTTCCGCTCGGAGCCGCGCGCGAACACGACCGTGCTGGCGCGGTTTGAAGACGGCAGTCCCGCGCTCGTCGAGGGACGAACAGGAAAAGGACGCGTGTTGTTGTTCACGTCGTCGTTAGGACCAAGCTGGAACGATCTGCCGCTCACGCCGTTATACCTGCCGTTCATTCATCAGATGGTGCGTTACGCGGGGACGCGTGAGGAGAATGCGTGGAGCAGATTGGGCCAGACGTTTACCGTCGGCAAGCGACAAGAGCAAACGCCACCCGCGATCGACACGCCCGGCGGTGCGCGCTTGTCGGAGAGTCGCAGTACACCTGACGGCGACCTGCTCGTGACCGCGCGTGAGCCCGGATTTTATCGTCTGCGTTACAACTCACAGCCTGACTTCGCCGCAGTGAATATCGACGGTGCGGAAGGCGACTTCACCAAGTTAAACTTCGGTGAGTTCATGGCTGGTGTGACTGGAGGCGCCGGCAGTGCCGAAGGCGCTGCGGCAAATCGGAATTTGAGTGATGAGCAAGTCGAGGGACGGCAAAGGGTTTGGTGGTCGTTATTGCTGGTCGCGCTGCTGCTTTTGCTGGCAGAATCGTTCCTGGCGCGACGAACGAAGATGGTGAGGATGATCGGTTGAAGTTTTCTCTGTGCAACCTCTGTGTTCTCTGTGTCTCTGTGGTAGACGGTTAACCACAGAACACAGAGGTGCACAGAGAAGAAATTAGGGGAGTGATTATGAGCCCTGAAACAAACCTACTACAGGATCTCCTGCGTCGAGCACGCTCGCGTCGCCAACTGTTACTAACGTTGCGCGGCGTTGCGATTAGCGTCGGTGTTGTTGCTGGTCTGCTGTTACTGACCGGCTGGGCCGCACATCGTTATCGCTACAATGGCAGTGCGCTGCTGACCTTGCGTCTAGGCGCGTTGCTCATGATCCTCACTACGCTATACTTTGCGCTCATCCGTCCACTCTTCAAACGCATCAGCGATGCGAAGCTTGCACGTCTGATCGAAGAACACTCGCCCGGCACCGAAGATCGTCTTGTCACCGCAGTTGAATATTCAAACGGCAACTCGCAATCGCACATCTCACCAGCGCTCGTGAATCGTCTTTACCAGGACGCCAACAGTGTTTCAGGAATGCTCGACGTCGGAAACGTGATCCGCCGTTCGCGCCTCATGATTTACGGCGGCGCCGCGCTCGCAAGTCTGCTGCTCTTCGTCGGCGTGTTGAAGTTTGGACCAAAAGAAATTTCGCAGGGCGTCGCCCAACTCGTCACGCCAACGACACTCGCAGCCACGACCAACGCGATGAGCATCAAGGTGCGACCCGGCACTGCGCGCGTTCCGAAAGGCTCCGATCAGGACGTCATCGCCACACTCGTCAATTTCGAGTCACAACAAGTCACCATCTTCTCTCGTCCAATCGGCTCGAAAGATGACTTTCAAGGGCAGGTGATGGAGCCCGCGAAAGCAAAGACTGACTTTCGTTTCTCGATCTTCAACATTCAGGATTCGATGGAGTACTTCGTCGAGTCGAACAACGTTCGCTCCGAGGTGTTTAAGCTGAACGTCGTCGATCTACCGTTCGTCAAACAACTCGATCTCTCGCTCAACTTCCCTGCCTTCACGAATCTGCCGACGAAGGCGGTTGAAGACGGCGGCGACATCGCTGCGCTCAAAGGCACGGTGGCGACGATCACGGCGAAGCTGTCAGGAAGAGTGAAGGCCGCGCGCATCGTGTTTGCCGACGGCAAGAGGAGTGACATGCAGTTGCAGGGCTCGGACTTCGTCGGCCAGTTAACCGTGAGTGGCGACACGAGCTACTACATCGAGCTCGTCAGTGTCGATGGTGAAGCTTATCGCGGCTCGAACGAGTACGACGTGTCAGTGCTCTCTGATCAGCCGCCCGTGATCTCATTCGACAAACCCGGGCGCGATCGGAAAGCGACGAATCTCGAGGAAGTGTTCACGCAGGCGCGCGCCGAAGACGATTACGGTGTCGTCTCGATGGACCTGCACTTCTCCGTCAACGGCGGTGAGGAGAAGACTGTCAACCTGCAAAATCTCACGCGCGAATCAGCGAAATCGTTGAGCGGCGCGTACACGTTCTTCCTCGAGGAATACAATCTCAAGCCCGGTGACTTCATCTCGTATTTCGCGAAAGCGCGCGACGCGGCGAGTGAATCTACCAGCGACATCTACTTCATCGAAGTGAAACCGTTTGAGATGGAGTACCGGCAGTCGCAACAGCAGGGCGGCGGTGGCCAGGGCCAGGGCGATCAGGATCAAAACGCGCTGTCGCGTCGACAAAAAGATCTGATCGCAGCTACGCACCGGCTCATGCGCGAAGGCGACAAGTACACCGATCAGGAGCGCAAAGACGGTTACGAAGCCGTCGCTACGGGTCAGGAAAAACTGCGTACTGACACGCTCGAGTTTCTCGATCGCATGGGCCGCCGGCTCGGCGATGTTGATGAAGGTCAAAAGCAGGTCGCGGAGATGGCCGAGCACCTGCGCGGGGCAGCGAAAGAGATGGAAGCGGCACCGCCTCCACTCAGAAAAGAATCGGGCAAAGATGCGTTGCCTCCCGAGCAACGTGCATTACAACGACTGCTCGCGGCCGACGCGATCTTCCGTGAAGTGCAGGTCGCTTTCGGCAATCAGCAGAACGGCGGCGGTGGTGGCGGGCAGCGCGAGCAACAGGAGCTGGCGGGCCTGTTCGAGCTCGAGCTCGACAAGATGAAGAACCAGTACGAGACGGTTCAGCGCGCGCAACAGCAGCAAGCCGAGAAGCAGAAGAGTGAAGCTGAACAACGTCTCGAAGAGCTGGCGCGTCGACAGCAGGCAGCACTCGAAGAACAGCGTCGACGCATGCAGCAGGGAGCGGCGAACGGATCGGGCAATCAACGACAACAACAGGAATTGATCGACGAAACGCGCAAAGCGGCGCGTGAGCTCGAACGTCTATCGCGCGAGCGTCGCGATCAGCAGATGGCAGAGTTGAGTCGTCAGCTCAACCAAACTGCCGACGAGATGCAGAAAGCGCAGGCTTCGTCGCGTGGTAATTCCGGAGAATCAGTCTCGCAGAACGAACGCGCGCTCGAACGACTGCAACAGGCGCAACAACGTCTACAGCAGATGAGCGGCTCGACCAGTCAGCGCGGTGGCCAGTCAGGATCGTCAGGACGTCAACAACAAGTTTCCGATCTACGACAGCGTGCGGCGCAAGCGGCTTCGCGACAGCGCGAGATTGCGAAAGACATGGAGAACCTCTCGCGTCGCGGTGGCCAGGGCGCGCAGGATGAAAACTCGAAACGAACGCGCGAACAACTTGGCGAGCGCAAAGATACGCTTGCCGATAGCGTGAACAGTTTGCAGCAGGATCTTGAACAGTCTGCGCGTGCGATGGCCGGCGGCAGTCAGGGCCAGCAACGTACGGCGCGGCAGTTGAAGGAAGCGGCAGACTCGCTCGCGCGCGATCGTGTTGCGGATCGAATTCGCGAAGGTAAGCAGGCGCTAAACAATGGCCAGCAGCAGGGACAGCAAGGACAGCAGGGACAGCAAAACCAGCAAAGTGGCGGTGGCCGCAGCGGTGAAGAACGCGCGATCGAGCGTAGCCTGAATAATCTTTCGGAACGATTGCAGGCGGCTGAACAAAGTGCAAAGGGTGCTAACGGTTCGAGCGCGGAGGAGAATCTCGATCGCACGCGGCAACTCGCTGACAATCTCGACTCGTTGCGACGTCGTTTGGATGAACGGGCCAACGGGCGCAAAGGCAATCAGCAAGGCCAGCAACAGGGACAGCAACAAGGCCAACAGCAGGGGCAACAAGGCCAGGAAGGAAAGCAGGGCCAACAAGGATCACAAGGTGGACAACAAAGCGGTCAGCAGCAAGGTAACCAGCAGTCCAGTGGCTCGCAGAATGGCGGCAACCAGTCAGACGGCAACCGGCAGCGCATGGGGCCGGATCGCAATGCTGTGATGGGTGGTAGTGAGGGTTGGGGCGACGCGCGCCAGCTTCCCGCCGAGATCCGTGAGCGCCTTCGTGAAGCTCAGGATCTTAGACGCGAGTGGGGCACGACCGGCGCCGGACGTCTCGACGAAGTAATCGACGAGCTCAAGCGACTCGCGGACGGGAAGATGGAAGGTGATGCTGCGACTGCCGCGTTGTTGAAGGCGGACGTGGTTGAGCCGCTGCGACAACTCGAGCTCGAATTGAGTCGTCAACTGCAACAACAAAGCGGTCGCACTAATTTACGTTTGCGTGATGAGGGCGCCGCGCCTGAGAAGTATCGGCGTGCTGTTGAGGAGTATTACCGCAGGCTGTCTGGCGGGAAACAGCCTTAGACAGGATTACAGGATTACAGGATTTACAAGATTACAGGATTAATCCGGTTCATCATGAAAATCCTGTCATCTTGTAAAAGACTTTCTATGCGATCAGGGATTACAAGATTTCTTATCGTTCTCATGGTTCTATCAGCCTTGCTGATCCCGATCGCAGGTCAGCGTTCGTTCGATGACTTTCGTCAACGCCGTCGCCCAACAACAACCAACCAACAATCCGGCATATCGTTCGGCGAGTACACCTTTGTCCGCACCATTTACGATTCACCGACGCGCGGTTACGGGCGGCGCGGCTATTACGGCGGCGGCACATGGACCACCGACTATCCCGAAGCCGACAACAACTTCATCGTCGGTCTGCGCGAGTGGGCCGGCACAAACCTGAAAATCGCGCCGCGCCCCGAAGCGCTCGAAATTCTCGACGATCGCATTTTCGATTACCCGATCCTCTACATCGTCGAACCCGGCTTCATGGATCTCTCAACCGAACAGGCCGAGCGCCTGCGCGAGTATCTAAGTCGAGGCGGCTTTCTCTATCTCGACGACTTCTGGGGCGAGTACGAGTGGCAAAACGTTCAGGAGCAGTTTCAAAAGATTGTGCCCGAGTATGAGATCAAAGATCTACCGCTGAGCCATCCGATCTTTCATTCCTATCTCGACGTTGACGAGGTGGTCCAGGTTCCCAACATCTACAACGCACAACGCGGCATCACCTCCGAGAAGGGCGGCATCGTCCCACACTATATGGGCGTCGAGAACAAGAACGGCCGCATGATCGCCTTCATCTCTCGCAACTGTGACATGGGCGACGCGTGGGAATGGATCAATGATCCTTCGTATCCGGTGAAGTATGGTTTACCTGCTTACAAAGTCGGCATCAACGTCGTCATTTACGCGATGAGTCACTGATCTGCTTACGAAGCAAATCCGTCTGCCCGAGTATCACTTCGTCCATCGATCGAGAGCCGCCTAACGAGATCCACTGGACCATCGACGACACCAATAATTCCTTCAGATACGCAAACGAGAAATCCTGCGTCTCACAAACCAGCCGTGTTGCGCCTTTCTCAGTGATGCGCATCTCGCGTTGTAACTCGCAATTCCACCTGGCAATGTACGCCCGACGCTCCGCGTCAGCAGGTAACTGAAAGTAGTACTTGCGATCGAAACGGCTGGGCCGTTCGAGAATCGACGAATCGAGCTTCTCCGGATGGTTTGTCGTAGCCAGCACAACGATGCCCGTGTTCGAGTGAAATCCGTCGAGTTCGTTGAGGAAGAAGGCGCGGTTGTTGTCGTCGATCATCGAGTCGAGATCTTCGAGCACGAGTACGCATGGTGTAGTCATGCGCGCACGTTTGAAGACTTCGCCCATGTTCTCCTCTTCCGTGCTGTACTCCGCTTTGAAGCTGCGGATGTAGAGACACGGCTTGCCGAGTTGGTTTATCAGCGCCTTGAGTGTGTGCGTCTTTCCGTTCCCCGGTGGACCAATAAAAATCGCACCGCGCTTCCACGGAATGTTGTAGCGCTCATAAACTTCGCGTGAGTCGAAGAACTGTTGAAAGTCGTTCTGGATCTGTTGCTTCAGTAAATCGGGAAGAATCAAGTTGTCGAACGTAGCGCTTTTAATTGACTCAAAAAGCTTCTTGTCTTTCCGAAATTCAGCATCGTGGAAAACAAGGATCTCGCCACGCACTTCACACGACCATTCACAAACCGCGCTGAAGAAGTCTTCGGCGATTTGCTTCTCGTCGGCGACGATCCAGTGGTGCCGCCGGCGACAGGACGGGTCGAGCCACGTGATCAGCACAACGTTGATCAGATGTCCTTTCCACAAGACGTTGAGCCATGCATTCTCAATCGAGTGTGTGAGTTTTGAACCGGCGCCTTCCCATTCAGTTCTCGTCTCCTGGAACACAGTGTTCTCCGCAATGACCGAACAGTGGCCATCACTAACGAAATCCTCCAGATCGAAGTACCAGGTCTGCCCGGCAACAACGCTTTTCGCCGGATGCAGCTCCGCCAATCTCCGCCCGACGTGATAACCGATGAAGTCGTTCGGTTTGTAGAGTGCGTCTTCAATGAAATTCTCTATGCCCAATTTGAATATCCTTTTTGATCACAAGAGGCACAAAACTTTTGTGATTCTTTTTTGTGCCTCTTTGTGGCCTAACGTCGTGCTCGCTCGCGCTCGACTTTCTCACGTACGTCTCTGTCATCGTAGACGTCCATGAAGAGATACTTGCGCCACTCCGCACGTGCTTCTGCGTAGTGACAAAGCACCACGCGCTCGAGTTTCACGCGCAGCGCGCTCTGCGAAGTGAGTAGCGGCATACGCGCTTCTGCCGGAGTGCGATCGCCCTTGCGGTTGTTGCACGAAACACACGCAGTGACGATGTTGACCGGCGAATTATCTCCACCACGCGAACGTGGCATGATGTGGTCCAGCGTCAGCTCACCTGCGGCTTTCTTCTCACCGCAGTACTGGCACCGGAACTTATCGCGCATGTAAATCCGCAGGCGCTTCATACCTGACGCTTCGCGCCGGCGACGAACGTTGATGTAAGTGCGACGTCGAATCACCGACGGCACCCGGAACTCAGCTCGCGCCGAACGCAACACGCGTTCACTATCGAATTCCTCGACAGTGACGGTGTCTTTGAACGTCATGATCACAGCCCGCGCGACACTCACAGTGCCGAGCGGTTCATAGGTTTGGTTTAGTAGCAATACTCGTCCATCGAGTGCCATACCCGGCACCTCCCTTCATATATTTTTGGCTACAAAAAGGCACAAAACCACAAAAAGTCAGGACTGACTTCTCGTGATTCTGTGCTGCTTTGTGGTTGGTTTTTTGTTTGTGTTTCTTGTGGGCTAACCCTTCACACAAACGACTTGTTTGATCTCCGCAACGACTTCAACCAGATCGTCCTGGTTCTTCATCACTGCTTCGATCGACTTGTAAGCGGCAGGAATTTCATCCAGCACGCCTACGTCCTTGCGGCATTCAACACCCGCCGTCTGGCGTTCCAGATCGTCTTTCGTGAACGCTCGCTTGGCTGCTCCACGAGATAGCTTGCGTCCTGCTCCGTGCGAACAGGAGTTGAAGCTCTCTGGCAAACCGCGCCCTTTCACGATGAACGACTTGGCCCCCATGGACCCTGGAATGATGCCGTAAGTCCCTGCCGCCGCGTTGATCGCGCCCTTGCGTGTGACGAAAACTTCTTCGCCGTAATGCTGCTCGAGCGCAACGTAATTGTGGTGACAGTTAACTGCCAGCTCAGGCTTGAATGGTTCGCGATGATTGAACATCTTGTTGAATACCTTCAACAGACGCGTCATCATGATTTCGCGATTCTTCATCGCGTACGTTTGCGCCCACTTCAAATCCTTCCAGTAAGCCTTAAATTCCGGCGTACCCGAAATGAAGTAAGCAAGGTCAGGTGCAGGCAGCTCGTTCAAACGCCACAAGCTCTTCGCCGTCGAGATGTGACGTTCCGCCAGTTCCTTTCCGATGTTGCGCGAACCCGAGTGGAGCATCAGCCAAACGTAGTTTTCCGTATCCAGACAAACTTCGATGAAGTGATTGCCACCACCCAGCGTACCTAGCTGCTTCATCGCCTTTGCTTTGCGATCGTGAACACCTTCGTGAAGATCTTCGAACTCGTTCCAGCCGTCCCAGTACGACGACTCGTCAACCGACTCCTTGTATTCACTGAATCCGGTTGGAATTGCTTCTTCGATCTTCAAGCGCAGCTCCTTCAACTTACCGTCGAGGATGCCGCTCTTGAACGGTGTCTTCACGGCCATCATGCCGCAACCGATATCAACGCCGACTGTTGCCGGAATTACTGCTTCCTTCGTGGCAACAACCGAACCCACCATGCTTCCCTTGCCCAAATGCGCGTCAGGCATTAGCGCGACGTGTTTGAACAGGCATGGCAGACGCGAAACGTTGCGTAGCATGCTTTGCTCTTCAATGCTGAACTCGTGATTAGCCCACGACAGGATCTCCTTCTGAGCACCTCCGAGTTGTAGCTTTTCATAAGGCATGCGGTGAACCTCCTTTCTTTAGATAGTCTTATGTCGTCCCAAAAAGGTATTTCGAATGTCAAAAAACTGAAAAGAGCGGGCTTTTGGCCTCCGAGGGAAGCTGCCCGCTCCTGACAATTCTCGCGACTTATTCGTTGGAGATTTGGGAGCGGGAGTCCGCTCCCGCTGATTAAAACCGATCTAATGAGTGCCGTTTGGCGGTGGGTTGAATGTATGTCCTACTCATCATAATTTCATTCCCCCTCTTCAGGGCGAAAACGCATCTTGTACGGCAGCAGACGTGGTCCTGTCAAGAACTTTTTCTCACGCGGCGGCGCAACGGCGCCACGGAAGACGTCGTAGCGCCGTTGCGCCGCTGCGTGAGAAATCGTTTGTGGTCCTATTTAGCGTAATAACCGGGGCGGTGGCGGAGTTCGAGTTTTTCTTTTTTCAACTCGGGATTTGTGAGCTCGATTGTGATTTTCCGGTAGGAACCGTCGCGTTTTTTGTTCGTTGATGAGTAGGCGATGAGATACTGCGTTCGCAGTTCCTTCTCGATCTCCGCAAACGCCGCGTTCAGGTCAAACTTCTTGTCCGGAAAGAACGCACGGCCGCCAGTGCGTTGCGCCAGATCGCGTAGAGCGTTGCGATCCAGGCCGTCGCGCTCACTGCCGATCCCGATCGCATAAACCACGGCTTCAGCGCCCAGCACGCGATTGATCGCTTCCTTCTGACTCAACCGGCCGGAGGTGTTTATGCCGTCAGTCAAAATAATGATCGCTCGTCTTCTCAGACCTGTGGCATTCGCGAGCACGTTAGTCGATGTGAGTCCAACCGCGTCCCAGATGGCTGTACTTGCCTCGGCCGGAGGACCAGGTAAGCCTGGACCAGTCGGTATTCCTGTCAACGGTCGCCCAGAGCCAAGATACGCGGGAGCCGCCACTTCGATCGTTTGCAACACGCGGTACACACTCAACATATCGCGCGTCAACGGTTGTTCGAGATACGCAAAGCCTGTGAACGGTATGAGCGCCACCTGATCTTTGTTCGATTGGATCACTTTCTCGACGAACGTTCTGACTGCCGCTTTCTCGGCGGGTAGTGTGGCTTCCTGCGAGAAGCTGACATCGATTAAGAACGCGATCGAGAGCGGTCTGTCTGTTTCCTGTTGAAAAGTGAAGAGCGTTTGCGGCACGCCGTCTTCGAGCACGCGCAGATCTTCAGCGCGCAGCGTCGTGATGAAGCGATGATCTTTATCGGTTGCGGTAAAGGGGAGATTGGTGACGTCCGTCTCGACGCGAATCACATCGTCCTGATCGACAGTCTGTGAAAACACCGGCGCACAAACAAGCAGCACTACAAACAGCAGTAAAACTCGCATGTGAGGATTTTACTCGGGGAGTCCCATCCGGCGCACGAGCTCCCTGAACCGCGGATCGGATCTCAACCGGTCAAATTCAAACGCAACGCTGACCAGCGTCATCCGGAAATCTCGTTCTTCATAACCCTTTTCCAACCACCTGAGCGCTTCATCATCACGTCCCAGCTTCGCGTAGAACGTTGCGATCACGAAAGCCGGAAACCGCCGCTGCGGCGCATTCACGACGAGCTGGTCCAGATTGAATTGCACGTAAGCCTTCCATCCGGACTTTTTGTAAACATCATTTGTTTTCACCAGCACGTCTTTGAGCACCGTACCAAGCTCGGCAGAACGTGTGTACGACTTAACCGCCTCGTCGTACATTCCCTTCGCTTCGTACGCCCGGCCGAGAAAGTAATGCGACGTGGGGAAGTTCGGATCGAGATCGATGGCTTTCTGATACTGGCGAATCGCTTCGTCGTATTTTCGCCCATCGACCAGGATGTCCGCGTAAATTCGATTCATGATCACTGAAACAGGATCGAGCTCGAGCGCACGCCGAATTTCATCGAGCGCCTCATCGTTGCGCCTCATCGCGGAGAGGTGCTCTGCGAGCCACTGGTGCGCCGGCGCGTAGTTTGGGTTGAGCTCGATCGCGCGACGATATTGTCTTTCTGCGGTCGGAAAATCGTAGTCATAGTAAGCCGTGATCTGGCCGAGCGAGGCGTGCGCTGCCGCGAGGTTGTCGTCGAGTGCAAGTGCTTTGAGTGCGGCTTCCTTTGCTTTCGGCATTAGTTTTCGCGGCGACTCAGTTGTATACGCAGTCAGTAACGCGTAAGAATCCGCGACTCCCGTGTAAGCCATCGCGTAATTCGGATCTTTTTCCACCGCCTGCTCGAAAAATGAAATCGCCTTTTGCAGATCGGAAGGCGTGCGCTTGTTCCAGTAAAAGCGACCTTTAAGATAAAGCTCATAAGCTTCAGAGCTCGCAGTCATCGGCTTGTTCATGATCGACTGCTCAACGCCTGACAAAGTTGGTCGCAGATTGTTCGTGATCTCGCGCGCGATCTCTCGTTGCACCGAAAGCATGTCGGCGAGTCGACGCTCGTACTGCTCGCCCCAGAGCTGTTTGTTATCGCGAATGTCGATCAGCTCCGCGCTAATCAGCATCGTGTCGCGGCGCTGCGTGATTCGTCCGGTTAACACAGCGCGCACATTCAGTTTTTGCCCGACCATGACCGGATCTACGCCCTTGTAACGAAACACCGAGCTACGCGCGATCACTTTCAGGTTTGGCAATTGTGTGAGGTTGTTGATGATGCTTTCGGTCAGGCCGTCGGAGATCCATTCGTCGTCCGGATCTCTGTTCTGGTTCACGAACGGAATTACCGCAATCGACTCAACCGCGACTTCCGTGCTGGTCGCGTGCAAGTAGAAGCGAATCCCAAACGCCGCCGCTGCGATCAAAATCAATAGAGCGCCGGCAGTCGCCGCCAGCTTGTGACGCTTGAAACCGTTGACGATGAACTCCGCACTGGAAGTGCGTGCAGGCGATTCGGCTGTTGGTCGTTGTGACTGAATACGAATCGTCTGTGCTTCGCTGGCAGAGGAAATCAGCGGCACACTGCTCTCGATCCCACTCTCCAGCATCTCGCGTCGCACTTCCTTCAACTCGATCGCGATGTCCTTGATGTTCTGGTAACGCTCATCGGGATCTTTCGCGAGACAGCGTCGCACGATACGTTGCAGGTCGGCTGGCGCGTCAGGATTGAGCGACGCCAACAGAGGAGCAGGCTCGCGGATCAGTTTGTTGAGTATCTCGATGGGGTCGTTGCCGGTGAATGGTCGTTGGCCGGTGATTGCTTCGAAGAGAATACAGCCGAAAGAAAAGATGTCGGAGCGATGATCGACCTGTTTTGTTTTGCCCTGTGCTTGTTCGGGCGACATGTAACCCAGCGTTCCGAGTATCAAACCCGGTGTTGAGTGCTGCTGCAAGATAGTGGGCTCTTCGCCGCTCGGCGCACTGCCAGTTGTAGTTGGTGGCTCGACGAGTTTTGCGAGTCCGAAGTCGAGAACCTTCGCGTGACCATCCGACGTGATCATGATGTTGTCGGGTTTTAGATCGCGATGAACGATACCTGCGTCGTGTGCTTTCGCGAGTCCTTCAGCAACGTGTTGGAGTATGCGCAGGAGTTTCGAAAGGTGTTCGTGCTCTCTGTGAATCTTGTCGCGGAGCGTTGTGCCCTCGACGTATTCCATCGCGATGAAGTGCAGATCGTCTGAGTGGCCGATCTCGTAGATGTGCGCGATGTTGGGGTGATTGAGAGACGCGGCTGACGTTGCCTCCTGCTTGAAGCGACGCATGCGATCGTGGTCCGAGGCGACTTCGGCGGGCAGGACTTTAAGCGCGACTCTGCGATTCAGACTCGTATCCTGCGCCAGATAAACCTCACCCATCCCACCCGCACCAAGGAGCGAGCGAATCTCGTAGCGCCCGAGCTGTGTTTTGGGGGCAAGGCTCATGAAATCGTTGGGCATTTTAACCCGCGAAGCGGGTGATAGCATAAGCCTGGTTTAAGCCCGCGAAGCGGGCGACAGCATAAAGCCTGGGGCGCAAGCCCCAGGATCACCAAACAAAAAATATTTGGAGCCCGCGAAGCGGCCGACAGCGTGACCATTTCAGGCTGTCGCCC
>DATFDT010000191.1:0-4043 GCA_035251975.1 Pyrinomonadaceae bacterium | reverse complement strand
TGCAATCTCGGTGTTCTCTGTGCCTCTGTGGTTAAAATTTCTCAGCAAAACCAACCACGGAGACACAGAGAACACAGAGGTTGCACAGAGAAATTTGTTGACAACAAACTTTTAGGGCAAAGCCGTGATCCGGCAACGCCAGCTTTCGTCATTCGTGGCGCGCAGGATGTAGGTACCCGGAGCCAGATCGACTATTTCACGCCACGCAATCTTGCCGCGCCGGCTGAGAGGGACATTCACCCGTCCGCCGGTTTCGCGTTCGAAATAGAACTCAACCTCATCGAGCCCACTTTGGTTATCAATCGCGAGCAGAAATCGACCTTTAGCTCGGGTAAGTTCAGCCGGCTCGAATCCTGTCGGTGTGACGGTTATGAGCTCCGCCTGAACAGGAGCTTGCTGGTCCATCGTTGCGGCCTCGCTGGGCCCGCGTTTGAAGTGTGCGAGGATCAGTGCTCCCGAAACGAGCAGAAGCAGAATTAAGAAGAATAGCCGCAGTTGAGAGTGGAGTTTGGGCGATAACAACGTCATGACAGTTTCCTTAAGTGAGACAACCCGCCCAGGCAGATGCAAGGTAATGTGAGCGGGGGACAGGTAGGCGGACTCTACTCTTGTATTGGACCACTGTCAATACGAAAAAATCTAGACCAGCAAAGATTTTTTAGCGCGAATTGAGGATGAGGCGTTTGTCCCCGGCGCGACGGGTGATTTGGGCACGGTCGAAGTATTCGAGGAGAGGAATGGCGTATTTGCGTGAGACGCCGGCGAGGTCTTTGAATGCGGGGACGTCGATCAGGCGATCGGGTTCGTGTTGAGAAGCATACGTTAGGAGTTTGGTTTTTAGATCTTCGATCACTTTCGAGTGCATGAACATTTCACCCTGGATGCGGACGAGTTTCCGATCGTCGAGCAATAATTGCAGGAGCTTGCGAGCCTGAGCGCGTTGTGCAGCGGGCACGTTTGCTTTTGTCATCGCGTCGTCGAGCGAGGGCGCTTCGACTCCAGCCGCAAGATAGATCTGTTCGATGCGGTTGCTGAGCTCAATATCCTTATCTGACAACCCGACACTATGGGCACTCGAACGCACGATGTCTTTTTCAGAAACTACTTTGCCTTCGCCTTCGAGCCGCGCGACCACCCCGTTGAATAACTCAGGCGCGGAGTGTGTGAAGACTTTCTCGCGCAATGTCTCGCGTAACATACCGCGTGCGAGCGGTTCGCGCTTGTGATGCCGCTCCAGCTCAGCGATCAGCGCTGTGCTGAGACGATCGAAACTGTCGCGCGCGATATATAACCCGCCAACCTCAATCACTGACCCGTGCTTTTGAACGCCAGCCGCCACATTCGCGAGCACCTCGTTGGTCCAACCCGTCGCGGCTGCAAGATCCGCGAGCCGCACACCGCGAACTCCCGCCGCGCGCACGAAACCTTCAAACTTCGCCGCTCGCTCGTCACGCATCAACAAGCGCAACAGCTCCAGCGCGTGGTCCATCTCTCGTCCGCGATGTTTTGTCGCAAACGGATCGACGATCACTCCGCCAGCGATCGTCTCGGCGGGCGAGTAGCTCCGCAAGATAAAACGATCGCCATGCACTGCAACCACCGGCGCTTCCAACCGCAACTGCGCTAAACCACCGTTGCCAGGTTCTACCGATGAACCTCCCAACACGCGCACACGTCCCAACACTTCCGTCGCACCAAGGTGAAATCGAACTCGCGAACGTGAGCGCACCGCGCGTGACGCCCCAGGCAACACGTCAATCCAGGCATCGACAATCTGCGTCGGACGCAAACGCCCCGCGGGCGCCAGCACCATGCCGCGCTCGATCTGCGCCGTATCAACACCAGCGAGATTCACTGCCGTTCGTTGTCCCGCATGTGCGTCATGAACTGACTTGTTATGCACCTGCAATCCACGCACACGCACATTGACTCTCAACGGCAACAACTCGAGCTCCTCGCCTTCCGTAATCCTCCCGGAGATGAGCGTGCCGGTGACGACTGCTCCAAATCCTTTCATCGAAAACGCTCGATCGATCGGGAGACGCGTCGTGAAATCCTTCGATCGTGGCGGCACACGTTTGCCAAGATCGACAAGTTGCGACTTCAACTGGTCCATCCCCGCACCCGTGCGCGAACTCACTGACACAAGCGGCGCGTTTTCGAGAAACGATCCCGCGATCAACTCGCGCGCGTCGTCCTCAACCAGCACCAGCATCTCTTCATCAACCAGATCTGTCTTCGTGATTACAACGAGACCATTGCTGACGCCGAGCAAACGACAAATATCGAAATGCTCGCGCGTCTGCGGCATCACGCCTTCATCAGCCGCGATCACGAGTGCGAGCAGATCGATGCCGTGCGCTCCCGCCAGCATGTTTTTGACGAAGCGCTCGTGGCCGGGAACGTCGACGAACCCGATGCGCAGATCGTCAAGCTCGAGATCGGCAAAACCGAGATCGATCGTGATGCCGCGACGTTTTTCTTCGGGAAGACGATCGGGATCGACGCCGGTCAAAGCGCGCACGAGAGCGCTCTTGCCGTGATCAATATGACCGGCAGTGCCGACGATCAGTGAATGCATAGCTAGACGGATTGTTTCGCGAGCACTTGCTCGTAAAAACTGATGTATTCAGGAATAACGCAGTCCGTGCAATAGCGATCGATTGCAGACTCACGCGCTCGCTGGCCCATCTCGTGACGCAGTTTCACGTCCGAGAGTAAACGCGCGGCGTCCGTAGCCATCTTATCAACGTCGCCCACGGGACTCAGAAACCCGGTCTCACCATCAGTCACGACTTCCGGAAGACCGCCGACACGCGACGCGATCACCGGAACTTCGCACGCCATCGCTTCCAGAGCCGCAAGTCCAAACGATTCCTGATCGGACGGCAGCAGCAACACGTCTGACGCTGAAAGATAGTCGACGATGCGCGGCTGTTTGCCGACGAATGAACACTGATCGTAAATCCCGAGACAGCGCGCGCGATGCTCTGCATTCGTGCGTTCACTGCCGTCGCCGACCATGATCAAACGCGTCTTCACGCCTTTCTTCAAAACACGCGCAAGGATCTCGACGCAATCAACCGGTCGCTTAACCGGACGGAAATTCGAGACATGAACCAGCAACGGTTCGTTTTGCGGCGCGAGCGTTGCGCGTAAGCTGTCGACTTCGAGACGCTTATAATCGTACTGGCAAACGAAATTCGGGATGACTTTGATGTCGTCGAACTGAAAGATCTCGTGCGTGGCGTCTTTTAAGTAATTCGAGATCGCGGTGACGCCGTCAGACTGAACAATTCCATAACGCGTAATTGGCAAATACGATCTGTCAGCACCGACGAGCGTGATGTCTGTGCCGTGCAACGTTGTGACAACTGGTAGACGTCGTCGCGGCTTGAGCGATTCGCGCGCGAGAATCGCACTTATCGAGTGTGGAATCGCGTAATGAACGTGCAGCAGGTCGAGATTTTCTTCCTCGGCGACGGTTGCCATCTTCGTTGCGAGCGCGAGTGTGTAAGGCTGGTGCTCAAACAACGGATACGACATCATTTCCACTTCGTGAAAACGGACGCGCTCGTTGAGCTCAGTCAATCTTGTGGGCAGCGCAGAAGAAATAAAGTGGACCGTGTGACCACGTTGAGCGAGTTCTTTGCCAAGCTCAGATCCGACGATGCCACTGCCGCCGTACGTGGGATATACCGTGATACCGATGTTCATTGCGCTCTCAAATTAGCAAGCACAAAGCACAAGTTCAACCGCAAAAAATGTGAGGCAGGCGACCCTCGCTATCGCCTGCCTCTATCTCAACTTGACTCACCTTCTGAGAGGGGGGGCAAGTGAGGAGCGGAGTATATTCCTGCTTTTAAAAATTAGCAATGATTCCTGCAACGTGAACGTGGCATTTGTATAAGAAGAATTTAGCGTTCAGATAAATGCGAGCAATGGAGAGCGAAGAGGGGCTTGCCCCCGCTCTTCCAATCCAACCATCGGCGGGGGCAAGCCCCTCTTCCTGACTTGTTCTGTACTCGATGTTCCTGAATGGC
>DATFDT010000190.1:0-2641 GCA_035251975.1 Pyrinomonadaceae bacterium | reverse complement strand
CCTCAGTGTCCTCTGTGTCTCTGTGGTGTGGTTTTACTCGGAATTCATCAACCACTGAGACACAGAGGACACTGAGGTTGCACAGAGAAGAGCGCGATCGAGACTTTTTGTGCAAAGCCCCTTTTGTGGGTAGCTTTGTGCCTTTTGTGATCCCTATTTGTGGCCTACCTATACCAAGGTATAGGGCGCGGATACCCACGTATAATTTTTTTCTTCACCTCACACTCGTATTCTCCTACACGTAATGAATCCGCTGATTTCAATTGTTGACGATGATGAGTCGGTGCGAACCGCACTGAAAAGCCTGATCGACTCGGTCGGGTTTCGGGCTGAAGTGTTTGGCTCGGGCGAGGAGTTCTTGAAGTCCCCCTATGTATTCAAAACTGACTGCTTGATTGCCGACGTTCGAATGCCGGGCATGACCGGCCTCGAGCTGCAAGAACGACTGCACGCCGCCGGCTCAGCCGTCCCAATTGTCTTCATCTCGGCTCACGACGATAAAGACGCGCGAGCCCGTGGCTTGCGAGAGGGCGCGATTGCTTTCCTGCAAAAGCCATTCAGTGAAGATTCTCTGTTGGGAGCAATCAGCGAGGGTCTGGACAAAAGTTGACACGGAAAAGGGATGAGTGATGTTACAAACTGCAAGTGCTTTAAACTATCAACCGTTAGCTGCTCGATTAAAACCAGCGCCAAGACCGGCCACGCACAACGGAGCAGCATTCGCAAAGCAACCGGCCAACGATCTTTCAGTTCTCTATCCCGAATCAGTACTGAGATCGAGTGATGCTATTGGTTGGCACAACGTGCGTGCCATTTACTTTCGCCACGCTGCGAAAGAAGCTGTAATTCCAGCCTCAGACGATCACTGCATCGTGAAAAACCTCGGCGACTCGTTCTTCACGAGCGTCTATCACGGTAAACGACGATTCGAAGGAGAAGTGCTCTCCAGCGAAATCTCGATCATTCCCGCAGGCTCGTCATGGGTTTGCCAGGCTGAAGATTCTGACTCGCTAAATATACTATTGCTCTACTTGCGACCGCTGTTTGTGCGTTCGGCAGCGGACGAGTTGAACATCTCGCAGAACGAGATCGGCCTGACTCCGCAAATCGGTTTCAAAGACAAAAATATCTGTCACGTGGCGATGTCGCTTTTGCACGAGTTGAATGAAGCGAATGTGGTTGGGCGTCTTTATGCTGACTCGCTCGCGCCGGGACTCGCGATCCAGCTCGTCCGGCGCTACAGTTCTTTGCGCGACGTTCACGTTGGACACGGCGGCATGGCGCCACACAAGTTAAGAAAAGCGGTCGCGTTGATCGATCATCATCTTTCTGACGAAGAGGAAGGACGTGTGGCGCTGCGTGCGGTCGCGCGCGCGGTGCGCATGAGCTACTTCCACTTTTCGCGGGCCTTCAAGCAGTCAATGGGAATGACTGCGACGACTTACATCGCGGAACGCCGCATTGAGCGTGCGAAGCGGATGCTGGAGGAGACGGAATTGCCAATCTCCGAGATTGCCCTGCGTTCGGGCTTCTCCAGTCAAAGCCACTTCACAACGGCGTTCCGCCGGCTGGCCGGAGCCACGCCGAAAGCCTTCCGCGCCGCGCTGTAGGTGAATTGGAGATCACAAAGAAGCACAAAAAGAAATTAAAACTCAGTCACTTGCTGCGACCTCACCGCGGCATGCTTGCACTCGCGTTCATCGCCGTACTCGGTGAGGCCGCTACCGATCTACTCGAGCCATGGCCGTTAAAAATCGTCTTCGAT
This sequence comes from Pyrinomonadaceae bacterium, assembly GCA_035251975.1. Classification (GTDB taxonomy): domain Bacteria; phylum Acidobacteriota; class Blastocatellia; order Pyrinomonadales; family Pyrinomonadaceae; genus PSRF01. The sequence continues at coordinate 876 of DATFDT010000190.1, read as the reverse complement.
TACGTCTTCGGAACGAAGCACATGCCGGCGTGGATGTCCGGATTGATTGGCGGCACTTTCGGTCTAACTAAAGTCTCAATTCTTCACTTCGCGATTCTCGCAGTAATCGTCATCGCAGTCGCCGGTGCACTCAGCGCTTACGCCGAAAAATACTTGACCACTTCGGTCGGTCAATGGGTGATGCACGACCTGCGCGGCGTTCTCTATCATCACATTCAACGCCTGTCTCTCGCTTATCACGATCACAAACCGACAGGCGATCTGATCAGCACCGTCACAGCCGACATCGATTCGATTCAGGACTTCATCTCGCAGGCGCTGCTCGGCATCGTCGTGAGTGTGCTAACGCTCTTCGGCATGCTCGCGGTGATGTTTTATCTCAACTGGCGCTTCACGCTGATCGCGCTTTCAATCACGCCATTCCTGTTCTTAGTTGTCTACACTTATACACATCGCATCAAGCAAGCATCACGTGCTTTGCGGAAGAAGGAAGGCGAAGTAGTTTCGGTCGTCGCTGAAGTCTTGGGTTCGATCCGCGTCGTGAAAGCGTTTGCGCGCGAGGATTACGAAGAAGCACGACTGGCGCAGCAGAGTCTCGAGAACGTCGAGATCGCGCTGCGCGCACGCAGTCTCAAAGCGAAGCTGGCGCCCGTGGTCCAGGTTATCGTCGCAGTCGGAACGTGTCTCGTGCTCTGGTACGGCGTCAATCTCGTATTGACGGAACAGATGACGTCCGGCTCGCTGCTCGTGTTCCTGCTTTATCTCGGCAAGATGTACAAGCCGATGCGCGACCTCTCGAAGATGACTGACACGATGTCGAAAGCGGCTGTCGGCTACGAGCGCATACGCGCGGTGATTGAGACTGAGAATGAAGTA
>DATFDT010000189.1:0-2045 GCA_035251975.1 Pyrinomonadaceae bacterium | reverse complement strand
TCTCGCTCATTCTTCCCACCACTCACGGACTACAAGGCATCAGGCAGGTGCTGATCGAGGGTCATGGGCTGGCAGAAGTGATGCAGCCTTTAGTCACGCTGCTCGGATTTCTTGTCGTGCTGCTTCCCTTCTCGCTCTGGGTCTTTGGACGAGCCGTCAGACGCGCCAAGCGCGAGGGGAGCCTGATTCAGTATTAGACACGGGGACACGGAGACACGGTGATGACCGACTCTCTCCGCATCGCCGTGTCTCAGTGTCACCGTGTCACCCAATGTGCTACCATCGCGTCCGATGTTGCGCGGCGTCGCAGAAAGCGTTCTCGATCTCATAGGCCAGACTCCCCTTCTTCACCTCTCCCGATTTGCACAGCCACCTCTCGCTGACATTTACGCAAAACTCGAATGGATGAATCCCGGCGGGTCTGTGAAAGATCGCGCGGCGTTGGGAATGATTCTCGACGCTGAAGAGAAAGGTCTACTCAAGCCCGGTGCGACCATCATCGAGCCCACCGCAGGCAACACCGGAATCGGTCTCGCCCTCGTGGGAGTTGCGCGGGGTTACCGTGTTATTCTCTGCGTTCCCAAGGGTTTTGCGGTGGAAAAAATGAAGCTGATCGAAGCTCTCGGGGGCGAGATTGAATACGTGCCGCACGAAGCCGGTATGCAGGGCGCGATCGATCGTTGCCACGAACTCTGTGGCTCCATTGAAGGCAGCTTCGTGCCGCAGCAATTTGAGAATAATGCGAACCCGTGTTTTCATGAACTAACCACAGCACACGAGATCATTGAACAGATGAACGGTCAGATTGATGCGGTCGTGATCGGCGCAGGAACTTCAGGAACGTTTTGCGGTGTTTCGAGAGCGGTAAGAAAGCTTAACCGCCACGTGCTCTGTGTTTTGGTCGAACCGGAAGGCTCGATTTACGGCGGCAATCCTCCAGGGCCAAAGAAGATCGAAGGCATCGGCCAACGCGACTTCATTCCGAAGATCTTCGACGCGTCGCTGGCTGACGAGATCATGATGGTTCAGGACGACGAAGTTTGCGCGGCGCTGAAGAAGATTGCCAGACTTGAAGGGCTGCTTGGCGGCTGGTCATCAGGTGCCGCTGCCGCCGCGTCGTACAAAATCGCCGAACGACTCGGCAAAGGAAAACGTGTAGTCACAGTTTTTCCCGACGGCGCGGAGCGATATCGCAGTCAGGGTATTTTTGATGAGTAACGACAACAACATGGGATTTGCAACTATAGCCATCCATACCGGATCGGAACCCGACCAGAGTACGGGCGCGGTAACAGTTCCAATCTATCAAACATCCACATACGCGCAGGACGCGCTCGGAAAGAACAAAGGATACGAGTACGCGCGCACTCAGAACCCGACGCGTTCGGCAGTTGAACGAAACCTCGCGGCTCTCGAAGGCGCGCGCTTTGGTTTTGCTTTCGCTTCCGGCATGGCAGCGATCGACGCAACCCTGCGACTCGTGAAAGCCGGCGAGCACGTTGTCGTCTCTGACAATACTTACGGCGGCACAGCACGTCTCTTCAATCGCATACTGACCAACTACAACGTTTCGTTTGACTACGTCGACACTTCGGATGCGCTGAACGTCGAAGCCGCGATCAAACCAAACACGAAGATGGTGTTTCTTGAAACGCCGACCAATCCGATAATGACCGTTACTGATCTCAAAGAAGTCAGCGAGATCGCGCATCGAGCCGGCGCGCGTGTGGTTTGCGACAACACTTTTATGTCGCCGTACCTGCAACGCCCGCTCGAGTTTGGTTGCGATATCGTTGTGCACTCCACGACGAAGTATCTCAACGGTCACTCGGACGGTGTCGGTGGCGTTGTGGTCTTGAATGACGAAGAAGATGCAAACTGGATTGGCTTTGTGCAAAACAGTGCCGGCGCGATCCTTTCGCCGTTTGATTCCTGGCTCGTGTTACGGGGCACCAAAACGCTCGCCTTGCGGATGGAACAGCACGATAAGACCGGCCGCGCGGTGGCAGCTTTTTTGGAAGAGCATCCAAAAGTAAAAAAGGTTT
>DATFDT010000188.1:0-9171 GCA_035251975.1 Pyrinomonadaceae bacterium | reverse complement strand
AAGCACCAGGATCAAATCACAAACAAATCCAGAGCCCGCGATAGCGCCCGACAGCGTGAAATTTTCAAGGCTTTCGCCCGCTGTCGCGGGCTCCGGCCCCTTTTTATTGGCACGTTAACCTGGGCTTGCACCCCAGGCTTTATGCTTACGCCTGCTATCGCAGGCTAAGAAACATCGTTTGATCGATTTTTTGTGCAAAGCCCTGGCCTCAATAATAACAAAGGGCGTTGCCGGATATCCGACCAACGCCCCTGAATGAATCGAACTTCGAAGGCTAGAACCGCAGTTGGCCGATGAAATTGATATTGCGGGCCGTACCCCGCTGAGTGGTGACCAGGCCAAATGTGGTTGAATCAAAATTCTGGTTAGTCACATTGACACCCGGGAACACGAAATTGGCATGGTTCAGGATGTTGATGGCCGTGGCCTTGATTTCAAACTTCACTCGTTCACTAATCGGAATCCTTTTAGTGACGCTAATGTCGAGGTTGAAGTAGTTTGGACCACTAAGGCTGTTCACCGGGAAATTACCAAACGTACCCGGAGCCGGAGCTGTCATTAGGCCCGGCTTCAGCCTCGAAGTAGCAACCTTACCAGCCGAGTTGTAGGTGATGTCCAGTATCGCCGGGTTGATGAAAAACACGCCACCCTTGTCAAAGAACAGGCCTACATTCTTCTTGAAGTCTTCAAAACTCAACCCGACCAGTTGAGCGCCATTATTAGGCGTAGGACAGACGCCGTTGACCTGCGGCGCTGTGCAGTTGAATGTCGATCGGCCCGCAGAGATATAGAAGGGAGGACTGGTTGACCATACGTTAATGACTCCTATGGTCCAGCCTCCGACCAGCCGGTCGACAATATTGTTAGCATCACTCAACCATGCACGGCCCCTGCCGAAGGGAAGGTCGTAGATGCCATTTGCAACAAACCGTTGCGTTTGATCCTGAGTCGAGCGGCGATAATCCAAATTCTTGTCGCCGCGCAGCGTGAGTCGTGGAACCAGATCGCTCTGGTTGTTTCCTTGTGCATCGACAGCATCACCCATCGCCTTGCTCCAGGTGTAGTCGACCTGGAATTGCAGACCTTTCGAGAATCGCCGGCGCACCTCGACCTCGAGCGCGTTGTAGGTAGACCTCGCATCGTTGAGCAAGACGCGGGCAAAAGCAGCGTTTGGATTGGCAACGAAAAAGTTCGAGGGTAGTCCGACTGCCGGGTTCTCGCGATTCGCTCTGTATGCTGCATTGAACGCAAGCGTACTCGCCATGTTGCCGACGTTGTTAGCAGTGAGTTGATTGATGAACGTGGTACTCGAATAACCGCTGGTGGCCGCCACTGGTGTTCCGCCGGTACCGGCAATGCCAAAGAATCTATCGAGAATCGGTGTTGGCACGCAGCCGGCGCAGCCCGGCGCAAAGCTCGTACCACCACGAGCCGCGAGATTCTTTTGCGCGTTGAGAAATTCCTGCAGGAAACCATTCTCAAAAATGTTGATTTCATTAATGTCCTGCGCGCGCCAGGTGTTAGGAGCACGATTGCCGCTGTAACGAATTTCGAGAGCCGTATCTTTGAAAATCTCCCGCTCGATACCGAAGCTAAACTGATGGACATACGGACTGCGGAGATTTGGATCAACTGTCCAAAGCCCGTTGGCCGAATTGAGCAGGAAGTTTTCACGATCGGTGATCGGAACCTTGAATGCCGGTGTATCGAGAGGTACACCGCCTGGACCAAGTACCCCGACAAGGTTGGACGTGTGCGGATTCGTATTGCTCAGCGACGAAAGATTAGCCGTCGCGATCAGCCCCGGGTTCGTTGTGCCGACGCCCAGGAGGTTAGTGAAGGTAGTGACTCCGTCATGCAAATAGCTGACTGAGTAACCGCCGCGGATGGAGCTCGTACCTTCATCCCCAAATAAGAAGTGAAGCGGTCCGGACCTGAATGCTGGTGAGTAAGCAAAACCGAGGAACGGCGCGAAGTTGTTCCAGTCGTTGTTGTAAAGACCAATTCCTGTATCGCCGCTAACGAAGTTCAGAGTAGCAACCCCCTTCGTTTGGCCACCAGGAGTGGCTGTCGGGTTAAAGAGATTTCCAAATCCCGAGATGCCATAGAGATCCTGGTAATTCGGCTGGATCGCCAGCCCGTTCGGAACGGTTGGCACACCCATGTAGTCCCAACGCACACCGTAGTTCAGTGTGAAGTTGGGCTTCATGCGCCACTGGTCCTGTGCAAACAGTGCCAGGTCTTTTTCCTGCACCAGTCGTAATCGCGTAGCGCCGGCTACAAAACCGGAATCGGGACTCGTGACATTGAAGGTCTGGCTGGCAGACTGTAGATTGCCGACAATCGCAGCATAAACCGTCGTAGCCGCAGTCAGATTGGCATTTGAACCGAAGGGCAGGTTGGCCAGTGAAAACCCGGAGCCGTTAGCGGCATTCGTTCCCAACTGGTTTGTCTGATTGATGCCGGCATCGTTGCGGCTTATTCCCAACACGTTCTGCCAGTCAGCACCAAACTTCCAAAGGTGATTGCCCCTGATATAGGAAAGGTTATCTGTTACCTGGTTGACGATGGTGTTTCGCGGCTGCGGCATGAAGGTATTGTCATAGTTAACCAGCACGCCCGGCAGCGAAATGAAGGCGGCCGATGGCTGTGAGTCGCGATTGAAGTCTACCGGAGCCCACTGACGGCCATAGCGGACGACATTGGTCCAGCGGCTGCCAAATGTTGAGACGAGGGCTGGCGTAACCAGATTTCGAGTAGAGGCTTGAAATCCGTTAACACCGCCTGGAAATGGAGCGTCAAGTCCGTTTGTGAAAACATCCGGATGCGTTGCCGTCACGACTCTGCTGTAGACGAATTCAAGTTTGTGAGAGCCCAGGCCGGTGTCCTTAAAGAGCTCGTGGTCATAACGGAAAACGTATTTATCGTTAACAGTACTCTCTGCGACGTTGAAAGTGTAGCAGCCGATGTTGAAGCCATCGCTGTTTGTGCAGTTGAAGTTGTTGGCGTTGGGTATCAGGCCAAGATGTGCCGTCATAACGGGGTTGAGTGTATGCACGTTGCCGATTGCCAGAAGATTCACCGTCTGCTGCACACCATTTGTCCCGACGTAGCGGAAGATACCGGTCTTCGCTTCCGCCGTTAGCACACCGTTCCGATTATTCGCCCGGCCTTGATTCTGATTGAACTTCTCGTACGAGAAGAAAAAGAAGGCCCGGTCCTTGCCGCTATAAACACTTCGTCCACCTTCACCAAATCTCGGGAAGTACATTGGACCGCCAATGTCGCCACCATAAAAGTGTTGCCGCAGTACTGGTTTTACCGTGCCGTTGAAGTTGTTGAAGAAAGTGTTGGCGTTATAGCTCTCATTTATCAGTTGAAGGAAAGCGCCACCATGAAATTCGTTCGTGCCACCTTTAGTGACCAGGTTGACCTGAGCCGCGCCCCGTCCTGCGTCTGAGCCAACAGTGCCGGTGGTGATACTAAATTCCTGCGTGGAGTTAAGCGACGGCGTAGTGATCGCAAAGAACGAACTCGTCTTGACGAAGTTGTCCATTGCATTGATGCCGTCTTGTGTGAGGTTTACTGCGGTCTGCCGGAGTCCTCCCACTGACGCGCCGCGCGTATCGGTTCCAACTACCGCGATGCCAGCCTGCAAGGCGGCAAGCTCGACAGGGTTTCGACCACCAAGCGGCAGATCAACGACCTGTCTGGTATTGATAACGTTGGTCAGACTCGGACTCGTACTGTTAATTACTTCCTGGGTACTCGAGACCGTAACCGTTTCATTTGCCAGGCCGATCTCCAGCGGTATGGTGAGTTGAGCAGTCGAAGCAACCGACACAACAACGTCGCGGACTATCGCTTTCTTAAACCCCGACGCCTCGACGGCAACGATGTATGTGCCGGGTAGCAGAGTCTGGAAATCGAATGCTCCGGAACTGTTGGTTATTCCAGTGCGCTCTGCACCCGTAGTGACGTTGGTTACGGTAACGGTGGCGCCTGCAATGAGGGCGTTACCTGGGTCAGTAACAGTTCCCGCTAGTGAACCTGTCGTTGTTTGGCCCTGAATCACGATTTGAGCCAACAGAATCGCAGTACACACGATCAACGTTTTCGTAAACTTTCTCATGCTTCCTCCTAGGGTGGGAATCCTCAAATCAGAGTGGTGGAACCAGTGAAACTGGCTTGTGTTTAAAAAGCCGAATCCGACTAGATGTAATCAGGACAGTAAACGGGCGCGTTCACTGCAATTCCGCCCTAGTCAACGGGCTCTGAGCTCGGATAAAGCGAATCGAAAATTAAGACCGGGTTATTCCAATGCGGGGTAAATGCAGAAGTGCTAAGGGCAAGAGATATGCCTCAAGATGCTTTCAAAATATCGCGACTCTCCTAGGAAATTTGATTCTGCCAGTTTGTCCTCCAGACGAAATTTTGAAGATCGCTTCAATTTTCTGAATTATCCATTTCTTCAAATGAGCGAAGCCTGTCTGATTCTGTGAATTGTTAGGCAGCGAAGGCGGCGGCGAATTTACTCGCGAGGACGAGGCTGAGGGCGCCGTGTAGAGTGGGTTTTTCCCCCAGGGTCGAGGGCAGAATGCGGGCGGAAGGTAGGCCGCGGCGGACGCTGTTTCCGATAGTTTCCGTCAAAGCACTCTCGATGAGGTCCCAGGCGCGGGCGATCTCGCCGCCAACCACGACCGCCTCAGGACTGAACCCGATGATCAGGTTTGAGATTCCGACGCCGAGGTGGCGCGCAGTCTCGACGAGTGCGTCCTTCGCGTTCGCTTCACCGGCGAGCGCGCGATCGACGACCTCGATAAACGTCGTCTCGGCAGATGCTCCGGACAGTTTGAGATAACGCGCAATCGCGGCACGCTCAGAAGAGAAAGCTTCCCAGCAATCGTCGCTGCCACACGAACACGGAACGGGGGCGCCGGTGCCGATGACCATGTGTCCAAACTCGCCCGCTGCGCCGCGTTGGCCGCGATACACCTGGCCATCGAAGATGATTCCGGTGCCCACGCCTTCCGCCACGAGGACGAGTATGAAATCGCGCGCGTCGAGAACTTCGGGTCGACCAAACCACAGCTCAGCGAGTGCGACTGCGTTCGCGTCGTTGTCGATCACTACCGGCAAGCCGACCGCGTTTGAGATCATTTCGGAGATCGGAAGATCGCGCCAGAGGAAGTAAGGGATGTAGAGCGCCGTGCCGGTTGATGGATCGACGAGGCCCGGAAGACTGACGCCGACGCCTTCGATCGATCCTTTGTAACGTTCGGTAAAATTGTGGACGACGTCGATCACCTGTTTCACTGTCGTATTAGCGTCAGTGAGAAACTCTTCCTGATCGATCACGCGGCCGGCGAGATCGCTGGTGGCGATCGTGGTGCAGGTCGGAGTGATCGAGACGCCGAGCGCGATCGGGCCGGCGGCTCGGAGTTTTAGGAGCGTGGGCCGGCGGCCGCCAGTCGACTCGCCTTCCCCGACTTCCTCGACGAGTCCTTCGGTTTTCAGATCTTCGACGATGGCTGAAATGGTGGAGCGCTGCAGATCGGTTTCGCGCGCGATCTCGGCGCGCGAGATCGGTTCGCGCTCGCGCACGTAATTCAAGACGATCTGGCGATTGATGTCGCGGATCGTATTGAGTCGCGCTGCCTGCGCCTTTCTGAGATCAAGTCGTCGCACGTGATTCTCGGTTCAGTCTTAGACAGGATTTACAAGATGAGACAAGATTTACATGTTAATCCTGAGCAATCTTGTAAATCTTGTCTACAACTTTCCTTTGCCTTGAGTAATCGTGATTACTTTATCAACACCGGGGACGTCGAACGATTCGACGCTGCCGTCCGGCCATTTGATTTCGAGTTTATCGATCTTTGTCGCGGCGCCCAAACCGAAGTGCAGCGTCATGTCGTTTTGCGAACAAAACACTGCGCCACTCAGAACATCCTGTCGCTGCCTCACCGCGCCTGTCGTCACATAAGCTACGCTTCCGATTGCGTCGCGCGGGCTCTTCTTCGCAACATCACCGATCAACCTCACGCCGAGCCAGTGGCTATTCGTTGTCGCAGCGTTGCGCAAGACGACGGGCTTCGCATCGAGATTATTGATCACGAGATCAAGCCGGCCATCACCATCCAGATCGCCGACTGCGAGTCCACGACCGGCCCAGGCATTCGCGAGTGCACTGCCCGGCGGCGCACCGACACGCTCGAACTTGCCTTTTAAGTTGCGAAACAGCAGCGCTTGTTGCGCATAACTCGTTCCCCACTGGTGCTCATCAACCGCCGGATAAACGTGACCATTCACGACAAACAGATCCAGCCAACCATCGTTGTCAAAATCGACAAAACTCGTGCCCCAACCGAGAAACGGAATCGATACTTCACCCAGTCCAACCTGGAACGTCACGTCGGTAAAGTTGTCGTCGCCGTCGTTGTGATACAGCGTGTTCGAATCGTCTGAAAAGTTGGTGACGTGAAAATCCACGCGCCCGTCGTTATCGTAATCACCAACTGCGAGGCCCATCCCGGCTTGCTCGCGCCCGTTCTCGTTCAGCGCCACACCCGACGGATAACCGATCTCTTCAAACGTGCCGTTGCCTTTGTTGATATAAAGCTGGTTCGGCGTCGAATCGTTTATGACGATCAGATCGAGCAGCTTGTCGTCGTTTACATGAACAAACGCGGAGCTGAAACCATAAAACTTTTCCGAATCGCTCACGCCCGCCTTCCCACTGACGTCTTCAAACGTGCCATCCGGTTTCTGGTGATAGAGCGTGTCGCTCTCTCCCGTCAGCCCACGGGGACCACACATTACCGGCGCGCCGCGAAACTGGCATCCGGCGCCGCCCGTTTTGCCTGCCTCACTCGGACTCGGCGGCAGGTTCGCGAGATCGATCTGCACGTAACCCGGAACGAAGAGATCGAGACGGCCGTCGCCATCGTAATCGCCCCAGCTCGCGCCCGTGCTCCAACCCTTGCGCGCGACGCCGAGTTTTTCTGCAACATCAGTGAACGTGCCGTCGCCGTTGTTTCGATAAAGACGCGATACACCGAAGTTTCCAACAAACATGTCAGGCCGGCCGTCGTTGTTGTAATCACCAACAGCAACACTCATTCCCCAACGCTCATTTGCGACTCCGGCTTTCTCGGTGACGTCTTCAAACTTCCAGTTGCCGAGATTTCGATAGAGCGCGGCGCGCGGAGCTTTCTCTTTGCCACGCATCGCTCCGACTGTCGATCCGTTTACAAGAAAGATGTCCGGACGACCATCGCCGTCGTAATCAAAGATCGCGACGCCGCCTGTAGGCGTTTCAAAGATGTAGTCTTTAGCCGCTTCGCCTGAGCGGTTACGGAAACTTGCGAGGGACGTTTTGTCAGTTACGTCTTCAAAGACAACGGGCGCGCTCGGGTCAGTGATGCCAACTGTGCGACGCGAAGTGTAGGTGGCGGGCGCTCCGGTTGAAGCGCCGCCCATCGGCTGCTGGTCCGGTTTCTTTGGCGGCTCCTGCGCGAGCAATACGAGCGGAACCAGTAAAGTAATACAAAGTAACGAGACAATTTTTTGGCGCATCGCTGTTAATTACTGCGCAGCGATCACGACGTAATTTTTGCCGTTGTAAAGTCGCACGCCTTTCGGGTCGGCGGTCATCATCAATGGGCGTGGTCGTTTTAGATCTTTGTCGTTCGTGATCGAGACTGACATCAGATCTTTTCCGGCAAGATCCAGCACAGTCAGTTTTCCTTCGTTCGCAAAACCGAAACCGTAAGCGCCGGGTTGCAGCGACTCGCCGTTGAGCGTGATTGGAGAGTCAGTGATCAGGAAACCGACGTACTTCGCGCGCACGTCAGCAGAGTAACCGGATGTGTCGACGAGACCGGAGATCACGTAGCGGTCTTTGCCGAAGCGCACGGCAGCGGCGTTGCGCATCTGCGTCGGCGCGCTGAGACCCTGAAAGTAGAAGCTATTGGGAACAACGCGTGTTAACTCCGCGCCGGCAAGTATGGTGGCCTGCTCCTGGGCCACAGCCGAGCCGGCAACCAGGAGCAGTGCTGCAATAAGGGAGAAAAGCGTCAGGGAACGTTTCATCGGATTCACCTCGCGGCACACAATACTCTCGGAAACGCGCGCGTGGCAAATCGTCTTCCGAAACTATTCGGCGTTGTTCCGTTTTAGCGCGATATCGATGCGCTGAGACTTCACACCCTTCTTATTGGTCCAGATCTGTCGGCCACTGTCAGCAGTTAACCAGATCTGCGCGAGCGCAAACTGGTCGCCGTATCTCTCGAACACGATGCGCTCGACTGCGTTCGGATCGGTCGAGCTATTCGTAACCGGTGCGTTCAGGATCACGCTCGAGTGGCCATCTTCGCTGCGCAGCGTGACGTTGTTGCCGGACATTCGCTTGATGGTGTAAATACCTGCCGGTAACGTTGTCTTGCCTGCCGAGAACTCGAAAGGAATGTTCACTTCAACCTTACTCGGCGCCTGCGCGTAGCCCGCGACCGCGAACGTCAACAAAATGCCCAAAATGGCAACTATTCTGTAAGTTTTGTTGTTCATAACTACCTCCACTTACTAACGCGACAGTCATCGAAAAACGGGCTCAAGTCGGAAATAGGACAAAAGTCCCAAAAGCGTTATGCTGCTCAGGTTGTGAAGGAAGGTGTGGAGAACATCACGGAGCTGCTCGTCGGCTACGGTCGTGGTGACAAGGAAGCACTCGATAAGCTGATGCCCATCGTCTACGACGAACTTCGTCGCCAGGCCGCACGTTATCTACGTCGCGAGCAGCCCGGGCACACGATGCAAACCACGGCTTTGATTCACGAGGCTTACGTGCGCCTGGTGGATCAGCGGAACGTGCAATGGCAAAATCGCGCACACTTCTTCGGTATCGCAGCCCAGATGATGAGACGCATACTCGTCGATCACGCGCGTACGAAGAAACGTGCGAAACGCGGTGGTTCTGATGTAAAGGTTTCACTTGCTGACGCGACGATTCCTGTGAAAGAGCAGGATCTTGATGTCGTTGCGTTGGATGAAGCACTGACTCGACTCGCTGAGATCGACGAGCAACAGAGTAGAGTTGTCGAGCTCCGTTTCTTCAGTGGGTTAACGGTTGAAGAGACCGCGGAAGTGATGGGAATCTCCCCGGCCACTGTC
>DATFDT010000187.1:0-7688 GCA_035251975.1 Pyrinomonadaceae bacterium | reverse complement strand
ATCGCTCGGGCGCGTGGACGAGCGATGGCAAAAGTCGATGGTCCAACAGGCGCGATGCTGAGCGTAGCGGCAGACAGACAAGCGGTCGAACAGATTTTGAACGGCGAGCGGGTTGTCATAGCAGGTTTGAACTCGCCTACCCAAACAGTTCTCTCGGGCGAGGCGCTTGAAATCGGCACAGTAGCGCGTCGCGCCGAGGCGCACGGACTACGCACCACGTTGTTACGGGTCTCCCACGCATTCCACTCGCCGCTCGTCGCGCCTGCAGGAAATAGTTTGTACGCGCACCTCGAGCATGAAGAGTTCGCGCCACTCCAGCGCCTGGTCATTTCAACCGTAACCGGCCAACACCTCAACGGCGATACCGACTTTCGTGCGTTACTGCGAGCGCAGGTTACTTCACCCGTCCGTTTCATGGACGCAGTCAATGAAGCCGCTGCAGATGGTATTGATTTATGGATCGAAGTCGGTCCCGGCCAAACTCTCTGCGGTCTGATCGGCCAATTTCGTAACGAGCCGGCAGTGCCGCTGGATGCGGGTGGCACATCAATCCGGGGACTGTTGAGCGCCGTTGGCGCATGCTTCTCTCTTGGCGCACGCGTCGCTCACGACGAGTTGTTCGCCGATCGCTTCGCGCGCCCCTTCGATCTCGACTGGCGCCCGCGCTTCTTTGCCAATCCGTGCGAACTGGCACCGGCAGATCTGCCAGATGTGCCAGAGCTGTTGGAGACAGTCCAAGCTCCTGACACTACTAACACTACGGACACTCCGCTTGAAGTTGTGAGACGACTTGCAGCCGAGCGGCTCGAACTGCCCATCGCTACGATCGGGAACGAAAGCAGGCTGCTCGACGACCTTCACTTGAACTCGATCAGCGTGGCCCAACTCGTGGCTGAAGCGGCCCGTCACCTTGGTCTTCCACCTCCGACAGCCCCGACTAACTATGCAAACGCAACGATCTCTGAAATCACGAACGCATTGAGGACCACAGCGCGCGCGGACGCCGAGTCGGACGCTGACGCAAACCCAGCCGGTGTTGACGAGTGGGTTAAGGAGTTTTCCGTCGAATTCGTCGAACGCGCTTTGCCCCGGCGAGAGGGTCTGCACGAGGCCGGAGAGTGGCGCGTCTTTTCCTCTCCAGACCATCCGCTCAAAATCGCCGTGGAAAAATCTTTCGCACAATCAGGCGCAGGCAGAGGCGTGGTCGTGCTACTACCATCCGAGCCTGACGAGAATCATGTTGATCTTCTGTTGGACTCTGCGCGCGAGGCGATGAAAGGCGGCGACGATTTCCGTTTCGTTCTCGTAGGTGGGTCGGCCAGTTTCGCGCGCACGCTGCACCTTGAAGCGAAGAATCTCAACACGTGCGTGGTTGATGTGCCGCTGGACCATCCGGACGCGGCCGCATGGATACTGGCAGAAGCACTCGCTGCACGTGGCTACACGGAAGCGCGTTACAGTTCGGACGGCAAACGTCGGGAGCCGGTTCTGCGCTCGCTCGAGTTTGAACCGGATGAATGTGAGCTGCCACTCACGAAGCAGGACGTGTTAGTGGTCACAGGAGGCGCCCGCGGGATCACTGCGGAATGCGCTCTTCAGCTTGCACACGAGTCCGGCGCACGTCTGGCCATCTTCGGTATTTCTCAACCGGCGGCGGACGACGAGATTATCTCGAACCTCGAAAGAATGAAGGCGGCGGGAGTGGACTTCCGCTACTACAGTGTTGACGTCACGGACGCTGCTGCAACACGTGATGCCATCCGTGAGGTGGAGAAGGATCTTGACCCCGTAACAGCTATTCTGCATGGCGCAGCGCGAAATGTTCCGTGCCTCATTGAGAACCTGAACTCGGAGGCGATCTCTAAAACCGTCGCGCCCAAGATTCGCGGCGCGCAGAACTTACTCGCGGCGATCGATCCCGATCATCTGCGTCTCTTTATCACCTTCTCCTCGATCATCGCGCGCACAGGACTGCCGGGCGAAGCGCATTACGGTCTTGCTAACGAATGGCTGACAAGTTTGACTGAACAATGGCAGACCACACATCCACACTGTCGTTGCCTCGCGATCGAGTGGTCCGTCTGGTCAGGTGTCGGCATGGGCGCACGGCTCGGCACCGTAGATAGTTTAGCCCGCACGGGCATCACGCCGATCCCTGTTGAAAAAGGCCTCAATACGTTGCGCAGACTCGTCTGCCGCAACTCCGCAAACGTCTCTACCGTGGTTATGGGGCGCTTACGCGACATGCCGACGCTCAAAGTCGAGAGGCCCGAGCTACCATTCCTGCGCTTCCTGGAGAAGCCGCGCGTCTATTATCCAAAGATCGAGCTCGTCGTCGATGCGGAGTTATCCACGGCGACCGATCCGTATCTCGACGATCACATCTTCCGCGGCGAACGATTGCTGCCTGCCGTGATGGGAATGGAGGCGATGGCCCAAGTCTTCATGGCGCTAACCGAGACGAAGGAGCCGCCAGCTTTCGAGCAGGTGCGGTTCGAGCGGCCAGTCGTCATCCGCGAAGGAGCAGCCAACACTCTTCGTGTCGCCGCGCTCGTGCGCGCAGCAGGCAGTGTGGAGGTTGTTCTGCGCTGCTCGGAGACGGGTTTTCAGGTAGATCATTTTCGTGCGGTGTGTCGTGTGGCGAGCGCTCCATTGGACCAGGCTCCACGCACTATCGACCCGAGAACAATCGACCTTGATCCGCGTCACGATCTTTACGGCAAAGTGTTGTTCCACACTGGGCGCTTTCAACGTCTTCGCGATTATCGCGCGCTTGCGGCCACACAATGCTTAGCCGAGATCATACCTGACGGAACAACCGCCTGGTTCGGACGATATTTCCCAAGTGGTTTAGTGCTCGGAGACCCGGGCGCACGTGACGCTGCCATCCACGCTGTTCAAGCGTGCGTGCCCCAGATCACGCTCTTACCGGTCGGTGTCGAGAGGATAACGGGTAGCCTTAGCGGGCAGGCTGGTGGGCTATTCGTGCGCGCAAAAGAACGAGCACGCCTCGCGAACGGCTTTGTGTACGACGTGGAGTTGACCGATAACGAAGGGCGCGTGCGAGAACACTGGGAGCGACTACACCTGCGTACGATCAGCGGTACAGACTTCAAAGGTCCATGGCCGGACGGCTTGCTGACACCATACGTCGAACGATGTCTGCTGGAGTTGGTTCCCGGCGCGGACGTTTTAATCGCATTCGAGCGCGACGGCGCATCGGATCGCCGCGACCGCAGCATACACGCCATTGAGAGTGTGCTCGGCGCAGGCTGTGTCATCAGACGCGCAGATGGAAAACCTACGGCTTGCGACGGACGCAACGTATCCGCATCGCACTGCGGCGATCTCACAATCGCTATCGCCGGATCCACTCCCGTCGGTTGCGATCTCGAAATCGTCAAGACGCGCCCTTCCGAAATCTGGTCCGACATGCTCGGCGCTGAGCGATTCAAACTTGCCGAAGTCATCAGCCGTGAAACAAAAGAAACACTGGACATGGCAGCGACGCGCGTCTGGACATCACTTGAGTGCCTGAAGAAAGCGGGCGCCGGAACAACTGCGCCACTCATCTTCGGGAGCGCAGCGCCGAACGGCTGGATCCTGCTCGCGTCCGGCGAATTAAGAATCGCCTCGGGCGTGGTCCAGAGGGACGGCCATAAAGAAGATTTGGCGATCGCGTTGCTAACAGGAGGCGGAGATGCGCGCGTATGAATACCGGCACGTCGTCGGCTTTGAAGAGACGAACTTGATCGGCAATGTCTACTACGTCAACCACGTGCGCTGGCAGGGACGCTGCCGCGAGATGTTCCTGCGTGACCGCGCTCCCGAGGTCATCGAAGCGCTCAAGTACGGACTCGTGCTGGTCACCACACGCGTGTCGTGTGAATTCATGGCGGAGCTCTTCGCATTCGACGAGATCACCTTACGCATGCGCCTCGGTGACCTCGCCCAAAACCGTATCACGATGAACTTTGAATACTGGCGCGGCGAAGAGCTGGTGGCGCGCGGAGAGCAACAGGTCGCCTGCATGCAGCGCGAGGGTGCCCACGTGGTGCCCGTTCCTGTTCCCACTCAGTTGCGAGAAGCGTTGAGGGAATATGCAAGAGACTGATCCGAATTTCGCTTGCCGTGAAGATACTATTGCGTCACACCGTCGCGCTGTGGAGCGCGTGATCACGTCTGCGCGTGAGCGGCTGTGTGAGCCGATCTCGTTGCGAGACATGTCGCGGGTCGCGTATCTCAGCGCGTTTCACTTCAATCGCGTGTTTCACCAGATCACGGGTCTGCCACCCGCGAAATTCATCTCGGCGATGCGGTTGAATGAGGCGAAACGGCTGCTCCTGAATACTGACCGGAGCATCACCGACATCTCTTTCGAAGTGGGCTACAACAGTCTCAGCACTTTTACGAGGCGTTTCACGCAACGCGTCGGACTTGGACCACGTGAGTTCCGGTACCTCGCTGAACGGATCACGCCCACTTCCGTCGAGTCGCTTTGCGCTCACTATGCGGAGCTGACACAACGAGCGACGCTTTATTCGGTTGAGGGTTTCGTTGACTTGCCCAATCCTGACGAGCGACCGATCTTCGTCGGGCTCTTCCGCGCGCATATACCGCAGAGCCGTCCTGTCGGTGGTGCTCTCCTCACGTCGCCAGGAGTGTTTTGTATTGGGCCAGTCCCGGACGGGATCTATCACCTGCTCGCCGCGGCCCTGCCACCGCTTACTGACACGCTTGGCTATTTATTACCTGACAGCGCGAATCTTTTAGTGGGAGCCGGGAATGGACCAGTGATCGTGCAACAGGGCCGAGCCAGTGGTAGATTCAACATCTCGCTACGTCCGATGGCCTTGACTGACCCGCCACTGCTTGTCTCTCTGCCCTTCCTGCTAGCTGACACATTGAAGTGAGCCAAAGGCAAGTCAGTAAAATGAACAAGTCAGGAAGAGGGGCTTGCCCCCGCTCGTCCAATCCAAGCATCAGCGGGGGCAAGCCCCTCTTCCTGACTTGTTCATTTTACTGAGTTATGCCTTTTTTATCGGACGACTTTCCAGAGTTTCAACAAGCTTGGAATCAGAAGCAAGGTAGAGACCGCACACGTCAGAAGACACAGACAGATCATGACGCCGAGCTGCACGTTAGGCGCAATCTCAGACAACATCAACACCGAGAAACCCGCGGCGATCGAAGCCGCGCTAACACAAACCGCCGGCCCGGTGAGCTCGAGCGTGCATCGCAAAGCTTCGCCAGCAGGCATGCCTTGACGAAGCCTCTGCCGGTAAGCCGTCGTCAAATGGATCGCAAAGTCCAATCCGATGCCGAGCGCGATGCCCGCAAACATTGAGTTCGCAATACCGAGCGGCGTGCCTGCGAGCGCCAGGGCGGCGAGCACCATGAGCAAACTGAATGCGACGGGCAGAATGGCAATCAACCCCATCCGCACCGATCCGAGCAATATAGTAATGAGGATCAGATCAGTCACAAGCGCCAGCGCAATCGACGACACCTGTCCTTCGACCAGCAGTCGCACCGTCAGATAACTGATCCACCCATCGCCGAAAGGCACGATCTTGTGGCCCAACCCCTGGTCCAACGTTTCGCGCTCCGCGGCTCGCAGCACATTGTCGATGCGGCTGTAGTCAGCATCGCGAATGAAGATCGTAACGCGTGCCCAGCGATGATCGTTATCAACTCTCTCGCGAATCGGCGCCTGCGTCGCTTGCGTAAGCACCTTAAATGCATTGTCAACGTCCTGCTGCCGGAGCGGAAAACGTCCAGTCCGCAGGGCAGCCCGGTAGACGCCATAACTTAAGCCATCGACGAGTGACGAATTGGTTCTCACCACGTCGTTGAACAGAGAATTGACAGCGCCGACATGCGGAACCCTCGCCAGCACCCATTCGAGCGAGCCGAGCGCCACGAGTCCTTCTTTGCTGTTGAACCATCCTCCGTGTGTTGCATCGATCATCAGCTCGAGCGCCGTCGTCCCAGCCATCTTCTGGTTGAAGAATGTGTCGCCCTCCACGATGTCGCTATCAGTTGGCAGGTTTCGGATCCAACTATCGTCGACGCGGAGACGCGTGACCACAAACCCGGCGCACACCGCGACGAGCAGAGCGCAGACGGCCACGCGCCGTGGACTCGCTCGGCCGGTCAGGAAACGTAACGCCGACGTTGCGGGTCGTCCGCCGAGAGTTGGATCTCCTTTCCAGCGGACGTGAGGTTTCATAAGCGCGAGCATTGCCGGTAGCAGTGTGAACGTGAACAACGTCGAGAAGAGGATCGCCGCCGATCCAAACAGTCCGAAGACGCGCAGCGGATTGAGACTCACTGCCGCCATCGACAGTAGTCCAACGACTGTTGAGACCGCTGTCGTAGCGACGGGACGAGCGGCAGTGCTGAACGCCGCCACAATCGTCTCTTCGACAGTCGAGTCTACGGCGTGCTCCGCTTCGTTGAAGTAATGCCCGAGCGCATACACGTCATCAGACACGCCGACACAGATGAGTACCACAGGCAGCACAAGTGTCGTGACGAACACTGGCTGACCGGTCAAACCCATCAAACCCGTCATCCAGATCAAACTCACGCCGATTTCCGTGAGCGATAAAAGCGCCGGCGCGAAGTGTCGAAACGACAGAAACAGCATCACGCCAAGAACGGCGATTACAGCAGGAATCAAGCGCGCGAGATCGCGGGCTGTCGCCTGGCCCAGGACGGCCTGGGCGAGGGCCGACCCACTCAGATAGACCGCGTCTTTGCCGGAAGACTCACTCGCGATCAACGAGCGCGTCTCTTCCAGTAAGCGAAAACGGTCTGCTCCCGGCTGCACCTTCGCGATGATGGCCGCTCCCTTCCCGTCACGCGAGACCAGCAGACCAGTGTCATAAGCCCGTCTGCCCACATCCCGGCGCAGTTGTTGAATCGTCTCCGTGTTTAATTGATCCTCCGGTCGGAAGAGTGGGTTTGTGTCGACCTTGCCATCAATGAGCGCGATGCGCGGCACAGTGGAAAGGCTGACGACGGAATCCGGGACGACTCCCTCAACTCGAGCGAGCCCATCACTCAAGCGCGCAATGCGTTGCAGCGTCTCGGGCGTGTATATGCCTGCCTCCTCATTGCCAACACCTATCAACACGAGGTCGCGCAGCTCGAAACGCGATGCTGCCTGATCGCCTTCGGCAAACTGCGGAAGACCGGAAGGAATCAACGAGCGGCCGTCAAGCCGCAATTGGATACGTGGGATGAAGACGAGTGCGCAAACAGTTACAGCGCCGACGATTATGACGACAAGGCGCGGGTATCTGACGGAAAACCTCAGCAGGTGAGTCAGAAAAAACACGGACCCGATCCTATACCGCAAAACACCTTAGTTTTTCTTATTCAATCTTGCTAATCATCTCGATAGTAGCCACAAAGAGGCCCAAAAAGCTCAAAAATCAGCAGAACCTATTTTGAGCTTTTGTGCCTCTTTGTGGCCTCAACCGCGTTACTGCAGTGACACGTCGTCAACTCTGAATATCGTTGGCAACGTCACATCATTCGTGCCGCGGAATTGAATCCGCACTGTTTGTCCGGCGAACGAGCTGAGATTGAATGGTCCTCTGAGGACGTACACTCCCGCCGTGCCGCTATTCTGATTACTAAACGTCGCAAGCGTTGCGAGCAACGTCCCCGTCGTACTT
>DATFDT010000186.1:0-4576 GCA_035251975.1 Pyrinomonadaceae bacterium | reverse complement strand
TGTTTTTGTGATGCTAACCTGGGGCTTGCGCCCCAGGCTTTATGCTTTCGCCCGCTTCGCGGGCTTAACCAAGCTTTATGCTGTCGCTCGCTTCGCGAGCTTTACGACGCGCCCTTGGCGGCCGTGTCTGACTGTCCGCCGCCCTGTTTGTTAGGCTGCGGGGTGATGCGCAGGTAGGGCTTCGGTGCTCGCCAACCGCCCGGGAATTTTTCCTTCGCCGCCTCGTCTGACAACGATGGAACGATGATCACGTCGTCGCCGTCCTTCCAGTTCACCGGCGTCGCCACGCTGTACTTCGCCGTCAACTGCAACGAATCGATCACGCGCAGGATCTCGTCGAAGTTGCGTCCAGTGCTCGCCGGGTAAGTGATCATGAGCTTGACCTTCTTGTCTGGGCCAATGACGTAAACCGAGCGAACCGTGAACACGTCGCTGATCTCCGGATGGATCATGTCGTAGAGTTCTGCAATCTTGTGATCCGGATCGGCAATGATCGGAAAGTTGAGCTCAGAACCCTGAGTTTCCTTGATGTCTTCCGCCCAGCGTTTGTGAGAGTCCGTGGGGTCGACGCTGAGTCCAATCACTTTGACGCCGCGTTTTTCGAAATCAGGTTTACAGCGCGCGACGTATCCGAGCTCGGTCGTGCAGACCGGGGTGAAATCCTTCGGGTGCGAGAACAAAACCGCCCAGCTATCGCCAATCCATTCGTGGAAGCGAATCGGGCCTTCAGTCGTATCTGCTGTGAAATCGGGTGCTATATCGCCAAGTCGTAGGGCCATTTGTATCTCCTTCTAATTCGGAAAAACCGATTCCCGCGCACAAGCCGGGAAGTAGGGATGCGTATTAGTTGTCCAGGTGAGCCCCTTTTACAACTAATAGCCGCGCCAAGTCAAACCGAACGGCGCGGCGTGTTATTCTGCGTTCCTAGATAAGACGTATTAGACCCGTTTGTACTTTCAACTATGAAACTTGCACTAAACGGCGCCACCACAATGAGGGCTGACCTTGCAACTGACTTGCACGCAGCCAAAGCAGCAGGCTTCGATTATGTTGAAATCTGGGCCGCAAAACTCCGCGCGTTTTTGAAAGAGCGATCGACCGCGGAGCTCAAGGAGCTCTTCGCGGAATCCGGCTTGTCACCGCTGAGCATCAACTCGATCGAACACGTCACTTTTCGCGACGCATCCGCGTACGCATCGATCAAGCGCGAGTGCGAAGAGTTGAGCAGCATCGCGGCGGCTGTCGGCTGCCCGTGCATCGTCGTGGTTCCGGGGCGTTTGCCAAACGGGGCTGATCGAGAAACCGTGATAGCAGAATCAGTCAGAGTCTTGAATGAATTGTGCGACATCGCCGCCGCGCACGGCGTCTCGCTCGCGTTCGAATTCCTCGGACAGACGGATTGCAGTGTTCCCACGCTCGATCTCGCTCACGAAATCGTGCGCGAAGTGAATCGCAAAGATCTGGGCGTGGTGATCGACAGTTTTCACTTTTACGCCGGCAACTCAACCGTCGAAATGATCGAGGCTCTAGATCCGGATCTCATCCAGATCTTCCATATCAACGATGCTGAAGATCTGCCGCGCGAGCATTTGGAAGATCGTCACCGTCTGTTGCCGGGACTCGGAATCCTGCCGCTCGGAAAGATGATCTCGGCGTTTCGAAAGATTGGCTACGACAAAGTCGCGAGTGTTGAGATCTTTCGTCCGGAGTACTGGGAACGAGATCCATTCGAGCTTGCGCGTGATGCACACACAGCGACGGAACGTGTGCTCGGAAAGGAACAACTGTAGGGGTGGCCCTCTGTGGCCACCCGTTCGCTAGTCAACGAAACGGGTGGCCACGGAGGGCCACCCCTACAGTTGCTACCGAGGTACATATGAAAATGATCAAAATAGGAATCATGGGCGCGGGGTATATCGCCGGAGTTCATGCGAGTGTGCTCGCGCGTGATGAGCGCGCACAGCTTACGGCAGTTTATGATGTTGATGCGCAAGCGGCAGTAAGATTAGCCCAAGCTCAAAACTGCACCGCGGTGGCTACCACACTCGAGCTTCTCGAAAGATGCGACGCTGTCTATATCACCACACCAAACACGCAACACGTCTCGTTGGCGATCGCCGCAATCGAGACCGGCAAACACGTCTTTTGCGAAAAGCCACTCGCCACGAATGTTGCTGACGCGGAGCGAGTATTTAAGGAGGCAAGTGATGCGCGCGGCGTATTTCAGGTGGGCCACAATCGTCGCTTCGCACCAGTTTACGCAACGCTAAAACGCATGCTCTCCGAAACGCACGCGCCACATTCCGCGCACGTGAAGATGAATCGTGGCGAGCTGCTCAAACCGGAATGGACCGGCGATCCGTCAGTCACGGGCGGCTTTCTTTACGAGACTCCGATTCACATGTTCGACATGATGCGGTTTCTGTTCGGCGAGATTGAATGTTTGCACGCTGCCGGTTCGACGCACGAGTACAAAGAGATCGACGACTTCTCAGTGCTTTTAAAATTCGCGAGCGGAATGCACGCGACGCTCGCGACGGCGGCGGATGCGAGCTGGATGTTTCCATTCGAGCGCGTGGAAGTTTTCACGCATCATGCGACACTCGTGACGCGCGAGATGGAGAGTCTGACTTACAGCACCGCGCTCGAAGGTAACTTCACTGAACAAACAATGCAGCAGTTGCCGCGCGAAGAAAAGTGGGGCTACGTGCAGGAGGACCGCGCCTTCATCGACGCGATCGTTAACGGATCCGAGCCCCTTGTGACGGCGTTTGATGGTTTGATGTCGGTGCGGTTGGTGGATGCCGTGTACGAATCCGTACGCTCGAAGGGTCCGGTTACCGTAGCTCAAGGCGTTCGATAAGAGTTTTCTGTTAATATCCACTCACCCGGCCTTTGTTATGACTCAGGAGGCTCATTCGCGTCGAGAAGCTCCGTCCGAGCCGGCCGCTCGTCCTGTCGAGCTGCACTCCGATCTGTATCGAGAGATCTTCGCCCACTCCAAAGAAGCGATCGCTATCATCGATCCCGACGGCTACTACCTCCAACAGAACGGCGCACACTTCACACTGCTCGGTTACGCCGATGACGATCTCGAAGGCAAGACTCCCGCGATCTATCTCGGCGAAGAAACTTTTCAGAAGATTCTCAACGAGCTCGTTAGAAAAGGAGATTACGCGGGCGAGACGATCTGTCGCACCAAGAGCGGTGAAGAGCGGACGATCGAGCTCTCGGTATTCACGATGCGCAGCGGCCTGGGCGAGCCGCAGTGTTACGTCAGCATCAAGCGCGACATCACCACTCGCAAGAAGACCGAAGAGAGGCTGGCCCAACTGCTCCTGCGCGAACGCGTCGCCCGCACCGATGCCGAAAAGGCAAACCGTCTGAAAGATGAGTTTCTCGCGACGCTCTCACACGAGCTGCGCACACCGCTGAACGCCGTGATCGGTTGGTCGCGAATCCTGAAAACCGGACGTCTCGACAGTGAAAGCTCTAATCATGCGATCGAAGTCATCGAGAGAAACGCGTGGGCGCAAAAACAGATCATCGAAGACATTCTCGACGTTTCACGTGTGATCACCGGCAAGCTTCAGCTGCACCTTGGACCAGTCGATCTGATCTCAGTAATCAACGCAGCGCTCGATGCTGTCAGGCCGGCGCTCGAAGCGAAAGACATCCGGATCGAGACGCAGTTTCATGAAAGTCTCAAAGTGATCGCGGGCGACGTCGATCGATTGCAGCAAGTCGTGTGGAATCTTCTGTCGAATGCGTCGAAGTTTACCCCAGTTGGAGGAACGGTTGGTGTTCGCATCAGTCAGGATGAAACTTACGTGCAGATCCAGGTGCGCGACACAGGGCCAGGGATCGCCGCTGACTTTCTGCCGCATGTGTTTGAACGCTTCAGACAGGCCGATGGATCGACTACTCGCACGCATGGCGGTCTCGGACTCGGACTCGCGATCGTGCGTCATTTAGTCGAGCTGCATGGCGGGATGATTGCGGCGGAAAATTCCGATTCAGGCGCGGTTTTTACGGTGAGACTGCCGCTGCCGAGCAGTGAGCTGAGTTTGGAGCCTTTGCCCGCACCGGCGCGTGTAGATCAGAAGGTGACGGAAGTCGATCTAAAAAACGTGCGGATCCTCGTGGTTGAGGACGAGTTGGATGCGCTTGATCTACTCACGATCGATCTCACGGCGCACGGTGCGAAAGTTCGTGGTGCTGCGTCGGCGGCGGAGGCGATCGAGTTACTTCGCGCGGAACAGTTTGATCTGATGATTAGCGACATCGGTATGGCGGATACGGATGGTTACAATCTGATCAAGCAGGTGCGCCAGCAGGAAAATGAACACGGTGAGCACATCCCGGCGATCGCGCTCACTGCTTATGCGCGCACGCAGGACCGGATACGCGCGCTCACGGCGGGTTACAACACGCACGTCGCGAAGCCCGTGGAGATTAAGGAGCTCGTGACGGTGGTTAAGTGCCTGATCGGGAAGATCGGTTAGAGACAGGATTTACAAGATTTTTTAGGATTAACAAGACAAGTCTTGTGCATCCTGAAAAAATCTTGTAAATC
>DATFDT010000185.1:0-18336 GCA_035251975.1 Pyrinomonadaceae bacterium | reverse complement strand
GAAAAGGAACAACTCAGAACAGAACAAGTCAGGAAGAGGGGCTTTGCCCCCGCTCGTCCAATCCAACTAGCAGCGGGGGCAAGCCCCTCTTCCTGACTTGTTCTGTTTCCTGGTTCTTAATGGTATTAGAGCTTGAGGAAGTTTTCGACGATCTGGCGTCCTTCCGGATGCTCTTCGTCAAACAGCTCGGGATGGAATTGGACGCCGTAAACGCGCCTGCCCTTCTCCTGCATTGCCTGGATCTTGCACGTCTCGTTAGACGCAGTCGCGCGGAAACCATCCGGCAGTTCTTTTACCTCGTCACAGTGGTTGTGCCAGACAGTGACCTCTGGCGGTAATCCTTTGAAGATACCTTCGCCGGTGTTTTCGATTGGCAGGAAACCGCGTTCACGTTTGGCGCCGTTGTAGCCTTCGCCGGGTTCGAGTCGTCCCATCAGTCCGACTTCAGCGCCGTGAGCGATCGCAATCTGCTGGTGACCACCACACACACCGAGAATCGGCTGGCTCGCATGTTTGATGACGTCGAAAACTCCCGCCAGCGACTGAGGTGAATACTGATCCCACGGATGACTCTGACCGCTGAGAATAATGTGTGAAGGTCGCAGGCTGCGAACTCGCTCGAGTGAAACATTATGAAAAGGCTCAGTGAGGATCTCGAGGCCGGGGATCAAACGCCCGAGCACCGCGCGAATCTCGCGTGGGCTTGCGCCTTGACCATCCACAGTGTTGTCGACGAGGTAAACGAGCACTACTTCAAACAGTAAAGCTTCCCATTGAAAGCGCCGATGTAAATTCGCCCGTCGAGTATCGCGGGCGTTGCGTTGATATTATCACCGATCTTCAACTCGCTGATCGCCGCGCCATCGTCTGCCGAAATTGAATGAATCCAACCGGCTTTGTCGCCGAAAATCAACCGACCATCGACGAGCGGCGACGTTCCCCAGATCGCGGCCTTCGCTTTATATTTCCAAACGACCTCGCCCGTGTCAGCCGTCAGGCAATACAGGTAACCGTTACTCGAGCCGATGTGTACTCGTCCGTTGGCGACGATCGGGCTTGCCCAGATTCCACTCTTCTCTTTGCCTGTTCCACCAAGCGCCTGGTATTTCCAAAGTAGTTGGCCATCACTCTGGCGGAAACAATAGACGACGCCATTCTCAGCGGCTGTGTAGACTTTGCCTTCGTAAACCGCGGGTGTTGAATCTGAGTCAGCGCCGATGCGCGCCGTCCAAACCGTTGTTCCATCGCTCAGGTTCAGACAGTAAAGATCACCTTGCTCGGTGCCGAAGTATGCGCGATCGTCGACGACTGAGAAACTGCCTTCCATCGACCCGAGCCGCTCAGTTTTGTAGATTAACGTGCCGTCATCGAGATTGAGGCTGTAGAAGAATCCGTCTTCACCGCCGAAGTACACGCGATTGTTAATGACTGCCGCGGAGCAGTCGACTTCGAATCCGGTTTTGTATTTCCAGATGAGCGTGCCGTCACGCGCGTCGATGCAGTAGATGTAATGATCGAGACCGCTGGCGATCAGTCGATGGCCGACGATTGTCGGTGTGGCTTTGAGACTGTCTTCGGTTTTGTAAGTCCAGATCAGTCGGCCGTCTTTTTTGTCGAGACAATACAGACGACCGTCAGCGGAACCGAAGTAAACACGCGTTTCGTCGACTGACGGTTGACCTGGCCAGCTCGAGCCGCCCCACGGATCCTTGTGTAAACGGCCTTTAATCCAATCGGTCTCGAACTCCCAAACAACTTCTAACTTTTTGCCGGCCCACGGGCCGGTGCCGTAGAAATTACGGGACGCGTTGCCGAGCCACATGGGCACGGATGATGGTGGTTTCGGAGGCTCTGCTGGTTTAGCGGCGGTCTCGGTGATGACCTTGCCGCCGCAGGCGGGCAGTAATAACAGCGCTAAAATGATGGGGGAGAGTTTTAGCATAACGACTCATGTTAGACAGGATTTACAAGATGTAACAGGATTTACAGGATAAGTCTTGTTAGTCCTGCAAAATCTTGTAAATCCTGTCTACAAATACTGCAGCCAAACACCGGAATAGACTACTTCAGCCGTTCCCGTAATCACAACCTCGCCGTCCGCTCGCCACTTAATCCGGACTTCGCCGCCTTCCATCAACACACGCACGTCGCGATCGGCCTTGTTGTTGACCATCGCCGCGACCGCGCCCGCGCACGAGCACGTTCCGGAAGCCGTCGTCTCACCAACGCCACGCTCCCAAATACGCAACTCGATAAAGTCCCGCTCGACAGGTCGCACAAACACGACGTTCGTTCGATCGGGAAACTGCGGATGCACCTCGATTGCTTTACCAATCGCGCGCCAGTTGAGTGCGTCGAAGTCGTCGACGAAGATGCAGCAATTCGGATTGCCCATTTGCATCGCAGTCACGGGAAAGCTCTCACCGTCCACGACCAATGGGTAATTAATGACCTTGTCGAGCGGCGGCGTGATCGACATCGGTATCGACTGAGTATCGAACTTCGGTTGGCCGAGTTCTGATTCAAACAAAAACTTACCCGGGCCTGGCTGGCCACGCAGGAAGTAGCGCTTCAATCCGGTTCGCGTGCTGAGTCGCAGCTCTTCCTTCGTCCAGAGTTGTTTGTAATAAAGATACGCGACCGCGCAACGAGTCCCGTTACCGGAAAGTCCGGCTTCACTGCCGTCAGGATTGAAGATGCGACAACTAAAATCAGCTTCGCCTGTTTGCGCTTTCGTAATGATCGCGATCCCATCACCGCCTGCGCCGTAATGCCGGTTACATATCCGCCGCGCAAACTCACCGAGATCGCCGGCTTCACGAAGCTCATCTGCCTCAATCACGAGATAGTCGTTTCCGAGGCCGTGGAATTTAGTGAATTGTGGTTGCATTCGTGTTAATCGGTGGCTTTGCCTGCGAACGAGGCGAGCAGGACCGCGATCGGATCGATACACGACGACCGTGGATCTAAATCGTGCGGGTAGTTGTTGACCATGATCGAAAACGCGAGCTTCTCGCCGCCCGCCGTCGTGAGATAACCACCGAGACTTGCGGCTGAACTAAGCGAGCCGGTCTTCGCGCGCACGTTGTTCTCGGCCGGCGTGCCTTTGAATCGATTTCGCAAGGTGCCGTCGATACCGCCAATCGGAAGCGAATCGCGAAATGCAGTCGCATACCGGTGCTTGCTCATAAACGTCAACAACAGCACCGACGCTTCAGCCGTGATCATGTCGTTGCGCGAAAGACCGGAGCCGTCGTCGAGCACAAGCGCTTCCGGCCTGAGACCTACAGTCTTCAAAAACGTTTTGACTGCTTCAAGACCGAGATCGTCTGACGTTTGCAGGAGGTTCGACGTCGTTGCTGTTGGTGGCGGTGGTGCGACTTTCCCGAGCGTTCGCAGAATCAACTCAGCATAGAGATTTTGACTCGGCTTCATCGTCTGCGCCGCGATCACACTGAACGGCGGCGACAGCAACGTCGCGATCTCGTTTGCAAAAGCAGTGGACGAGCCAGTAATTCGCGAAGCGCCCGTGATCGTGACGCCTTTCTGTGCGAGTGATGACCGCAGCAGGTAGACAAAAAGCAGCCCGGGATGCGAGATGCCGATGCCGCCCGTGTAACCGCGATCTTCGAGTGGAATACTGCCGGTGATCGTGATCGTGTTTTCGCCGAGTCCACGATGAACCGAGAACTCGCGCTTGCTGCCTTTAGCTGACGTGGTGACTTTGTTGACGATAGTGAGCAGTGGATCGGCTGGACCAGTCGTAATCAACGCGGGCTGGCCGATAGCCGGGCCGGGTTTGATAAAGAGATCGAGGGCGTTGTCATTGACCGTGAGCGGCGTGATTTCAGCGCCGTAGTACCACGTGAGATCTTCCCAGTTCCAACCTGCGCCATACTTTGGTCCAACGAAGTAACTCTCATCGCCGACGATGTCGCCTTCAACGCGTTTCACACCTGCTGCGACAATGCGCGTAGCCAGATCGTCGATTCCTTTGATGTAATCGCCGTTATTGAAACGTGCAGCGATGGACGGATCGCCGCGCCCGTAGATCGTCAGATTCCCGTGAACGACGCCCGCAGCATCAGGACGCGTGGTGGCATAGACAGAAGTCGAGAAACGATAATCGGGAGATAGACGATCGAGTGCCGCAGCGATCGTGTAGAGCTTCATATTCGAAGCCGGGCGCAAAAGTTTAGTGGCGTTCTCTTCGAACAGCACGCGACCGTTGTCGAGCGAAACAACCTTTATCCCAACTATCGCCGACGACAGCTCCGGTTTCGCGAGCACTTCCTGAATACGCGCCTGAAGTTCTGGCAAGGTCTTCGGCTGCTGCGCGATGGCGACAGAGAAACTGAAGAGGAGAAGATAGAGTGCGAGTAAAAGCTTATGTTTATGCATGCTTGTTTCGGAGACATGTTAGACAGGATTTACAAGATGTAACAGGATTTACATGTCAATCCTGAAAAATCTTGTAAATCATGTCTACAACTTTGTCATCAACTCAGTAAACCGCGGGTCTCCGCGCAACGACACCAAATTCGGATCGTTCTCGAAACACGGCCGGTTCGCATTGCCAAGCGAAATCGATCGCTCGAGCCACTCAAACGCATCACCCTGCAACCCTTCGAGCGCGTAAACAGATCCGATCGAGTAACTGATGTCTGCATCGACTTCGCCATTACGCTTCACATCCGGCGTTAGCTGCGCGAGCGCCTCGTCGTGCTTTCCCTGCGCACTCAGAAACATCGCCATGAACGGCCGTATCCCGTGCATGTTCGGATGTTTCTCAACGACGTCTTTCATCAACTCAGCAGCCTGATCGGTTTGGCCCGTGTAGTACAACGCGAGCGCGCGGAAAGTTCGCACGAGTGCGTTGTCAGGATCGCCGGACGTATTCAGCTCGCGGAATGTGTCGTCGAAATGGCCCATGTACATGTGAACGAGCGCGCGACTATAACTCGCGACCACATGCGCTGCGGGATCTAGACGCACGAGCCGATCGTAACTCCGAAGCGCCCGGCCATACTCGCCATCCAAACGATGCAGCAGCGCCTTGACGAAATGGACCACCGGCTCGTTTGGCGCCTCGCGCCGCGTGCGTTCGACTTCCTCGCGCGCCTTCTGTTTCTGACCGCGCCACAGATACACAAAAACCATCAACATGCGCGCTTCGAAGATGCCCGGATCGATTGCGAGCGCTTTGGTAAACGCTGCTTCCGCGCGTTCGTAATCTTCCGAGCCGCCAAAACCTTTGAAGACGCGATTGACATAACACGCACCGAGCCCGTCATGCGCAAGTGCGAAATTCGGATCGAGTTGAATGGCGCGCTCGAAATGCTCGATCGCCGAGTCACAATCCTCGGCTGACAACGTGCGAAAGATGAAACGCGCGAACAAGTCACGACCGCGCAGGTATTGTTCGTACGCCGCCGGATTGCGTGTGGAGGCTTTGCCGGTTCCGACCTGCTCGTGCGGGCTGAGCTCGACGCTCAAGCCCTCGACGATCCGCTGCGCAATCGTATCCTGGAGCACGATGATGTCTGACGCGGCGGTGTCGATGCGATCGCTCCACAACAACTCGCCCGTCGCAACGTCGATCAGTTGCGCAGTCACGCGAAAGCGATCGCCGGCATGAATAAAGCCGGCAGTGAGAACGGCGCTGACGCCGAGCTCCTGTCCGATCTCGCGCGGATCTCTTTGCTGTCCCTGGTAGCGTGCAATCACCGACGACGGTCGCACCACCAGCGAACGCACGCGCGCGAGCTCAGTAATGACTGCATCGGCAAGCGAGAACTCGTAGAACGCCGCGGCCGGATCGTTGCTCAAGTTGCGGAAACAGAGAATCGCAACGCTCTTCTTTTCCTGATCCGTGACTGTTGTAAACGGTGTTTCGTGAATGCCTGATTTCGAAGTGACCACGTTTGGGGCTGACGTTGGCGACTCAGTGCGCGTGATCGACTTCAACCAACGGACTGCTCGCGAAACAGGATTCGCGCCGGCGAGATAGCGCGGCGGCTCCGGCGTCACGCTCTGCCCACTTTGATAGCCGCCGGTCGCGCCCGCATCGAGCTCCTGTAGCACCCCGCGCAGCTCGTTGCGGAAGTCTTCCATGTTCTGGAAGCGATCCTTCGGCTCTTTCTCGAGTGCTTTATCGACGATCTGTTGCAGTCGCGGCGGTATCGCGCTCGACCGCAACTCTGCAATCGGTCGCGGCGGATCGTGCAGCACTGCATGGCGCACGTCGATCGTGGTCTTACCGCGAAACGGCCACGTGCCAGTCAGCATCTCGTAAAGCAACACGCCGAGTGAAAAGATGTCAGCACGCTTATCGACGCGATCGCCACGCGCTTGTTCCGGGGCGGCGTAAGTGGCGGTGCCGTACGGAACGCCGACTTCCGTGAGCTCAGTGCGGTGAATTCCGGCAGTTGCGGCTTCAGTGTCGTCGAGCAGTTTGGCGAGTCCGAAGTCGAGCACCTTCACCTGGCCGGTCGAGGTCACCATGACGTTGCCGGATTTGATATCGCGATGAATGATGCCGCGGCTGTGGGCGGCTGCGAGCGCGTCGGCCACTTGCAAGCCGATCAGGAGGGCAGTTTTAAGTTCGAGTGGACGACCGGCGACGAGTTGTCGCACGTTCTTACCTTCGACAAACTGCATTGCAATGAAGTGAACCCCGTCAACTTCATCGAGATCGAAGATGGTGCAGATGTTTGGGTGGTCCAACGACGACGCGAGTTTTGCTTCGCGTTCGAAACGTTTCAGATTTGATTCTTTCGCACTGAGCTCCGGAGGAATGACTTTGATCACAATCGCGCGGCCAAGCTTTGTGTCGGTGGCTTTATAAACCGCGCCCTGCCCGCCAACACCGAGCTTGTCGGTGATGCGATAGTTGCGAAGCATTTTGCCTACCATCGCGCTCATCCGCGTTCATCCGTGGCAAAAGAAGCTAACAATTCATCTGCATTCGCGGTTGCGGTACCGACTTTCCCAACCACGATCCCAGCGGCGCGATTCGCGAACGACGCCGCCTCGACTATCGTCGCGCCACACGCAAGTGCACACGCAAGTGCGGCGATGACCGTGTCGCCCGCGCCCGTGACATCATAGACCTCGCGCGCCGCTGTTTCGACGTAAACAGGTCCGCCGTCTCCTTCCAGCAACATCATTCCACGATCGCCGCGCGTTATTAACACCGCATCACAGCCGAGCTGCTCGCGAATTATTTTTGCCGCCGTGTGTGATCCGTCGTCGGAATGATCTTCACTGTCGCTCATTCGCAGTGCTTCGAGATGATTCGGCGTGACGAGCGTTGCCGGACGATATTCGTTGAAGTTGCGCAACTTGGGATCGATTAGCACGGGCACTTGTTCGTACGCCAGCGGCAAAATCTCACGCAGGATCCGCGGCGTCACGACGCCTTTGTCGTAGTCCGAAACCACAAACGCGTCCGCCTGTTTCAGCGCTTCTTTCAGACATGCGATGATCTGGTCTTCGATTTTCGACGTGACTGGTACGCGCGACTCGCGATCGGCGCGCACGACGAGTTGGCTGTGCGCGATGATGCGCGTTTTAGTCGTTGAGCGGCGCGAGTCATCAACGATCAAACAACCGTCCTGAGATCCGAGTCCGCGCAGCTCAGTTTGCAAACGCTCGCCGGCTCCATCTTTACCAACGACGCCAACCACTGATCCGCGCGAACCGAGCGCGACGAGATTTGCCAGCACATTCGCGGCGCCGCCGAGATGCACCGATTCTCGACGAACATCAACGACGGGAACGGGCGCTTCGGGCGAGATGCGCGTGACGTCGCCCCAAACAAACTCGTCGAGCATCACGTCGCCCAGCACGAGAACGTAACGGTCCTCAAGTGTCTTCAGGATTTCCGAAGCTCGAGTTTTTGTTAATTGGGA
The DNA here is from genome assembly GCA_035251975.1 of Pyrinomonadaceae bacterium. Classification (GTDB taxonomy): domain Bacteria; phylum Acidobacteriota; class Blastocatellia; order Pyrinomonadales; family Pyrinomonadaceae; genus PSRF01. The sequence continues at coordinate 10,423 of DATFDT010000185.1, read as the reverse complement.
CATGCGTTAAGACAAAATGCGATCGATTGCGGCCGTGACCCGCGTCAAAGGCACGCGCAGGATACATTCGGGCTGATCGAACTTTTCGCAAAAATAACCGTGGCAAGGCTGGCACGGCATTTCTTCAAAGACGACTTCGGCCGGCGCCGAATTCCACGGGCGCCAGTGCGATAAATTTGAAGAGCCGAAGATCACGACAGCAGGTGTGCCAACAGCCGCTGCGATGTGCGCGATGCCGCTATCGTTGCCGACAAATAGTTGCGATTGGGCAGCAAGCGCGGTTACTTCGGGCAACGAAAGATCCAGAGTCGTGATCTTGACGGCAGCTTCCGAGCAGAGTTTTTCGAGTAGTCCTCGCTCGTTCGGAGCTGCAATTGCGACTGGAGCAAAGCCGCGGGTCGATAAAAACTCTGCGACGCGAGCGAAGTTTTCTGTCGCCCATCGTTTTGTTGCGAACGCGGCCGCTGGATGTATCAGCGCGATCTTTCGATCGTTTAGACCCGACTTAGCAAGAAGCTTCCTAACTGTCTCGCGCGCCTCCGTCGAAATGCCCAACTGCGTGCGCGAGCGATCCGTCACGGGAACGCCGGTCCAACCCAACAACGCGAGTTGTTGCTCGACTGAGTGTGTCTTCTGTTGTCCCCAAAGCAACAACGGCGACGGCGCCTGGTGATTATGAAGTTGTGCGTATTGATAGCTCTTGAAGCCGACGCGATGACGCGCGCCACTGGCTCGCGTCAAAAACGTCGCCGTAGTTCCACCGTGCAGGTTGTAAACAACATCGTAATTCGCCGCACGTAGCTCACGAGCCACGCGCGCCCGCGTCATGAACCCACCACGCTCCAACACGATCACGTTATCGACGTGCGGATGATCGTTCAAGAGCGGCGCCACCCAGTCCTCGACCAGAATATCGACCGTGACGTTCGGAAGAAAACGCTTCAAGGCGAAAGCCGAAGGCGTCGCCAAAACGGTGTCGCCAATCGATCGCAGTCGCACCAGCAAAACCTTGCGCACGGCTGACCAGTCCCAGCGCACGGGCGCCAACGCTTCCGCCTGCAATCCGTAGTTTGCCTGTGTTTCGATGACGCGTAGCTGTGGAGAGAGCTCAACGATGTCGCGCAGGCTGTTCATCGCATCATTCTTCGATGGTGGCCTCGTCGATTAGCATTACCGGAATGTCGTCACGGATGGGATAGACGCGTTTACACTCGACGCACTTCAGCGCGTTTCCGTCCGGCTTGAGCTCAACCTTCGCCTTGCAAGCCGGACACGCGAGTATTTCCAAGAGTTCCTGACTGACTGCCATTGGCCAACCTTTCTAAACGGCACTTTCGCGCGGGAATGCACAAAATGTTATCACAAAGCAGTATAGGACCTATATGACCTAATCGACCTATCTGCCCTATACTTCTGAGCATGTCGCTGGAATTCGCACTGCAATACGCCTGCCCTCTTCGCGCCAATTACTCCGAGCGCCACTTGCGCGAGTGGGGACGCCTCAGCAGCTTGCACGCAAAGCTCACAACCGGTGACGCCAGCGCACCTTCGATCGATAAACTGGAATGGGTTGAAAAGGCGAGCCCGGAAATCGAGCGCATGCAGAAAGCGACGACCGTCTGCGCGCACTGCCCCGCAAGTCTGCCAATCGACATCGCCGGCGATGGCGAATCCGTGGGGTGTCTCGGCCGCATCAATTATCCGGTTGAAGCGCAGTTTGAGAAGTTTCTCGCCGATCGCGTGCAGCTCTCGCTCGACACGCTGGATCCTGAAGATCAGCCGCGACTGCTGCGTATACTTATCGATCCGGAGTCGCCGTTTGATGGTGAAGCGACGAAGGAGTTGCGGCGCGTTGTTACTAAAGATGGTTTGCGGTTTTTCGAGTTGCGCGTGCCGATCGTTCTCACGCGCGAGGCCGCACGGCTGACGACCGACAACATCTTCGATCTACTCGCCGGATTCCGATCGGAAGACAGCGACGCAACCACCTACACTCGTGAGCTCCCGTACGAAGCCGCGGCCGACTACTACGACTTTCTCGACCTGGTTTTGCGCAGTGAGCTGAGCCAGTCGGAAGTCGCTCGACTCACGTCGCGCAGTCGAAACTACAACCAGTTTCTCCGGCTGCTCACCGCAATCGAAAAAGCCGAAGCACTGAATACGCGTGTTTTGATTGATTAAGTCTTACTGGTTGCGCTCGTCTAACATGCGGAGCGTGTCGAGGATGAGGTTTGTGTTGCTGACTGCCTGTATCCGGACGGGAAACTGTTCCGCTGTCTTTTGAAATTCAAATGTGCCGCTCGTGATCTCGACCACTTTCTGAAACGCCGGATCGGCGATGCTATTACCGCACGCCGCGTCGACGATTCGTCCGTCGTTGAACTTCACCTCGCCCTGGTGCTTTTCACCGCTCAACGTTAGTACGCCGTTCAGTCTTGCGTTTTCGATAACTTGAATCGCGTCGAAGACGCTGATTGTGCTGAGGTCGCCTGCGAGCGTGAAGTGCCTGCGCTCGAAATTTGCTTCGGGCGCGGCTACGGGTTTCAGATCGGGCCGGCGGGCACGCCGAATCGCCTCGAGTCCGCCTGCAATATTTATCCGACCATCGAGTTGTTTCGCTTCAAGAAGGCGGTCGTGGGCAGTGTCGAAGTCCTCGCGCTCGATATAGATGCTGGCGAGGGCGAGACACTGGCGGGCAGCCTCCTCGTTCTGCTTGAAACTGGCGCAGATTTCCCGCAGGCGCTCGCGCAGTTTGATGGACCGGCCAGACATCTCGAGGGCCGTTCGGAGGCGTTTTATGGCCCTTTCCGGCGCCTGGTACTTCATGAAGAGCTCGGCGTCGAGCAAAGCTGCTTCGATCTCGCTGACGTGTTCAGTTTGTGAGTCAGTGACTGACATCCGTCGAAGTTTACCCCAAATCGTGTTGAGATGGTCCTTTTCGGCATCTAAATCCGCGTTACGAGTGGGGAGATTCGGTTGGCATGCAACCTGCGAGGTCAACGAATCGTAAAGCCCCTCAGTTAGAAAGGATTGGCGAACTACAATGAACCGGTGGATGAAAAGAAGAATCGAACGCTCACGGGCTCGGTGCGACAAATACCGTAACCGCGGATAACACGGATTTTTAACGGATTGCCCGCTGCTTTTTGAGGTTGTCGAAAATCACCCTTTTGAATTCAGGCCTCTCGCCGAAATTCAGTAATAGACCCACCTCAATATCCGTAGCCTTCAAATAATTCATAAGTTGGGCGTGGTGCGATGAATCGAGGCTGCGTGCCGCTTTAAGCTCAAGCACCACGCAGTTTTCGACCAAAACATCTGCCTCGAAATGGCCAACCTGATGTCCTCGGAACCACACCGGAATGCCCACTCGACTACAGACCTTTAGCCCCGCGGATTCAAGCGCAAGCACCAATGACCGGTGATACACAGACTCCAGAATCCCATGCCCTAATTCGTTATAAACCTCATAGAACACCCTAAGTATCTGATCCGTGATCAATCCGTGCTTTAAATCCGTGTTCATCTGTGGCTCAAAGTTAGGCCGATTCTGAGCTGCCTGGGTCTCATGGTCCTCGTGGGTACCGGCGCCTCGATGAACTCGGATCCGAAACTAAAAACGGTCTTATTCAATACATTATCGAATTCAACCGACGGCCTCACCACCACACGCCCAACACGTATCTCACGCGTCACATTCAGATCGAACACAAACAATCCAGGCCCGCGACCAGCATTCCGTGGCAAATTCCCAGTTTGCCCAATCGGCGGCAAATCACCCGCAGAGTTCGGTCGATCATTTGAGACATCATCGAGATTCCGATCCACACCTCCAATCGAGATGTTGAACGGCGCCCCAGAAGCAACACGAAAGATCGGCGACAACTGAAACACACGAACGTCGAACGTTCCGGAAAACACAAAGCGATGACGCCGATCCAGCAGACTGCGCGCTCGTTCAGCGCGAAAGTCTCCCGGCACGAGCGCGTCTGAGGTATTAACGATTCCATCGTCAATCAGACCCGAAAGCGTGTAACCAGCTCTGAAGCTGAATCCCGAACCGAATTGCTTTCGCAACTCGACTGTCATCCCACGATAGAAACTGTTTCCAACAGAGATCAGCTGTTCGAGCTCGCCGCGCGTCGGATCCGGACGCAAAGAATTGACTGCAGCGAGCGCGGCATCGAGCATAGTTGTCGACGATGGACTATTGAGATTCATCACCGAAACAGGAACGCCAAACTCAATCGAGCGAATTACAGTGTTCGCGTCTGAGTGAACAAATCTGACTAGCTCACCGGCAGTAGCTGCGTTGTAAACCGGACGCGTCGCGGTCGTTGGATTGATGAAGTTCGCGAAGTCGCGTGACGCGAGAAACTCGGTAAAGTTTTTGTAGCCATTGGGAAGAATCGGCGCGTTGGCATTGAACTCGCGCCAGAGGTGTATGCCGCGCGTGAAGGTGAAGTTTGCTTCGACTGAATAACCGCGACCGAGATCGCGCTCGACACCAGCATTGATCTGATAACTTTCCGGAATTCGCAATTGCGGATCGAGACGCCGTGAGAAGTTCGTATTCGTGACGCCGAAATCACGGACCAGCCGCGAATCGAGATTCAATGTTTGCGGAAAACGCAGATTCGCACCGATGAATGCACGACGCTGAGCGACGGTCATCAACTTTCCAGTCGACGGATCGCGAAGTTGATTCGTGTCGAAGAACAACTGCTGCTGGCCGAGCGTGAAATCATCGATCGTGCGTAGCAGCGGACGATTGAAAAAGATCCCAGCGCCCGCACGGAATACGAGCTTGCCTGATTCAAGCGGGCTGTACGCAACCGAAAAGCGCGGGCCGAAGTTGTTTGCGTCTCGCAGAATCGTCTCGTACTCGTAACGCAAGCCGTAACTCAGCAAAAGCTGCGGCAGAATTTGCCACTCATCGTGCACAAACACGCCCGTGTAGAGATTCTTCTGCGTCGATGAGCTCTGGAAATTCTGCCGGAACCGGCTCGGAACACCTGCAAGAAAATCGCCCGCACTCGCGAAGTTGAATGTGCCGCTGAGATCCGCGAGATCGATAAAGGTTGAGCGCAGGTGATGAAAGTCAGCGCCGAACTTTAACGAGTGATCTCCGTTGATGAACGAAAGCACGTTTTGCACCTGCACGCGCTCTTCACGCCGATCGCTTCCGCCTGATGTCGACGAGCCCGCGACTAGAGTTCCGGTGCGCCGCTCCGGATCGTCAGACGGCAGCGGATCGTTAAGAGTTATCAGCACGACGGGCGTGTTGCCGCCGCGGGCCTCGAACGCTGGTGCCAGACGTGAGTATTGAAACCGCGCCTGGTTAACGAGACGTTCTGAGAAGACGAAAGTGTCGGAATAAGAGATCGCGTCGGAATTGCGCCGGCGACCCTGCAACGCTTCGGCGAGACGATTGCCGCCACCAAACCCGCGTAAGTTGATCAGCCGTCCTGCCTGATAAACGATCGCCGCGTTGTGCATCGGTCCAAATTGATGATCGACGCGCGCAGTAATGCTCGTGTTCTTCAGCGGTGTGCTGATTGATGAAATGAACGGCGCGATCTCGGCAGCGACGTCCGTATCTTCAAGACGCGCGCGACTGAGATGCGTCGGTGCAGGTAACGGAAACAAACGACTCTGCTTCACCGGCACGAGCGTATCGATCAGCGCGCTGTCCAGCACCTTATGCAGCTCGTAAGAAACAAAGAAGACTGTCGATTTTACGACTGGCCCACCCAGCGTGAATCCACCCGTGTGGTCCTGTAACGGCAACCTCGGCAGTCCAAGCAAGTTGTTTTTGAATGTGTTTGCATTTAACGCTTCGTCCTCAAAGTAATAAAACGCGCGACCTTGAAAGCTCTTCGAGCCGCTGCGTGTGCGTAGATTGACGCGCCCACCCGAGGCGCGACCGTACTCCGCGGAAAATTGGTTTGTAATCACCTGCACTTCCGCGACCGCTTCGAGCGACGGTTGGAAGCGTTCGCGCGCGGCCCGGTCGTCGTTATTGTCGAGACCGTCGATCGTCAGATTGTTCGAGTAAGCCGGCGCACCCGCAAGCGAGAACGTGCCGGCTTCTTCAGGCGTGTTTGCGTGATTGACGCGATCTTCCGCGAGATCACGCGTCGAGAGTGGCTCTTCAGTGACGCCCGGAAGGGTAAACAGAAGATCGAGAACTGAACGGCTCGCGATTGGTAACAACTCGGTCTCGCGAGACGTAAGTGTCGCGCCCGTGATCGTTCGTTTGGTGTCGACGATCGGAGTCGTGGCGTCACTGATTACGACAGGTTCAACGACGAGATCCGATGGCAGCAGCGTCGCATCCAGTTCGAGACTCTGTCCTGAGACTGTCGTGATGTTTGTTAATTCCCGAGCGGCGAATCCTGGAAATGAAACGCGCAACACGTAAATCCCAGGTTCGAGTTGAATCAAACGATAGCGTCCTTCGGCATCAGTCGTCGTCGTGCGCTTGAGTGCAGTCTTGACGAGCGTCGCCTGAACTTCAGCGCCCGGAACGACAGCTCCGTTCTGGTCCATCACGCGCCCGGCGATTGTGACTGTGTCAAGGTCTTGTGCGTTAACGTTGAAAGTGAATAGAAGAATAGTGAGAAGTGTGAGACGTGAGGTCATCATTTGTAACTCCTGAGCAGTGAGGTTTGTTAAAGCGGAGGGACTTTAACACGGATTTACGCGGATTGGTTAACGGATTGATTATTGACGTGTCGAACGGCGTCGCAATGCAGCCGCGCGCGTCATGGGAACAAGGGCGTCACTTCCTTCAGGTGCGGCTTCGAAATTCGTGAGCTCTTCGGCGTGCGACTGCAAGTATTGGAAGAAGCGCTCAAACTCCTGCTGCATCGCATCCATTTTCTCGCGCATGTTGAGAATGATCTCGACACCCGCGAGATTCACTCCCAAGTCGCGCGTCAAAGAAAGAATCAATTCCAGTCGCTCGAGATCCGGATCGGTATAAAGCCGCGTATTTCCTTCCGAGCGTGACGGCTTTAAAAGCCCTTCACGCTCGTAGAGCCTGAGCGTTTGGGGATGAATCCCATACTGCTCCGCTACCGCGCTGATCGTGTATGTTCTCGGCTTCCTGCTCACTCCAACCCCATCTCCACGCGCGGGTTTGATGTATTCAACTTCGAATACTCCCGCAGCAAATTCTTCGTCTCTTCCGAAATCACTTTCGGTAAAGTCACCTGCACTTCAACAAACTGGTGACCCTTCGCACCGGGATTTCGCAACGACGGCGCACCACGATCGCGCAGTCGAAACTTCTGCCCCGACTGCGTTCCCGGCGGAATGCGCAACTGCGATTTGCCCTCAACAGTCGGCACTTCAATCTTCGCGCCGAGCGCCGCCTCCGGAACGGTGATCGGCACCGTCACATAAATGTTGTCGCCCTTGCGCGTGAAATATTTGTGCTGACCAACATTCGTGATGATGTGCAGGTCGCCCGGAGGCGCGCCGAGTCGACCACCCTCGCCCTTTCCGGGAATTCGCACACGCGATCCAGTCTCAACACCGGCCGGAATGCGAACCTTCACAGTCTCAGTTTTGGGAGTGACGCCTTTACCGTGACACGCCGAACATGGCGAGCGCCGTCGTCCAGTGCCACCACAATCCGGACACTCCTGCGCAAACCGCAGTCTACCGCCGGCTCTTTGCACCTGGCCCGTACCTTTACACGTCGCGCAAACAACCACTGGTCCACCCGTGTCGCCCGCACCGTTGCAGCGCGAACACTGCTCGGAACGATTAACCGTGATATTTGTCGTCAATCCTTTGATCGCTTCTTCAAACGAGAGACTGAGAGGCATCTCGATGTCCGCGCCTCTTTGCGGCTGCGGCCGTGGTGGCTCCTTCTCTCTCGCGGCGCCACCGCCGAATAAGTCGGCAAAGATGTCGCGAAAACTACTGCTACCGCCGCCCGATGAAGTCGAGCCGCCGCCCCAGTCAAATCCGGTGAAGTCGAAGCCAGGCGCTGTGCGACCACCGGCGCCGCCGCTGCTTGGACCAGCGCCACGCGCCGCTGCGTCCGCAAGGTTTTCAGAGTACTGCCCGAAACGATCGTAAACCTGTCGCTTCTTCGGATCGGAGAGCACGTCATGCGCTTCCGACATCGCTTTAAAACGTTCCTCGGCAGCTTTGTCACCCGGATTTACGTCAGGGTGATACTTGCGCGCCAAACGCCTGTAAGCCTTCTTGATCTCTTCAGGCTTGGCGTCGCGCTTGATGCCGAGAATTTCGTAATAGTCCTGCTTTGCTGCCATTGGTTAATCAGAACCGAGCGCGGTAGCGCCGGGTCAAATTCCAGCATCACGAACTTAGATGAAAGTTGACCCGGCGCTACCGCGCTCGGTTCTGTGCTCTTACTTGTTGTCTTCTACGTCCACGTACTCGGCATCGATAACGTTGTCATCTCCCGAGCCCGTGCTCGACGAGGATGACGCGCCTGCCGCCGATGCCTGATCGTCCGCTGCTTGCGCACCCGGTGATGGAGCACTCTGATAGAGCGCCTCGGCCAGTTTATGCGAAGCACTTTGCAGTTTGTTAAATGCGTCGTTCAACTTCTCAACGCCACCTTCAGCCAACGCCGTCTTCGCCTCAGCAATCGCGGCTTCAACATCAGAAGCTACTGCTCCGACCTTCTCGCGATTCTCGCTGAGCGTCTTCTCCATCTGGTAGACGAGTCCATCGAGGCGATTACGCGCTTCGATCTCTTCACGCTTGCGAACGTCTTCAGCAGAGTGCGATTCGGCGTCTTTCATCATCTTGTCGATTTCATCCTTCGACAGACCCGATGAAGCCGTGATCGTGATCTTCTGCTCGCGACCCGTGCCCATGTCTTTCGCTGACACGTTCACGATGCCGTTTGCGTCGATATCAAAAGTCACTTCGACCTGCGGCATGCCACGCGGTGCCGGTGGAATACCGACGAGGTGAAACTTGCCCAACGTGCGATTGTCCGAGGCCATCGGTCGCTCGCCCTGGAGCACGTGCACTTCAACTGACGTCTGGTTGTCAGACGCAGTTGAGAAGATTTCCGACTTCCGCGTTGGGATCGTCGTGTTTCTTTCAATCAGCTTCGTGAACACTCCGCCGAGCGTCTCGATGCCGAGGCTCAGTGGCGTAACGTCGAGCAGAAGAATGTCAGTCTTTTCGCCGGAAAGAACACCCGCCTGAACGGCGGCGCCAATCGCGACGACTTCGTCAGGGTTCACGCTCTTGTTTGGCTCCTTGCCAAACATTTCCTTCACGATCTCCTGGACCTTCGGAATACGCGTCGAACCACCAACCAGCACGACCTCGTCGATCTTTTTCGCATCGACGCCGGCGTCTTTCAATGCTGTTTCAACTGGACCTCGTAGTCGCGAGAGGATCGGATCAACTAACTGCTCGAAACGCGCCCGCGTCAATTTCATGGCGAGGTGCTTTGGACCAGACTGGTCTGCCGTAACGAATGGCAGGTTGATCTCAGTTTCCATCGTGCTGGAGAGCTCGATCTTTGCCTTCTCCGCAGCTTCCTTCAAACGCTGCAAAGCCATCTTGTCGCCGGAAAGATCGATACCTTGATCTTTCTTGAACTCTTCGATGATCCACTCGATTAGTCGCTCGTCGATGTCGTCACCGCCGAGGTGCGTATCACCGTTGGTCGACTTCACTTCGACAACGCCTTCACCGACTTCGAGAATCGAGATGTCGAAAGTGCCGCCGCCGAAGTCAAACACAGCGATCGTCTCGTCTTTCTTCTTGTCGAGACCGTACGCCAGCGCTGCCGCGGTCGGCTCGTTCACGATACGCATCACTTCCAGGCCGGCAATCTTGCCTGCATCTTTCGTGGCCTGGCGCTGCGAGTCGTTGAAGTAAGCGGGAACGGTGATAACGGCCTTATCAACTTTTTGGCCGAGATAATCTTCAGCAGACTGCTTCATCTTCTGAAGAATGATCGCCGAGATCTCCGGTGGGCTCCACTCTTTGCCGCCGGCCGCGAGCCGCACGTCGCCGCCGGCGCCGGCGCCCTGAACTTTGTAAGGAACCTGTTTGATTTCTTCTGCAACTTCGTTATAGCGACGTCCCATAAATCGCTTAATCGAATAGACAGTATTTTCCGGGTTGGTTACCGCCTGCCTTTTAGCAACCTGACCAACGAGGCGGCTTCCATCCTTTGTGAAAGCCACGACCGATGGCGTGGTGCGACCACCTTCGGAATTAGTGATTACGGTTGGCTCGCCCCCTTCCATCACCGCCACGACCGAGTTGGTTGTTCCTAGGTCAATTCCAATAATCTTGCTCATCTTTTAGTCTCCAAAAACCTTCCTTGAGTAAAACATTCCAGACTCGCTGTTCATGGAAAAATTGGAAGCGATTGCCGCGGGCCTGAACGGTTGAGATCCCCAGCAAC
>DATFDT010000184.1:0-16668 GCA_035251975.1 Pyrinomonadaceae bacterium | reverse complement strand
GTGAAGGCCGAGATCAGCGGTTTCATCTCGCGCGTCGTCGTAACGCAGCAGTTTGAAAACCCGTTCAAGGAGAAGATCGAAGCTGTCTACACGTTTCCGCTCCCGCAAAACGCCGCGGTGGACGACATGACGATGATCGTCGGTGCTCGAACGGTACGCGGAAAAATTCTGCCACGCGAAGAAGCACTGAAGGTTTACGAAACGGCGAAGGAAGCCGGACAGGTTGCGAGTTTGCTCGACCAGGAACGTCCAAACATCTTCACGCAGTCAGTCGCAAACATTCTTCCCGGCGAGCAGGTGAAGATCACGATCAGCTACGTCGAAACATTGAGCTACGTTAACGGCGCGTATGAATTCGTGTTCCCGATGGTTGTTGGACCACGTTACATTCCGGGCGCAGCGAAGCAGGAGTCACAAGGCAAAGGCTTTGCTCCAGACACGACTCAGGTCCCTGATGCATCACGTATTACTCCCAAACCTGCTCCTGCCGGCGTGAGAAGCGGTCATGATGTCTCGCTCGAAGTCACACTCGACGCCGGTTTGATTATCGATAACATTGATTCCAAAACTCACCCCACAGACATTCAACGTCCAGACTCCCACAGCGCACGACTCCGTCTCAAAAACGAGGAAACGATTCCAAACAAAGACTTCATTCTTCGTTACGACGTCGCGGGCCAGGCGATTCAGGACGCACTACTCACACACCGCTCCGACAAAGGAGGTTTCTTCACCCTCATGCTTCAGCCACCCGAGCGCGTGACTTCGCAGGACGTGATGCCAAAAGAGCTCGTGTTCGTGCTCGACACGTCCGGCTCAATGTCAGGCTTTCCGATCGAGAAGGCAAAAGAGACGATGAAGCTCGCACTTGACAGTCTCTATCCGTCTGACACTTTCAACCTGATCACGTTTGCGGGCGACACTCGCATACTCTTTCCGGAACCCGTGCCCGCAACTCCCGCCAACCTCGGCAAAGCACAAGCATTTCTCAACGGGAGCGTGGGTTCTGGCGGCACCGAAATGATGAAGGCGATCAAGGCGTCGCTTGAGCCATCTGACGATCAATCACACGTTCGCATCGTTTGCTTCATGACTGACGGTTATGTCGGCAACGATATGGAGATAATTTCGGAAGTGCAGAAGCACCCGAATGCGCGCGTGTTTTCGTTTGGCATCGGCAGCTCAGTCAATCGTTTCCTGCTCGACAAGATGGCGGAGGCCGGACGCGGCGAAGTGGAGTATGTGGGTCTGAAGGACGACGGATCCGCTGCCGCTGGACGCTTTCACGAACGTATACGCAATCCGTTACTGACAGATATCGCGATAGAGTGGAATAACCTGCCCGTCGCTGATGTCTATCCGCAACGCATTCCGGATCTTTTCAGCGCGAAGCCTCTCGTTATTAAAGGACGATATACAGCCGCCGGACGTGGCAGTATTCGCTTGAAAGGAAAGATGGCCGGGGTTGATTTCGTCCGCGACATTCCGGTTGATTTTCCGGAAACGATGGCGTCGCACGACGTGCTTGCGCCGCTGTGGGCGCGTGCGCGAATCGACGATCTTATGAACCAGGATTTCAACGGTGCACAATCCGGGACCATGCGCCCGGATTTGAAGAAGACGATTACACAACTCGGCATCGAGTATCGCTTGATGACGCAGTTTACTTCGTTTGTCGCCGTCGAAGAGAGGATAGTGACTGACGGTGGCAAGCCACGACGGGTCGATGTGCCGGTGGAAGTTCCGAAAGGTGTGCAGCGAGTGATGGTGTATGGGGAGGCTGATGCTAACGCATATATAGGTTTCGCGACCACCTCCGCCTCAGCGTCAAAGAGAATGTCTGGATACATGGTTGGAGGGGCTGGCCTTAGTAACAGGGTAGGTGGAATTACGCCAGCGCCACCTCCTAACCAGCCGCCATCGGTCGTTTCGTTAATTGCGGGCATCGGCGTCGATGAAAATGCTCCCACTGTGGGGCTAGTCCAGCAGAGCAATGAGCTGGAAGAAAAACTTCATCGCGCAGTTTTTGCGATTGTCCAAAAGTTGAAAAACAAGCAAGCGCTTTCGAGTGAAGAAAGCGCACTCATTCGCGACGGCAAAGCGGACGTGCAAGTCTGGTTGACGGAGAAAACGGACGAGGCTATGGCGCAGCTCAAGGAGCTTGGATTCGAAGTTGTGTCTGATGCGAAGAATTCAAAGATCGTAATCGGACGCCTGCCGGTTGAGCAGCTCGAGGCGTTGGCGAAACTTAAGTTTGTGAAATACGTGGCGCCGCCGCGATAAAAATTGAGCCACAGAGTTCACGGACAACTCGGATCCGTGTAATCTGTGGCGAATGCCGGTCGTGATGAAATTTGGCGGGACGTCAGTAGCCGACGCCGCTGCCATCGAGAACGTCGCACGCATTGTTTCCGCAGAGCGTGCGGCGTTTCCCGTTGTCGTCGTTTCGGCGATGAGCGGAGTGACTGATTCATTGCTGACGGCAACGCCCGCGTCAGTTGGTCCAGTCTTTCATCGACATTTATTAACCGCAGAACAACTTCTTCACGGATCTGAGTTAGAGCGTTTTGTTGAGCTCGTGAAAAGCGCTGAAACTCAGGTGCGCGCATTGCTGCAATCGCAGAACCCTTCCAATCGCAAAGCTGTTCAGGATTCGATTGTTTCGTTTGGTGAGATACTCTCCACCGCTTTGACGGCTGCGGCGTTGAATCAGCGTGGAGTCCAAGCGCGTCAGGTTGATGCGCGTCGTTGCATCATCACGGATGAAGAACATACGTCCGCCGCGCCTTTGCTGCGTGAGAGTTACAAGCGCACCGCAGATGAGTTGCGCCCGCTCCTCGAAAGCGGAGTGGTTCCGGTTCTGGGTGGATTCATTGGTGCGACATTACCGGGCGCCACCACAACGCTCGGACGTGGCGGCTCTGATTACACGGCAGCACTGATCGGCGCCGCACTCAAAGTTGACGAGATACAGATCTGGACCGACGTTACGGGCGTGTTGACAGCCGATCCACGTGTCGTTCCCGAGGCGCAGACAATCGATCGTTTGTCCTACAGCGAAGCTGCGGAGCTTGCTTACTTTGGCGCGAAAGTCCTGCATCCAAAAACAATTCAGCCTGCTATTGAAAATTCCATACCGGTGCGCATCTGCAATTCGCGCATGCCCCAGGAGCGGGGCACGCTGGTTGGTCCACAGAGCGAAACTTCGCCGCGAACGATCAAGGCGATCGCGCATAAAACAGGTGTGACGGTCGTGCAGATTACGTCGCTGCGCATGCTCGGCGCGTATGGTTTTCTGCGCGCGTTATTTGAAGTGTTTGACCGGCACCGCGTAGTGATTGATGTTGTTACCACGTCAGAAGTGAGTGTGTCGCTTTCACTGGATGAGGCTGGCGCGCTGCCGTCGATTGTCGAGGAGTTACAGCAACTGGGCACGGTCGGGATCGAGAAGGGAAGAGCGATCATTTGTGTTGTTGGTGAAGGCTTGCGAGGAACTGCTGGTATTGAAGCGCGAGTGTTCAGCACGATCAGTGATATTAATGTGTCGTTGATCTCGCAGGGAGCGTCGAGTATCAATTTCACATTTGTGGTTGAAGAAGAGCGTGTTGAGGAAGCAGTCACGAGATTGCACGAAGAGTTTTTTAGCCACGAAAAGGCACAAAAAGCACAAAAAGAAGATTTGTAGATGGACCTTTTCAAATTAACGCGGCAGTTGATCGATATTCCGTCAGTCACGGGTGATGAGCCGGCGGTGGGAGAGTTTCTTGCGCGGCATCTCGAACAGCTTGGTTATCGTGTTGAGAGACAAGAAGTGGCGAATGATCGGTTTAATGTGATTGCTACAACTGAGGCGCCGCCTCGCTTTGTGTTTTCGACGCACATGGATACGGTGCCGCCGTTCATCGAGTCGAGCGAGGATGAAGAGTTTATTTATGGTCGCGGGTCGTGCGATGCCAAAGGAATTATTGCCGCGCAGATCTTTGCAGTGCAGCGTCTGCGTGATGAGGGTGTGAACGATGTGGGATTGCTGTTCACGGTTGATGAAGAGATGGCAAGTCTCGGTGCGCAGGTAGCGAACAAGCATCCAGTCGCGCGCGGATGTCACTTCCTCATCAATGGCGAACCGACTGATAATCGTTTAGCAATCGGCACGAAGGGCTCTGTGCGGGTGATCATTACGACTGAGGGCAGGGCCGCGCATTCTGCATACCCGGAAGCGGGCGAGTCGGCGATCGAGAAGCTGCTCGACATTCTCGATGACATTCGTGCCCATGAGTGGCCGGAAGACAGTTTCTTTGGTTCGACGACGTGCAACATCGGCGTGCTCAACGGCGGCACGCGCCCGAACGTTATTGCAGATAAAGCGCGTGCGGAATTGCAAATTCGGCTCGGGATCGATATAGAGCACATCAAAAGCGCGCTGGAAGATGCGGCCGGCACGCGCGGGCGGCTTGAATACAGCTCGGCGCACAATCCCGTGAGATTGTTTTCTGTTCCGGGGTTTGACGAGTGTGTAGTGCGCTTCACGACAGACGTGCCGTATTTGTCTGAGTGGGGCAATCCATTGTTGCTTGGACCAGGATCGATTCTCGACGCACATACAGATCACGAACGGATCTCAAAACGCGAGCTTGAAAACGCCGTCGACTTGTATTTGAGACTGAGTAAACAACTGTAGGGGTGGCCCTCCGTGGCCACCCGTTCGCGAATTCCATGAAGATTGCTTTATTAGGATACGGAGCAATGGGCCAACTGGTCGCCGCTGGCGCCCGCAAAAGCGGCGATGAGATCGGTGTCGTTTTGACCAGCAACGACGGCAAGCTGCCCGCGGATCAACTTGCCGAGAAGTTGCGTGGTCACGACGTCGCGATCGATTTCTCAATCGGCGACGCAGTGATCAAAAACATCGAATCATGCGCGCTCGCACAAGTAGCTCTCGTTGAAGGCACTACAGGCTGGAAGCAACATGAATCGACCGCAAAACAGCTCATGACCGAACACTCCGGTGCGATGGTCTACGGCGCAAACTTCTCGATCGGCGTTAATCTTTTCTACCGCATCGCGAAACACGCAGCCGCATTGTTTTCCGCGGTCGACGGCTACGCGCCGTTCATCGAAGAAGCTCATCACAATCGCAAGCGCGACGCGCCGTCAGGCACGGCCTTGAAACTACGCGACTTGATGTCACAACATCTCGGACCTGACATCCCGACCTCATCGACACGCGCAGGCTACATCCCTGGCACGCATCGAGTCGGTTTCGATTCAGAGGCGGATCAAGTTTTGTTAACGCACACGGCCCGCTCGCGCCAGGGCTTCGCAAACGGCGCGCTGCTGGCAGCAAATTGGATCGTCGGACGAACAGGAGTATTTGAATTTTCTGAGGTGATCGAGGAAATCATCACCACAAAAGCACCTAAATAATTTCTTTTGTGCTTTTGGTGCCTTTTTGCGGCTAAAAGGAGATCGTTATGACATTACAACTCGACTGGCTTCGCGGCTGCGCGACGGCTATCGTTACACCCTTCACGGCCAGCGGCGCGGTTGACGAGCCACGTTTGCACGACTTCATCGAATATCAAATTACTAACGGCGTCCGCATCCTTGTCCCGTGCGGCACGACCGGCGAGAGCGTGACGATGACTGACGAAGAAAATCGTCTCGTCATCCGCACCACCGTCGAGCTCGCTCGCGGTCGCGCGAAAGTGATTGCAGGTACCGGCAGTAACTCAACCGCCGTCACGATTCAACGCTCCTTAAACGCGCGCGAGCTGGGCGTTGATGGCGTGCTGACAGTCGCGCCTTATTACAACAAACCAACACAGGAAGGACTGTACGCACACTTCCGCGCAATCGCCGAAGCAGTCAGCGGTCTGCCGGTCGTGATCTATAACGTTCCGAGTCGTACCTCGTCGAACATATCAGCCGAGACAACACTGCGCCTCGCACGCGACGTCGAGAACATCGTCGCCGTGAAAGAAGCTTCCGGCAATCTCTCGCAGATAATGGAGATCCTGCGCGGCCGGCCCGAAGGTTTTCGCGTCATCTCCGGTGACGATTCAATCACGCTCGCTCTGATCGCGCTCGGTGGCGACGGCTTGATCTCTGTGGCTTCGAACGAGGCTCCGGAAATGATGTCGCGACTAAACGACCTCGCACTCGCGGGCCAGTGGGACGAAGCACGCGCGCTGCACTATCGCCTGCTGCCGTTGATGGAAGGTAACTTCATCGAGTCGAGTCCTGGACCAGTGAAAGCCGGACTCGCGCTGATGGGTATGATCGAAGAGAACCTGCGTCTACCGCTCGTGCCGGTGCAGGAAAAGACGCGCGATCGCATGCGCGAGATTTTGACCGAAGTCGGGCTACTGAAGGAAACTACGCATGCCGTTGCGTGAACAGATCGAGGCCCTCGCGGCGCGCGAAGACAACGCATTTTCGTGTGAAGACAGGGCGGTATTCGATGAGCTGAAGCGCGCACTCAACCGCGGCGAAGTGCGCGCTGCTGAAAAAAGCGGCGACGGAAAGTGGATCGTAAACTCGTGGGTCAAGCAGGGAATACTCGTCGGCTTTCGCATGGGCGCGATCGTCGACATGTCCGCCGGCGAGAGCTTTAAGTTTTTCGACAAGGAGACTTACCCCGGTCGCCCGACGAAGATCGAGGAGAACGTTCGCATCGTTCCAGGTGGGTCGACGATCAGAGACGGCGTGTACATCGCACCGGGTGTCGTTTGTATGCCGCCGATGTTTGTGAACGCGGGCGCCTATGTTGACGAAGGCACGATGATAGACAGCCACGCGCTCGTCGGATCGTGTGCGCAGATCGGCAAACGCGTACACATCTCAGCGGCGGCGCAGATTGGCGGCGTGCTCGAGCCGGTTGGCGCAGTGCCCGTAATCATCGAAGACGATGTGCTCGTCGGTGGTAATTGCGGGGTTTATGAAGGAACGATCGTGCGTGAGCGCGCCGTGCTGGCGTCGGGCACGATCCTGACCGGCTCTACTCCGGTTTACGATCTCGTTCGGGGCGAGATCTACCAGCGAGCCGCGGATGGACCACTCGAGATTCCAGTGGGCGCCGTGGTTGTTCCGGGCGCGCGCGCAGTGACGACCGAGCGTGGACGCGAGTGGGGACTGTCGCTCTACGCTGCGGTGATTGTTAAGTATCGTGATGAGAAGACTGACACGGCGGTGCGATTAGAGGATTACCTGCGTTGAATAAATTTGCACCACCGAAGCGCTTGCAGGGAATAGAGAAGAGCGTTATTCGCCAGGTCTTCGATCGCGCGCAGCCTGGCAGCCTCAATCTCGGGTTAGGTGAACCCGATTTGCCCACGCCGGACGTGATTCGTCGAGCGGCCGTAAAAGCGATTGTCGAAGAGCAGAACGGGTATACGTCACACGCTGGTCTGCCTGCGTTGCGTGAGAAAGTCGCGAGTGAGTATCCGTATCTCGAAGAGAAATCCGAGCGCGTGATAATCACGGCGGGTTCTCAGGAGGCGTTGTATCTCGCGCTGCTGACGCTCGTTGATGAGGGCGATGAGGTGTTACTGCCGAATCCCGGGTTCGTTGCCTACCCGACGATCGTGCGGATGGCGGGTGGGACGTCGCGCTTTTATCGTTTGCCGCGTGAGATTGGATTTGCGTTTGACGCGGATGAGTTTCGACGTGCGCTGACGCCACGCACGAAGGTCGTTGTTTGTATCAGTCCTTCAAACCCGACCGGGCGGATCTTAACAAACGAAGATTTGCATGCGATTAGTAATACGCTGCGCGATCATGGTGCTTACCTGATCAGCGATGAGATCTATCGCGATCTTTACTACACGACTGAGCGGCCCGGATCGTTGTCTTCCGTTTACGCTCGCACGATCGTGATTAGCGGGCTATCGAAGTCGATGAGCATGACGGGCTGGCGACTCGGTTGGGTGTGTGGTGATGAAGAATTGATCAAGGCGATGCTTGTGCTTCATGGGTACGTGACGACGTGTGCGTCCACCGTGTCGCAGAAGGCGTCGCTTGTAGCTTGGAGTGATGAGGCGGAGGAGGCGCGTGCGGGCTTTCGAGAGAAGTTTCGCGCACGGCGCGATTATTTGTTGAGGTTGTTTGCTAGTGAGTTGGGATTGCGCGCGGTGACGCCTGAGGGTGCGTTTTATACGATGCTCGATGTGAGTAGGTATGGATCGTCGATGCAGGTTGCGGAGGCGTTGCTCGAGGAGAAGGTGATCACCGTGCCCGGTGCGGCATTCGGGAGTGAAGGCGAGGGATTTTTGCGTGTTTCGTTTTGTGCTGATAAGGAAATGTTGGACGAAGGTGTTCAGCGAATTAAGAAAGCCATCCACAGATTACACAGATAAATTTTATGAAGAAATATCGTGTAGGAATTTTAGGGGCGACGGGGATGGTGGGCCAGCGGTTTATTCAACTGCTGGAGAATCATCCGCAGTTTGACATCACGGCTGTTGCTGCCTCCGATCGCTCACAACGCAAAACTTACGGCGAGGCGTGCACGTGGCGGCTGAATGGCGAGATGCCACGAGCTGTTCGCTCGTTAGCTGTTCAACCACCGCAACGACCGCTCGACTGCGATCTCGTGTTCTCGAGTCTGCCCGGTGACATCGCACGCGAGACAGAAGGCAGCTTTGCAAACGCCGGCTTTCCGGTCATCAGCAACTCATCCGCGTTCCGCATGGATGAAGATGTGCCGTTACTAATTCCCGAAGTAAATCATCAGCACCTCGACCTGCTTACACGCCAGCGACGGAACAACACATCAGGCGGCTTCATCGTCACAAACCCGAATTGCTCGACGATCATGCTGGTCCTTGCGCTTGCGCCACTCCATGCGGCGTTCGGCATCACGTCAACAGTCGCGACGACGATGCAAGCGCTCTCGGGCGCCGGATATCCCGGTGTCGCTTCGCTCGATATCATCGACAACGTGCTCCCGCACATCGGCGGTGAGGAAGAGAAGATCGAAACAGAGACGACAAAGATTCTCGGGCGCTTTGTGAACGACGCAATCGAACCCGCGCCGATGGCTGTGAGCGCGCAATGTCATCGCGTAAACGTTGCAGACGGTCACATGGCGGCAGTGCGCGTGAACTTCATACGCAAACCCGAATTGGGAGAGCTGCGTGAAGTCTTGAGCTCGTTTCGATCGTTGCCACAGGAGCTCGGGCTCCATTCCGCGCCCGCAAATCCGATCGTTGTTCGTGATGAATTGGACCGCCCACAGCCGAAACTGGATCGTGATGCCGGAAATGGGATGACGATTACTGTTGGACGATTAAGGGAAGATACGGTGCTCGATTACCGGTTCGTGGTGTTGAGTCACAATACAATTCGCGGCGCTGCAGGTGCGGCAATACTCAATGCGGAGTTATTGATTGCGTTAAATTATTTGTAGACCAGGATTCTCATGATGAGCAAGAATACTGCCTCCTTCTGAATCTGAATGCATACGCCTTCGGCGTAATTTTGCTCAGGATTTAAGATCCGCCGGAGAACAAGAAGTACGGACTCGGCATGGCCACGCCGCGCGAGATGGTGCTCGTGATGGAGAAACTCGAGCGCGGTGAAGTGATCAGTGCCGCTGCGTCGAAAGAAATGATCGACTTGATGAAGCGCGAGCAGGATCGCAATGCGATCGGGCGATCGCTTTGGAACGTGCCGATGGCGAGCAAGTACGGCGCGCTCGATCGGCTGCGCAGCGCGATCGGCATTCTTTACACGAAGAATGGAAAGATTGCGATGGCGATCCCGTGACGACATGCCGGAGACGATGTGCGTATCTCGGTGACCTCTGCGTTAAGTATTTCTCGCGACTACCGTTACGCAGAGATCACAGAGATACGCAGAGATCGCAGAGAAGAATCAAATAGTTGAAAAAACACCTTTGGTGCAAGGCCGTCGTCCAGGCGTATATCCAAAAATCTAAAGGTCCCCTGAAAAATTTGGATCTGGTTAGCCAGTCAGGTCGCTCGATAATCGAATTCCTCAACAATAGCAGCACCTTAAGCCGCTCTTTCCACGGATCGACACTGGAATAGATTCTGCAAGCGGCGATTTCGAAGTTTCCAATCAAAGCTCGAGAGACGCTTACGCGGCCAATGCACGACTGCTCCACACGGGTCGCGTATCAATTACCGAAGACTGAATAACGCCCCAATGGAGGACTCCATGAAAACAGCCAGGCTCTCTTTAAATAAGGCCCTGGTCATCTTCAGCATACTTGCTTTTACGCTGCTGATGTCGAGCGTTGCCTTCGCCCAGACCGGCACTTCTTCGCTGCGAGGAACTATTACGGATTTGCAGGGACGCGCAGTGGCGGGAGCACAGGTCACAATCACAAACGAGGAGAAAAATTTCACCCGCACGCAAAACACCAACGATGACGGCGCTTACACCTTCACGTCGATTCCGCCCGGTTCCTACCGGCTGGAGGTCGAGGCCCAGGGATTCAAGAAAGCGGCCATCTCGGAGTTGCGAGCCCAAATCGATACTCCCGGCACGCGGGATATCCAACTGGAAGTAGGCAACATCACCGAAACAGTCAGCATCGTGGCCGGTGCGGATGCTCCAGTTAATACCAGTGACGCAACTATCGGGAACACATTCGAATCCCGCCGGATCGTCGAGTTGCCGCTCAACGCGAACAACGTTGTCGGACTGCTCTCGCTCCAACCCGGCGTAACGCGCACTGGCTACGTCAACGGCGCCAGGTCCGACCAGGCAAACATCACGCTTGACGGCGTCGATGTGAATGAACAACAGAGTGGTCTGGACATCGTTACGAATCAGGCCTTTTCGAGCGTGATTCGTGTAATTCGCGACTCGACGCAGGAATTTCGTGTAACCACAACGAACCCTAATGCCGATACCGGTCGATCTTCAGGCGCACAAGTCTCATTGGCGACCAAGTCCGGCACGAACGATTGGCATGGCTCGCTGTTTCACTTTCATCGAAACACGGTAACGACTGCCAACGACTTTTTTAATAATGCGGCAGGACGCTATACCCCAACCGATCCGTTCGTTCTTATCGGGCTGGCGAAGGTTGGCGACGAGCGCGCTCCACGACCGCCACTACTCAGAAACTTCTTTGGGGGCTCTGTGGGTGGTCCAATCAAACACGATAAGGCTTTCGTCTTCTTCGCGTATGAAGGGCTGCGCGAAGCCACTTCCGTCCCCGCCGTGCAGGTTGTGCCATTACCCCACATTGCACAGGGCTTTATCAGGTATCGAAGGGCACCGAACACCCCCAGCAATGGGGCGTGTCCGGCAGGTACTCCTGCGGAGTTCAACTGCTTGAATCCGGCCCAGATCAACCAGGCTTACCTCAACGCGAACGGAATAACTCCCGGCGTTAACCAGCCGGCTTTGAGCTTTCTTCAAGACATAGCACGGCGCTTTCCCGCGAACGACACAATCACAGCCGGCGATGGGGTTAACACAGGCGGCTTTCGTTTCAACGCCTCTACGCCGAGTACGCTGGACAGTTATGTCCTCAAATTCGACTTCAACCTGACCAACAGCCAAACCCTTTTTGTTCGTGGTAACTACCAGGATGACAACATCGGCCTCGCGCCGATTTTGCCTGGTTTCCAGGCGCCTTCGATCTGGTACCACCCGAAGGGCTTCGCGGCGGGTCATTCCTGGACCATTTCGAACCGTACTGTCAACCGCTTCACCTACGGTCTGACGCGCGCGGCATTCACGAGGCAAGGTGATCAAACCGGAAACCAGCTTTCGTTCCGCTTCATCTTCGCCCCGGCATTGACCTCATCGCTTACGCGCGTGACGCCCGTTCACAACTTCGTTGATGACGTTACCTTCGTGAAAGGCAATCACACATTGCAGTTTGGCGGCAACGTTCGCTTGATAGAGAACACCAGGCAGTCGTTTGCAAGTGCATTTGACTCGCTGACGACCAACCCGTCGGGCTACCAGGCTTCGGCGGCTGTGCTCACGTCCGCGCTGGGGCCGAATGGTTTGGGCGCAGCAATATTTCCGAATGTCGCGGGTAATTCATTGACGCCGCTGCGCAATATCCTTTCCGCGGTTATTGGTCGTTTTTCTCAATACACTGCGAACTTCCTTTACGACCAGGATGGCAAGATACTGCCACCTGGCTCGTCTGCGGATCGCACTTTTGCAACCCAGGAGTACGAAGTTTACTGGCAGGACCAGTGGCGCATGCGTTCGAACCTGACGTTAACCTATGGTGTACGCTGGGGCACTTCCACTCCCGTCTATGAGGTAAATGGTTTTCAGGTGCAACCGACAACCAGTCTCGGTGGTTACTTTGAACAACGTAAGGCGAGTGCGGCTGCGGGCGTGCCTTTCAACGATCCGATCAATCTCGATCTTTCCGGCAAAGCGAATGGCAAACCTGGTTTCTATAAACAGGATTGGAATAACTTCGCTCCGGTCGTTGCGGTCGCATGGCAGCCTGACCTCCCGAATAACTTCTGGGGCAAGCTGATCGGACGCGAAGGCAAAGCAGTATTTCGCGGTGGTTTCCGCATGACCTACGATCGCATCGGCAGCGCCCTGGCGGTCAACTTCGATCTGAATAATCAGCTCGGTTTCGCGTCAGCACAGACGATTGCAGTTAATACTTACAACGTCAGCGACCGTTTGGCGCCAGCCTTTACAGGGGTGATACCCGATGTACGCACGTTGCCGGGCATTGCCGGAAACTTTAGCAACACGATCGCCTTCCCGTTAACACAACCGGCAAATGGCGCCGAGCGAATCGAAACTTCACTCGACGACACGATTACCACGCCCGTTAACTACAGCTACAACTTTTCTTACGGGCGCGAGCTGAGCAAGGGATTGTCGTTTGAGTTGAGCTACGTCGGCCGCTTTGCGCGGCAACTGCTTGGTCAAAGAGATATCATGCACTTCAACAACCTGGCTGACGCCAAGTCAGGTCAGACGTTCTACGAAGCGATGCAGGCCCTGATCGATTTGCGTTACGCGGGTGTGCCAATCACATCGGTTGGTTCAATCCCGTTCTTTGAGAACGTGCTGCCTGGCATCGCCGGTAACTTCAACGTGCAGGGTCAGATCCGTGCCTTGACTGCAACGCAGAGTGCTTACCGTCGCATTGCTTTGCCAGCGGTCGGTGGGCAGAACATTACTGACTACACGTTTCTCCAATCAGGTTCGCTGTGGGACGATAAGCCTTTTTCGATCTTCAACAACACGTTCGTGAATCCACAGTATGCGGCGCTGAATACGTGGTCCACGTTCGCTCTTTCCAATTACAACTCTGCGCAGGTAAGTGTCCGGCAGCGTTTTTCCAACGATGTTACTTTTGATTTCAACTACACGTTGTCGCATTCGCTCGACGATGCTTCCGGTCTTCAGAATGCCGGTAACTTCTCGACCGCGTCGTTGATCTTTAATCCCCTCGATCCTATGTCGAACTATGCGAATTCTGATTTCGACATTCGTCACAACATTAATGCGAACTGGTTGGTGGGTCTGCCGTTTGGTCGTGGTAAGAAGTTTTTGAGCGACTCCGGCACGATTACCAACGGCATTTTGGGTGGCTGGGACATCACCGGGATTTTCCGTTGGAACTCGGGATTGCCTACCGGTGCGACACGTCCTTTCGCGTTTCAGCGTTGGGCCACCAACTGGCAGATCTCGTCCGGCATGGTCGCGGTTCGCCCGATTGAAACAAACTTTGGCGATGTCAATGGTGTGCCGAACCTGTTTGCCGATCCGGACGCCGTGGCTCAGAGCTTCCGCGATCCGAAGCCCGGTGAGGGCGGTGACCGGAATACTTTGCGCTACCCGGGTTACTTCACGATTGACATGGGTCTGCATAAGACGTTCAGGATGCCCTGGGAAGGACATGCACTGACCTTCCGCTGGGAAGTCTTCAACGTTACAAACACGCAGCGGTTAACGGGCTTCAATGGGTCAGGTATAAGCACCGTTGATCCGTTTCTTGTCGGTGGATCTGCGCCCATCGGATTCGGAAACTTCACTGGAACGCAGGCGCCGCTCGGCGAGGTTAGAGCCGGACGACTCATGCAGTTTGCCTTCCGTTACGTGTTCTAAACTCTGCGACTCGCGGAGGGGATAGACAGAAAGAGAGCGGCAGCCTTACCCGCAAAGTGGGCTGCCGCTCTCATTAGTGAACTACCGTGATGGCGTAGGCCATTCTGGGCCACGTGCTCACCTAAATGCTAAAATCCACGACTGTGAATTATCTGAGAGGTAAAACTGGCTGATGCCGCCCGCCCTGATGCAAGGCGTCAGGGCAACTCGAACGGCACGCCGAATCGTAACACTATTTAGTGAACATAACAAGGTAGCAGACAGCGCCTCATCGCGCTGTTCCTCAGAAGGGACAGTTTGAGATGGGGCGCTCCTACCGTTCGCGGCCTAAGCGGCTGCCCGACAAGCTGAAAGCTATCAGAGTGCAGTTGGGATTTACGCAGGCACAGATGGTGAAGGCGCTTGGAGTAAAAGACGAACCGTTACGGCCCGCCAGTATCTCTGGTTATGAACTCGGTCAACGCGAGCCACCGCTCCTGGTCTTGCTCCGGTATGCGAGACTTGGCGGCTGCACGATGGAACAGCTAGTTGATGACAAGATCCGGTGGCCGTGAATCGAACGCCAGAATTTGGCTGCTTTTGAGTCACAATTTTCGTCACTTTCGCCTCAGTTTCCCTAGAAAACCTCGAGAATTCAATCGGCATAGGTCTTGAGACTGCTCCTGCGGGACGGTTGCAGACTGATGTCGTTAGTAATTTCTCTCATAGCATTTGCCGCGCTGGCGATGATTATCCACGAGTTGGGCCATCTGCTCGCGGCGCGCTCCTGCAAAGTCTCCGCTTCTGAATTGGGTCTCGGCATGGGACCACGACTGGCCGGCTTCCGTCTCGGCAGTATCAGCTTCAACCTGCGCGCGATACCGATCGGATCGTTCGTGATGCTGGATGGTGCGGCGTTGAAAGAGAAGTCGGTAAAGGCTCAGCTCCTCGTACATCTCGGCGGTGTTGCGTTCAATCTCATCGCCGGGTTCTTCACTTATGGAACGACTTTCGGATGGTTGAATCTGCTGCTTGCCGCAGGCAACATTCTTCCGCTTTACCAGCACGATGGTTGGAAGTGCGGTGTGGTGATCATGCGCGCGTTGATGCGCGGGAAGAGTCAGCCGGCTGAGCGCGCGTTTACTTTCTCAGGCGGGTTCGTGAGTCTTCTGATCGCGTGGGCCGTCGTCCGCATGTTTATTTAGCCGCAAAAAGGCACAAAAGCACAAAAGGAATTTCTTCTCTTTTGTGCTTTTTGTGCCTTTTTGCGGCTAACTATTTCTTGTGCCTTTTGTGGCTACTTCTTGATCGAGACCCAGACGCTGTAGCTGCTGCCGTCGAACAGTGTCGCTTTCAGCAGGTACGTGCCCTGCGCGTTACCGCCCAGTGCCTTGGTATTCATATTGAAGTGCCACTCGGTGCCCGTCAGCCGGAACTGATTTCCAGTCGTGGCTGCATCGGTCGGTGTGGCATCGATCGCTGCTTCACCGTCTGTCGCGTTCGAGTACTTGATCGCCTGAAGTGTATGAACTCCAGTTGTGAGTGGTGCTCCGAAACAGATTGCATTGAACTTCACCGGGATGGTGCTGTTCAGTTTGAACGCCCGCACCGGATCGGCGAATGTGCCTCCGTTTCCGAGTTCGATTGCGCCACCGATTGGCGACAGGAACCCGTTGAACACGCTACATGCAGTCACGATCGTTAGCTTGTCCTGGACGAAGGTCAGTGTGTAGTTCAAACCACCGTTGCCGTCGTTGATAGCAAGCGTTCCGATCTTGATCGTGTATTGGCCCACGAGCTCGCCCGGATCGCGTGTGAGCGCGCCTGTGAACGAATCAGTGAAGGCAAGCGAGCCGCCGGTTATCTGGTACGTGAACACCGGGTCGGGATCACCGAACGTCTTGGTCTTCGCATCCGCCTTGACGGTAATCGCGCGCTTCTTGATCTCAAAGTTCTTGCTCACAAAACTCAGGTTGTAATTGTTACCGGCGTTACCGTCGTTCACGTGCAGTGAGTCGACTGTGAGCGCGTACAGGCCGACGTTTTCTCCGGCCACTCGACTCAACGCACCGGTGAAGGTGTCAGTGAAAGCGAGAGTGCCGCTCGTCAGGGTGTAAGTGAACGTCGGGTCGGGATCGCCGTAGGTCTTGAACTGGCCCGTGTTCGCCGTCACCTGAATCGCACGCTTATTGATGGTGAACTCCGCGCCATCGTTGGTGATGATGTAGTTATCCAAAGCTGAGAGCGGCGTGGCGCTCAGCGTGGCCGTGATGTGGTAAGTCGGCGCGGATGCATTCTCACCTGCAACGCGGCTGTAGGTTGCGGTGACATTATCGGCGGCGACGAAATTCGAGCCGCTGCCGGTGGTTAGTGGCGAGGGATCAGGATCACCGTAGGTCTTGCTGTTTGGATTGGTGGTCCAGGTCGCGGCGCGCTTCTTGATCTCGAAGTTTCTCGAGACGAAGGTCAGATTATAGTTGTCGCCACCGTTGCCATCGTTAATCGCGAGCGTGCCGATGGTGATCGCGTAGAGCCCGGCGTTCTCTCCAGCGACGCGGCTCAGCGCGCCCGTGAAAGCGTCCGGTGAAACGAGTGAGCCACTCGTGATCG
>DATFDT010000183.1:0-5403 GCA_035251975.1 Pyrinomonadaceae bacterium | reverse complement strand
TTGCAGCGGATCCACGCAACATCGGTTGGAGCGGGGGCAAGCCCCTCTTCCTGACTTGTTCTATTCTCAGTTGCGCAAATCGTCTAAAGGAAACTTGGATCCAAAAATAGAACAAGTCAGGAAGAGGGGCTTGCCCCCGCTGGTTGAAAAAATTAACCAGCAACACACTAATACCCCGCTACCCAAATTAATGCTCGTGTCCAAATTACAATCTTCTCTGTGCACCCTCTGTGTCTCTGTGGTTTTCTTTCCGTGTTTCGGACAGCAAATAAGTCGAAAAATCGATCGCTTCGCCAAACAAGAGATGTTGGCCCATCAAATTCCGGGAGTGTCTCTCGCCGTCTTGCGTCGCGGAAAAATCATTCTGCTTAAGAGCTATGGCCTCGCAAATGTCGAACATCAGGTGCCGGTCAAACCGTCGACGATTTTTCAGTCCGGTTCGATTGGGAAACAGTTTACAGCGGCTGCCGTGATGATTCTGGTCCAGGAAAACAAGCTCGCGCTCGACGACAAGATCTCCAAATACTTCCCTGACGCTCCGCCGGCGTGGAAAGACATCACGGTGCAACACCTGCTCACGCACACCTCGGGCTTGGGCGATTATCCGCCCGAGATCGATTTGCAACGCGATTACACGGAAGAGCAATACTTCGAGTCGTTTAAAAAGGCGCCGTTGGATTTTGCTCCGGGGACTAATTGGAACTACAGCAACATCGGCTACGCGACCCTCGGATTTCTCATTAGAAAAGTTACGGGCAAGTATTACGGAGACTTTTTGCAGGAGCGAATTTTCAAGCCGCTCGGTATGACGACGGCGCGAATTATTTCCGAAGACGACATCGTGCCAAACCGGGCTGCGGGTTATCGACTTGTAAACGGGCAGTTGAAAAACCAGGCGTGGGTTTCACCATCAACAAATTCCACCGCTGATGGCTCGTTGTATCTATCAATCTTAGACCTCGCAAAATGGGACGCTGCTCTCTACTCCAATCGCCTTCTCACTCAATCGAGTCGCGAGAAGATTTGGACGCCGATAAAGCTGAGCGACGGCACGACAAAAGATTACGGTTTCGGATGGCACCTCGCAGAGCTTCATGGTCGACGCCTCGCTCTTCATGGCGGCGCGTGGCAAGGCTTTAAGTCACACATCGTGCGCTTTCTGGATACGGAGCTGACGCTCATCTTCCTCGCCAACTCATGGGAGACGAGAGATTTCAAATTCGCTCGCGGACTCGCGGCCTGTTTTTATCCTGAATTCGCGCTGCCTGATGTGAAAACGATTCAAGACAAAGACCGCCGGATAACAAACCTGGTGCGGCGGGCGTTGATGGGAGTGTTAACACGTAAGCTCGACGAACAACTCTTCACGGCTGACGCTCGCGTGGGAATTGGCGAAGAGATCCAACAGAGCCTGAATGCCTTCAGTCTGCCTGTCGCGATCATCCATTCGAGCGAGCTAGTCGAGCAGAGAACTGAAGGCAACGTGCGCGTCTATCGTTACTTGCTGACCGACATCGGTCGCTCTCTGTTGTGCACCATCAAACTGACCCCGGACGATAAGATTTCCTCAATCAAACTTATAGCGCTCTAAACGAATTTGACTCGCCTTTGCGCCTTTGCGTCTTCTTTGCGCCTTTTCGTGAAAACCCCTTCACAAATCCTCAACTCTCTGACACTTCGCGCAAAAGTAAACAATCCGCGTCCGCTCTTCCTCGTCCTCTTCAGCCTGCCTCGTCCTTTGTCTCAGTTGCCTGATCTTCTCGCCACAACGCAAACACGGCAGATTCGTACGACGAAATACCATGTGTCGCGTGCCATACTCGCGGCCCGGCTGATACACCAGGGACGGATCACTCGCCATCCGCTTCCGATCTGCTTCAGACGCTGTCGCGCTGCGTTCGTACGCATCACGCGCAAGTCGCGGAACCGTTTTCAATAAACAATTCAAACTGCGTTGATTAATCTCACTGACAGTGAGCCACGGATTCAGCTTGCAGTTGAAAAGTATTTCTGCGCGCAAGTAGTTTCCGAGTCCGGCGACGACTCGCTGATTCAAGAGCGCCGCGCCAATCGTCTCATCCTTGTGTTCAGTTGAAAGTAGTCTATGCAGAAACTCCTGACGATCGAATCGTCCACGATAAGGCAGCGCGTCTGGACCAAGCGTCGCCAGGATCTCGATCGCATCGTAAGGATCACCTTCACCAACATTGAATATCGGCGCAGAGAGCAGTATTGCAGCGGCACCTTCAACTACCACGCGCGCCCGTTCGCGTCTGTCTTTCTCCGGCAGCTCGAGCCGTTTGCGCCGGGTTGGTCCAAACGTCTGCCAGCGACCCCACATCATCAGATGTGAGTGAAAGAAGAAGCCGCCTTCGATGTATCCGATCAGATGCTTTCCGTGTGAAACGACGCGCTCGACACGTCGTCCAATGAGGCGCGGTTCGTTTTCCTGTAGCCATTTGCGTGCTTCTTTTGTTCGCGCTTCCAGCGAAACGATGGCGCGACCGCTTAACGCAGCATCGAGCGCATCCGCATACTTTCGTACCTCCGGACCTTCTGGCATCGTTTCAGGAAATCAACCCGCGGGATCTCAGCCAACTAAGTGCGCCCCCCAGGCCAAGCATCAGGCACACTATCAACACGGTGAGCGCAATCGTAATCGCACTGGGCGCAGCGACAACACCCCAAACAGCGCCCGCCAACACAACTACCGGACGAATGAGAGTAAACGGTCCGAATATCACCGTGCTTGTAATACTTCTGATGTCTACCGACGGAACCGCGCGAATAAGGAATGTGATCAGGAGGATTACTGCATACGGTACATAGACGGTCAACATTCGCGCGCCAACCGCTTCCAACTTCGAAAACAACGCGCCGGCATCATCCGAATTGACCAGCACGATCGCAGTTATCACGCCGACGATCAGCACCGCAACCTGGCCCACGAGCGCGCCTCTGATGAGCGCGTGGCGGTAGTAAGCCCGCTTGTCGATCAGCGCGTTGCGGCCCGCCGCTTCTCTATAACCGATGAACGCGGAATCGATTGTGGCAAGCAGCCAGAGGAAGACAGGAATCATTCGATCTTTCCCAGCGATGCTATGCGCGTTCCCATGTTCCTTAAAAACGCCTCATGATATTTCGGGCGAATGCCAACGAGTGAATGAAAGACTCTAGGGATCGGCATTCGCCACAACCGCGTGCCGTAGATGGCAGAGACAAATTCCGGTGCGGCCCTCCGCGTGACATCCAGCAAGTATCTGCTCTTGTGCGCGCGCACCGCGGAGAGCACGCCGTCGTGCTTCGCTAAAGGCTCGCGCATACGCACGGCATGGAAGAGCCACGATCCGAGTGGCGCCATCGGCGAGCTATGAAAGTCGAAGTGAACGAATGCGCACGTTTCCGCGCGGCAATGCTGTTGCAGAAGATAGCTGAGATCCTCATCGCGAAAGTGATGAAGAATGCCTGTTGAAATGAAAACTGTCGCGGGCTCGTCGAGACGAAATGCATTGGCCACCTCAAACTTACAACGAAGGTTCTCGATCGTCGCTAGCCGCTGCGCTTCGTTGAGTAGCGCGACGTTGAAATCGACACCCATCAATTTAACATCGTCGCCAAGCGATCCGCTCGCAGCCAGCCAACGAATGACGAAGCCCGTGCCGCATCCGATATCGACGATGCGAATCGGGTTCTTCACGCCGCCGTCACGCAAAGCATTCAGGATTGGTTTCAGCAACTCAGCGACGCGTTTGCCATGCTGAAACTCTTCCGACATGCGTTGCATTTCGCAATGCGACGTAATCAGAATCTTATCGACGGCTGCCGGGTCCAGAACGCCGTCTTGTTCCGGCATCTGCTCGACGATTCTGACGGCTTCGTGATTGCGAAGTTCCTTGAACTGGACCAGGACGTCGGCTTTCTTGACGGGCTTGCGCTGTAGCGTGATGGGATCAAACGACACGATCGCGTCCGAGATCTCCGGGCCGTGACGTGTGATTGTGGAGAGGCTCATTCTTTAGTCGAAAGGTATTGTGGGCTTCGCGCCTGCGACAACCACGCCGCCGCGATCTCCGGGTGTAATCGACCCGAACCGCTCTGCATAGACTTCAGGCAGCGGACGCGCGCCCCGCGGCGCCATCCAAAGACGCAACAAGTGTCGTTTGCGCTCAGGCTCGGGATAGTCTTCGAATGCAGTTCGATCGTGCAGAATCGTGTGGTTGTGAACGAGTTGAATATCGCCGGGCTGGAGTTCCATCATCAGGTTGAGCTTCGGATCGTTTGCGAGTTGATCGAGCATGTCGAGCGCCTCGATCTGAAGCGCGCTGAGTGGTTCAACGTCCGGAAACCGCCGCGCCGACTCGATGTACTGTCTTTGATAGATCGCCGAGACTAAGCCATCGTGATAGTTGAAGACGGGAATGTTGAAATACGGTTTGCTGCCCTCGGGAACCTCACCACGTCGATCGGTTTCGATTGGCTGTAGTAACACGTTCAGCAAATCCGGTCTGCGCCGGCGCATCTCATTGAAGATCGTCGTTGACGATACAAGACTCGACAACCCACCCGATTTAGCGGTTTGTAGACACATCAGCCCAACCACATCACACGAATCAGTATGATGTGTTTGCCGTTCCCTGGTCTGATAAATCCTCGTATTCGGATCTTCACTCGACCGCCCCAGATCCCTCACATGCCCAAGCAAGTGCCCCTCGGCATTCTGCATCCTTAAATTCCCGAGCTGCACCCCAATCACCAGAAACGCAATCGCTGCCTCCCTCCTGGTCCACCTCTCCACCGGCAACCCTTTGATTAATACAAACCCCCTTCCATTCATCACCTCGCCAACCATGGCTTGTAACCTCGGCGCGAGAGTAGGAAGAGATACATGCTGATCGTCGATGAATTGTTGTAAATGCGGTTCTTGTAGTTTGTGAACCGCGGATTCCAGTTCAGCAATCTCGGTCTCCGTCAGCCGCACTTTCCACTCAGTCTGTCGCGCAACTTCAGGCCCATACCACACAGAAGCATCGCGAACCTGAGGCGGCAAAATAGAGTTTTCTGACGGCATCAAACTAACGTTCGAACTCAATTCGACGGGCTTCGAGTTGGTCGAGAATCTCGGGCGCTTCTTTTAGCTCGGCAAGTGGTTGAAGCTGCTCGCGGATGTAATTCCAGTCGAGCTTTCCAGTCTGGCGCACAATGATGCGTTCGACGTCTACCCAGTCCTGTCCCCGTCCAGCGAAGGCTTTTAAAACAATCAAGTCTTCGGCTGAACAGGTTCGCAAAGGAATGCCTGGCGGATAATCAAAATAAGATGAGCGCTCAATAACTAGGCCTTCGTAAGGTAATGCAGCGAGGGCGACATCCAGACCAACGCCTTTTGTCGAGCGAAGCAGTAATACG
>DATFDT010000182.1:0-18140 GCA_035251975.1 Pyrinomonadaceae bacterium | reverse complement strand
GCGGCCACGGAGGGCCGCCCCTACAGGTGAACCTCGTAGGTGTGTCCGGTCGTAGTAATCCACATGTTTGCCTCTCGACGCTTTCTAACCCGTGAACGTTTGATTGGGGTTGCTGTGGCGCTCGTGCTGGGCTGCGTGGCTTTTGTGTATGGGCTGCGGCGGCTTGAATTGTTGATAACGTTTCATCCCGACCGCATGACTATGCAGGAGAGCAAAATGCCTGCGGAAGGAGCGGAGACCGTTTGGTTCAATTCCGCTGACGGGACGCGCTTGAATGGCTGGTTCTTTGAAAGCCAATCGAGACCTGCAATCGCGACGATAATCTTCTGTCACGGCAACGGCGGCAACATTTCGAGTGTTAGTTGGATGGGCCAGCGGTTTGCGAAACACGGGTTCAACGTTTTGCTTTTCGATTACCGTGGCTACGGCGCGAGTGAAGGAGTTGCCGCTGATGAGTCTGGACTTTATGCAGATGGTGACGCCGCCGTTGCGTTCGTCGTGAACAACAAAGGCGTGCGTCCGGAGCAGATCATTCTGTATGGGCAATCGCTGGGAACGACGGTGGTGGCGGATGTTGCTTCACGCGGGAACTTTGGCGCCGTGGTGCTCGAGTCAGGACTCAGTTCCGCCAGCTCCGTCGCAGCTACTGCGTTGCCGTGGTTGCCGGCGTGGCTGCACTTTCTTGGCCGAAATCGTTTTGAGTCAGCTCGAAAACTCGCGCATGTTAAATCGCCGATTCTTATCGCGCATGGCGACCCGGACGGGACCATTCCTACTGACGAAGCACGCCGGCTGTTTGCGTCTGCGAACGAGCCGAAGAAGTTGCTGATTGTGCCAGGCGCCGGCCATGTTGTTTTTGGCACAGCCGGTGAGCCGTATCTGAGTCAGGTAGAACAGTTCATGCGCGACGCCATGATTAGGGGACGATAG
Source organism: Pyrinomonadaceae bacterium (assembly GCA_035251975.1). GTDB lineage: Bacteria > Acidobacteriota > Blastocatellia > Pyrinomonadales > Pyrinomonadaceae > PSRF01. The sequence goes on along the minus strand of DATFDT010000182.1, from coordinate 17,210 downwards.
TGAACGTCGCCGCGGGCGTGATCGTCTGGCCAGACACGTGATCGCGTATGCGAATCTGTATTTGATACTCGCCGGGTTCGAGTGAGCGACTGTCGATCAAGCGCGATAACGTCAATCGCTGGCCCGCGTCGTTGATATTTCGCCAGTCTTCGGTTTGTTTATTCAACTCCTTGCCGTTTTTCAGCAGAACATATTCCGCGTCTGCTGCTGGTCGAAGCGTAGTTTGGTCGATCGCGGCGTTGTAGATTTGCAGGTAAACACCGACTGGCTGATTGCGCCTGAAGACACCGGAAAGATTTGGGATGACCTTCGTTGTGCCGATGACGAATGGACCAACCGCTGCGCCGCTTTCCATGTTTTCGAGTTTGGCTGCGAGCACTATGCTCGACGCTGAAAGAAGATCGGACGGATACTCGGGCACGATAAATCCGACTTGTTTTATTCCCGCAGCGCCGGATTGGATATCGCGCACGATGACGTCGACTCGGTAACGTCCGGGATCGAGTATGAAAGCGCGCGCGTATGCGGATTTGCGAGTGCGTGTGGTGCTGAGCTCCTGTGATGTGGCGGTGGTGGTTACTGAGTCTTCGAACTTACCGATCTGGCGATTGGCGAGCGTGATCACTCGTCCGAAGATATTCAAACGCGCAGTCTCGATGCCGCCGCTGTTCGCAAACGAGAGTTGATCGTTATTAGCCTGGACCGTGAGCACTGCGAGCACGCGATTGTCAGATTGTTTGAAGTAGTTGAGCTGGGTTTCAAAGTTGAGCGGATTATCGTCGATGATGGGAGTGGGAGTTTTTGTACCAAGGAAGTTGCGCTCGAAAGGTTGATCGCGATCGAGTGAGGTTATGAGATCCTGGACTTCGAATGGCGAATCTTGCGAGCGCATATAGTTAACGCGCCCGAAGCTGCCGAGGTTTGCGATGCGATCCGCGCGTCTTTCGAGCCCGGCAAGTTCGGCAAACGTGGGTCCGGCGCCTGGAATGTGTATCAGCGCGTCCTTCTCGTCAGGATTTCTGGCTAGCCGATACTCGCCCGATCGAGTTGGATCGACGAATTCGAGTTCGACGCCGCTTCGGACATTCGGGATGTGTCGATAAAACCACTTCTCGAACGGATAGGTGGACGTCGATCCACCGCCTTCATAAGAGGGGCGATCATACAACCCACCGGCGGGATGTGATTCGACCTCGTCGGGCTTTCCAAACTTGATGTAGATCCTGCCGCGATCTGTGAGGCGGCCTGGCTTGCCGGATGAGAAGTGCTCGTTTGCATAGGCGACGCGTTCGAAAAATTCCTGCTTAAACTCGTTCTCTTCCGTGTCCGGATCGGGATCGCGGCTGTGCCAGAAGTCTTCGATAAACTTCTCGCGCTCGTCGTCTGTGGCGAGTTTCTTCCACGCGTCGCGTTCGGATTGAGTGAGAATCAGGTCGACGTCGTTGATCCAGTTGACGTAAGCCTTTTTGGGTTCCTGCTTGACTTTGCGCGGTTGTTCTTCGGGGTTGCGTTTTGTTTGTTGAGCTGAGATTGAAGCGATTGAGAATGAAACGAGCAGAAGAGCGGTGACGAATCGTCGCAGCATGTGGGCGTCTCCTTAGAGAGTCCAACGCATTGGTCTCGCGCGTCAGCACGAGACCTTAAAGGGGAGACGACGTGTGAAAGAAGAACTGCTCTGTAAACCTTACTGAGTTACCGTGAACTTTTGCGACGGTGACAGCGACTGTCCCGAAACTCGATCGCGGATGCGAATCGCGACTTCGTAGTCGCCTGGGCCGAGATTACGAGTATCGATCAAACGGGCGAGTGTCAGACGCTGACCGGAGTCGCTCATGCCGCGCCAGTCTTCCGCCTGTTTGCCAAGCTCTTTACCGTCTTTTATCAACGAGTATTCAACGTCGACTGACGGACGCAACGTGGTTTGATCGATTCCGGCGTTGTAGACCTGTAGATAAACGCCGACGGGTTGACCGCGTTTGTAAATGCCGGAGACATTCGGGATGACCTTCGTCGTGCCGATTACAAACTGACCCACCGCCGGTTGATCGACGAGACTCTCAAGCCTCGCAGCGAGAATCAGCGTTGAAGTTGAGAGTTTTTCCTGATCGTACTTGGGAACGGTGAAGCCGAGTTGTTTCAGACCAGTTGCACCGGAAGCGACGTCACGAACGATCACGTCAACTTTGTATGTTCCGGGCGCGAGTGGTACGGCTTTCTGGTAGGCAGACTTTCGATCTCTCGCTTCGGATAGCTCCGTAGCGGTTGCGGTCGTGATTACCGGATCTTCGAAGATTCCGACGCGCCGACCAGCCACGGACGTGATGCGCGCGAAGATGTTCATGCGTGCCTGTTGCAAACCGCCGCTGTCCTGAAACACGAGATCCTTGTTTTCAGCCTGAATCGTGAACGCCGTGATTACTCGTTCATCTGACTGGCGGAAGAAATCGATTCGCAGATCGAAATTGAGCGGATTCTCTTCGACGACGCCCGTATTCACCGCTGTCGCGAGGTCGTTGAATTTGACTTGCGGCGGACGGTTGAGATCAGCCAGCAATTGTAACCGCGAAAACGGGCTGTCCTGCTCGCGTTGATAGCTTTGATTGCCGACGCCGCCGATGCCTGCAACTCGATCGGCTTTGCTTGTCAGTCCTAGCTGCTCGGACAGCGTCAGTCCCGCACCGGGAACCATCAGCATCGCGTCTTTTTCGTTGGGATTTCGGGCGATGCGATACTCGCCACTGCCTGTTGGGTCAACGAACTCGATCTCGACGCCAGAACCGACACCGGCCAGGTAACGATAGAACCAGATTTCGAATGGATACGTGGTTGTCGAACCGCCGCCTTCGTACGACGGACGCTCGTAAGATCCGCCCATCGGGTGGGTTTCGCGCTCATCGGGCTTGCCGTACATGATCCAGATGCGGCCCCGATCCGTTTTCCAACCTGGTATGCCGGAGCTGAAGTGCTCGTTGGTGTATGCGATTCGTTCGTAGTATTCCTCTTTGAACTCGTTCTCGTCAGTATCTGGATCGGGATCGCGCCGGCGCCAAAATTCCTCGATGAATCGTTCGCGCTCGTCGTCAGTCGCGAGTTTCTTGAATGCCTTACGTTCTTCGTCGGTGATGATGTAGGTGACGTCTTTGTCGAGCCAGTCTTTGTAAGCCTTTTTGAGTTCCGGCTTTACATTGCGGGGCTTGTTGCTGGGATCTTGCTGATCCTGCGCAAACAGGCGCGGGCTGGCGTAGGGGAAGAGGCTCCCAATCAGAGCCAGAATCAGGGCCAGACGAAGGGCAAATTTCTGGTAAGACATTACGAAAAACTCCTGTGATGCTTGCGAATCGTGCGCTACGGACTGCTGCCGGTATCTATTGAAGACCTTGGATTCTAAGTCTCGATTGAGAACACAGTCAAGATGCCGCGGCGTTTGGGCTAGTTGCCTAAAAGCCGCGGAAACCTATGTAAATCTGGGCGTTTAGGTCGCAGTTCGCGGTTTGTTGAAAATCCACGCAATGAAGATCGAGATCACGTAAAGAACGAGCATTGGAGCCGCGAACAACATCATGTTTGGAATGTCGTTCGTTGGCGACAGGACAGCGGCAGTGATCAGGATCACGATCAGAGCAGTTTTCCAAATTCTAACCATCAGTCCGGCCGTCACGAGGCCGATGCGGGCCAGAACGTAAGTTATCGCCGGCATTTGAAACACGACGCCCATACCCAGCATGACGATGATGATGAAATCAAAATAGTCGTCGGCCTTGAGTAAGAGGCGGAAGTCTGAACCGAGGCCGAGCAGATATTTCGCGGCTGGTGGAAAAATCACGTAGTAGGCGAAGGCGGCGCCCAGCACAAAGGAGATCGACGACAGGAGAATAAACGGCGTCACGTACGCTCGTTCGTGTGGGTACAGTCCTGGTGAAACAAACCCCCAGATTTGTAAAAGCAGAAAAGGCACCGAGACGCAGACGGCTGCATACAATGAAACTTTTATGTACAGCGAAAAGGGTTCGATTGCAGTTGTAACGATGAGCTTGTCGTTGAGGCCTGTGAACGATTCACTCGTGGTGGAGAGATCAGGCGATAAACGAACGCCTTTCGGAATGACAGTATTACCGGCAAAGAGAGGCTCTTCACTGAACAAGGCGAGTTTACCTTCGGCGTCCTTGTAAACCCGAGCTGTAACTGAGGCGCCTGCAGGAATGAGGCTCGTTCCCAGCTTTGTTTCTTCAGGGAAAACGTATCGTCCGGTGTCGTTTTCTTTAAGCGATGTCAAAGGAGCGATCAGTTCGGTTCCAGTTTGTCCTGCGATCGGAACCTGTCGTCGCTGTGCATCAGCGAGTGCGCGCTCGACGGGCGCTGCGAGAAACGCGTAGATACTGCCCGAAAAATACCAGCAAGCGGTGGCGGCGATGAAGACAAAGATGAACGAGCGGATCAAACGACGACGAAGCTCGTCCAGATGTTCAAGGAAGGACATCTGGCCGCCGAGTTCTTCTTCGCGTCCGCGATTCGTAGAAAGCGATCTTAAGAGTGCAGACATGGGATCAGGTAAAAATTATAGCCAATCTTGTTTTCTAACTGGTTGTGCTTCGGCTTGCGCGGCTTCGGCCGGAATTTCTATCGGTTCCGGAGGAGTTTCTGCGAGTGCTTCGGAGAAGGTTTGCGGTTGGTTCTCTCGCGCGACCACCAGATCCGAGGTCCCAACTGTTACGGGTTCCGCGCTTGCCGCAGGTTCGTATACAGGCGTTGGCTGCGACTCAAGCAGTGAATTATCTTCTGCACGGGTCGATTCCAAAGCTACTTCTCGTTCCCATGTTCGCTTGAAATCGTCCGAAGCTTTCCGAAATTCAGCCAGGCCTTTTCCCATAGACTTGGCCAGTTGAGGTAGCTTTCGTGGGCCGAAGAAAATGAGCGCGATTACGAGGATAAAGAGTAGCTCAGTGCTGCCGAGGCTATCGAGAATGAGTGCGAAGAACACGGGTCGTTTTCCCTTCTGTAAGATTGCTGTCGCTGTAAACCTCGCCGGAGTGGGAATGCCGGAAAGAGTCGGGCTCGTTGGGTGACAGCGAATTGTAGCGCGTCATCGTTCAAAGCAGAAGGCGCGCGGGCGGTTCAGCGACTTTGCAAGGATCACTTAAAATCGTTTTGGATGCAAATGGAAGAATCAGTCGACAAAATTGGAACTCTCCAGTCGTTTGCTGAGTGTGCAGAAGCGGTGGCGGCGACGACGAAGAAACTCGAGAAGGCAGCGATAGTGGGGAATTATCTGGAGTCGCTCTCAGATGCGGACCTGAGCCGGGCGGCGCGTTATTTTGCCGGTCATCAGTTCGCGTCGACGGATGCTCGCACGACAAATGTGGGTGGCAGCATCATCAGTGCTGCGTTGAGTGAGGCGACGGGTTTTAGTCCTGAGGATCTTTATCCTCGTTACGTTCGGCTTGGAGATCCGGGTGAGCTTGCTGCGGAGATTATCAAGGAGGCGAAGTATTTTGTTCAGCCCACGATCACGCTGGCTGAAACGGAGTCGCTGATCGCGAGATTGAGTGAGACGCGAGGGATAAAGAATAAGACTGCGTTGCTGACGTCTGTGCTTCATCATGCGACGCCGCCCGAGGCTAAGTATTTAGTTAAATTGCTCGCGGGTGATCTGCGGATTGGGCTTCGAGAAGGCTTGGTTGAAGATGCGATTGCTCGCGTGTTTGGCAGATCGTTGGAAGACGTTGCTTACGCGAATATGTTGCTTGGGGATATTGGCGAAACTGCCACGCGCGCGCGTGCCGGCGAGCTTCGCGATATTAATATGCGACTGTTTCATCCGATCAAGTTCATGCTTGCCACGCCTGCCGCGGATCTGACTGATGTCGCTCGGACCATGCCGGAAGAGTTTTTAGTAGAAGACAAGTTTGATGGTATTCGTGCACAGGCGCATGTCGAAGCAGGGAGAGTGGCGATTTATTCTCGGACCATGGATGAGATCACGCATCGTTTTCCTGAGTTGATTGGACCACTCCAGTCGTTGTCGGCGGATGTGATCATCGATGGGGAGATAGTTCCGTCAAATGGCGAAGTGATTCTTCCATTCAGTGAGTTGCAGAAGCGGTTGGGCCGTAAGAAAGTGGGCACGCAGTTGCTCAAGGCGGTTCCAGTTGCGTTAGTTGCGTATGATCTGCTTTATGCCAGCGGGAAGGTACTGATTGACCAACCATTGAGTGAACGGAGACATCTACTGGGCCAAATAGTGCCTGCGCACGGCCCATTGCGGATGTCTCAGGATAAGCTGCTGAGTGACGCCGCGATGCTTGATGAGGAGTTTGAACTCGCGCGTGCCCGCGGAAACGAGGGGTTGATGATCAAGAGTCCGGGGTCGCCTTATAAACCCGGACGGCGCGGACGTGACTGGCTAAAGTTAAAACGCGCGATTGCGACCTTGGACGTAGTGGTGACGGCTGTCGAGGTGGGGCATGGAAAACGTCGGCATTTACTTTCTGACTACACTTTCGCGGTGCGGCGTTCGACTGAAGATGGGGAGTTGCTGAATATTGGTAAAGCTTACTCGGGTCTTACAGATCGCGAGCTAGCGGAACTGACAGATTGGTTTAAAAGTCATACACTTCAGGAGTTTGGCCACGGGCGGATTCGGATTGTGGAGCCGACGGTCGTGATTGAAGTTACGTTTGATCGTGTTCAACCGTCGAGTCGTCATAAGAGTGGTTATGCGCTCCGGTTTCCGAGAATTCTCCGTTTACGGCCAGACAAAACGGCGAATGATATCGATACGCTGGACACGGTTCGGCGATTGGTCGAACCCAGTGACGGCACGCAAGAAAAAGAAAATGCCGGGAAAAAGGCAGAAAACAGCCATGACGCCTGAACGTCCTCCAGCATTTGCAGCGTAATAGTTTAAAGTTCCTATTGCCACAGAGGCCGGATGGGGGTTACGATGCAGCGCGTCACCGCCTCCCAAGCAAGCTTTTCAATCGTGATCGGTGAGCCCGGACACACAAAACCACGCGCCGCCAGAGTAATCTCTGGCAAAGGCTATTGTGGCTTGGTTTGTACGCTTCTCAGTACACTGATAGAAGGGCTGTCAGTACCTCTAAAAACAGGTAATCGGCCGTATCAACCATTGTGTCGGTTTCTGGAGCTGGAACAAATAGACGCGATTCCTCCGGACTCGGACTCGGAGTAGGAGTGGGGACGGCGCCAGGTTGCAAGATGTCGCCCGCAAATGTGTTGAGGGCTAAACTAAATACAAGTAGTGCAGCAAATACGAAGTTTTTGACAGGTTTCATTGATCTTCTCCTCTAAAAGTGTAGTCATTGCCTGTGAGTGGGTGCACAACCAAGTGGTAATTGGTTGTTTATGATAATATCCGTCAATTGAATGGCTTGCAAGGTTCCTTGCCTAAATTGAGAACTGGAGTCTTGATATGGAGTTGCACACAGCCGTCTTTAAGAGCCCAACAGAAAATCCGGTCGCTGACGACGTAATTCCTTTATGTGAGTTAGCGAAAAATCTGGAGGAGGCTGGTGAATTTGAGAGCGCTTGTGAAGTGCTGCGGCCCTTTTGGCAAGGATTGCTTCGACGGCCGGAAACAAGTGGGTTGGCTGATGATGCTAAAGCCGAACTTCTCCTAAGATCTGGAACCTTGACGGGTTTCTTGGGAAGCGCGAAACAATTAGAAGGCGCCCAGGAAGCTGCAAAAGATCTTATCAGCGAAAGCGCAGCAATTTTTGAATCGCTTGGTAAGTCGGAAAAAATTGCAGAAGCCGGTGTGGATTTGGCTATTTGCTATTGGCGTGAAGGTGCCCTGGATGAGGCACGTGTAACTCTTCGACTTGTCTTGGAGCGACTCGGAGATATTCGAAATGAACAAAAACTGAGGGCGCTTTTAAACAGTGCGATGGTAGAAATAGCAGCGATGCGAGACCGAGAAGCACTCCGCATTTATCGAGAAGCGGCGCCTCAATTCGACTTTAGTACCAACCACGCGCTGAAAGGTAAGTTTCATAACAATTACGGCATTTTGCTGAAGAAGCTCGGTCTTTCGGAAAACCGGGAAGAGTATATCGATACCGCTCTCGTCGAATTTGCGGCTGCCAGTTTTCATTACGAGCAAGCAGGACATCGCCGTTTTCAAGCTGGGGTTGAAAACAACGTCGGTTTTCTTTTCGCGAGCCTCGGAAGATTCGGCGAAGCACGTGAACACGTGAGCAATGCTCGCAGCTTGTTTGTCCAACTTCAGGATCAAGGCGGTGCTGCTTATACAGATGACACGCTTGCGCAGATCTTCTTGCTAGAAGGAAGAAATGAGGAAGCCGAAAGAATAGCGCGGCGTGCCGTTCACAAATTAAAGCGAGGCGATGAACAACCCGCACTCGCAGAAGCGTTGACAACGCATGGCAAAGCCTTGGCCCGTCTCCGGCAGTCTCAGGTAGCTAGAACTGCTCTCGATCAAGCGGTCGAGGTTGCCCAAACTGCCGGTAATCCCGATCGTGGTGGCATCGCCGCAGTTACAGCCATCGAAGAATTAAGTCCTTACCTCTCAGTAGAGGTTCTGCAAACTTATTATCGAACCGCTGAGACGCTTCTCTCGAAATCTCAGAACCTTAGCCTTAAAACGCGCCTGGGCGAATGCGCCCGACGTGTTCTTTTAATCGCTCTTGAAAACGCCAACGAGGCAACACCCGCAGCCACCGGCGTGGCATTGACGCCAGGCTTTTCGCTCGATACCGAAGTCCTTCGTTATGAAGGCAACCTCATTCGTCGAGCTTTGGAAGAGTCTGGCGGGAGCGTCACAAGAGCCGCGCGGCTCCTTGGTGTGACCCACCAGGGACTCGCATTCATTCTAAACGGACGACACAGCGATCTACTATCAATTCGCAGTCCGGTAAAACGTCGCCGTCGCAGTATCATTCGACATCACTAGCCGCTTCGTTCAAGCGATGGCCCAAACTCTTTGGCGCTGCCCTCTCCAAGGCAGCGCCAAATTGTATTTGTGCTCTAAGTTAAGTTCTCCTATGATCCAATCCTGTGAGTACTCCAATGATATCTAAAATCGGCCCCCTCATTTTGATTCTGGCGTTGTGGTCAACATCGCCTGCTCAAACCTCGAAACGGCGAGGCGCAGTTCGCAAGCCAACTGTGACTACCCCCGAGGCGCAACCAGTTGCTCAACCAACTCCGGTTAGTAAGCCGACGCGTCCACCTGCGGCGCCTGCTCCATTAGTGAGCATCAATGGACAAACCATAACCACCGCAGATCTTGAACCCGCTTTGCGGCAGGAACTCGAGACTCTAGATGACAAGATTGCCGATGCACGACGCAGCGTCTTAGAGCTACAAATCAACACCATGCTGCTTCAGGTTGAAGCAAAGAAGCGTCGCATCGACAGTCATCGTTTATATGAACTGGAAGTCAGCAGCCGTATACCAACCCCTACTCCAGCTCAAATCAAAAAGTTTGTCGACGAAAACCGAGACCAGTTCGCCGGCATGGATCCCAACGTCGTAAATCAACAAGTCACTGCTTACCTACATGACGAAGCGGAAAGCAAACTCGCTGACAACCTTGTCAATCGGCTGCGACAATCCAACCCCGTTGTAATGAGTGCCGATATCAACTCACCGAGTTTGAACGCTGCCTCGGTGGTCGCCACAGTCGCAGGGCAACCAATGACTGCAGCTCCTCTCCTTGAAAGACTGAAACCAATTATCTACAAGCTAAAGTCTGAAGCTTATGAGGCAACAAAACAGCGCGTCGACCGACTGGTCGATGACACGTTGCTACTGGACGAAGCAAGACGACGGCAAGTTGGACCAGAAGAAATCGTGCGTGCTGAGATAAGTGATAAGGTCCGCCCTCCAACTGAAGCTGAAGTAGCTCAGTTTTATAATGAGAACAAGGCACGAATCTCGGGTGATTTAAATAGCGTGCGCAACCAGATTGCGACTTATCTGCAAAACGAATCCCGACAACGCTACGAAAAAGACTTGTCGGCAAGACTACGCAAGGGAGCCAACATTCAGTGGCTCATAAACGAGCCCCCTCAACCCCTTCAAAACGTCAGCGTCGACGACGATCCAGCCCGCGGCGAAACGAATGCTCCGGTAACGATCGTCGAGTTCACTGACTTTCAGTGTCCGGCATGCGCCGCGATGCATCCGGTTCTTGAAGAGGTCTTGAAGTCTTACGGCAACAAGGTTCGTTTCGTGGTTCGCGATTTCCCGCTGAACCAGCACGAATGGGCGCGCAAAGCAGCGGAGGCCGCAAATGCCGCCAACGCTCAGGGCAAGTTTTTCGAATATATCGGTGTCCTTTTTAAGAACCAAAAGGCGCTCGACGTTCCGTCGTTGAAGAAGTACGCGACTGAGGTTGGTCTGGACCGTGCGCGTTTCGACGCTGCATTGGACCGAGGCACCTACGCCGCAGAAGTCCAGAAAGACGTCGAAGACGGAGAAATGTACGGAGTCGGCAGCACGCCGACGATTTTCATAAACGGCTTACAACTAAGAATCTTGAGTATTGAAGGACTGCGAGCAGCAATCGATCGCGCTGCCGGCGCACCGAAGACCGGTACACCACAATAAGATGGTTGTTTCACTAAAACCAGAGCGACTAAAACGCTACAAAGACGTCGCCATGCTGCTGATCAAATACGGGCGCTCCGATCTGATCAGCGTAGCCGGACTCGAAGGCAGCGTTGTGCCTGATGAGATCGTTGCCGAATCCGAGGCGGCTCCGGCAGACGATCTTGCCAAGGATCTCGAAAAGCTTGGTCCAACTTTCATCAAGTTGGGACAGCTTCTATCCACACGCGCCGATCTCTTGCCAGGTCCATACCTTGAGGCGCTGGAGCGGCTACAGGACCATATCGAACCGTTCCCGTATGAAGAAGTCGAGCGAATTGTTTCCGGCGAGCTCGGAGTCAGAATATCGAAAGCGTTCGCTGATTTCGATCCACAACCGCTCGCCGCAGCATCTTTGGCCCAGGTACATAAAGCCCACATGCGCGACGGCCGCGCGGTCGTCGTAAAAGTTCAACGTCCCAATATTCGCGACCTGATCGTCGGCGATCTCGAAGCCTTGGGCGAGATCGCACATTTTCTCGACCAGCACACTGAGCTCGGCCGGCGTTACGAATTCGATAACATGCTCGTCAACCTGCGCAAAAGTATCCTGCACGAGCTAGACTTCACGGTGGAAGCGAATAATCTGCACACCATCGCAGAGAACCTCGCAGAGTTTGATAACATCGTCATACCAGAGCCTGTCGACGACTTCACCACAACTCGCGTTTTGACGATGGAATTCATTACCGGCAAGAAGATCACAGCCCTCAACCCATTGCGACTGCTGGAAATCGACGGTGGTTTACTTGCCGATGAGTTGTGGAGCGCTTACCTGAAACAGTTCCTGGTCGACGGTATTTTTCATGCCGATCCCCATCCCGGAAATGTGTTCATCACTGACGACGATCGCGTCGCGCTGCTCGATCTCGGCATGGTCGGTCGTGTTACGCGCACTTTTCAGGACAACCTGCTACGACTCCTCCTCGCGATCAGCGAAGGGCGCGGCGAGATGGCTGCCGAAGCTGCGATCAGAATGGGCGAGCCGAAAGAAGGTTTTGATCGCGCGTCTTTCGAGCGCCGCATCACCGATCTCGTGGCCGACAATTCCGACGCAGTTCTAAGCCGCATGAACGCCGGCAGGGTGACACTCGACATCACCCGGATCTCAGCGGATAGCTGGTTCCGCCTACCCGCTGAATTCACGATGATCGCGAAAGCGCTGCTAAACCTCGACCGCGTGGTCTATACACTCGATCCACACTTCGATCCAAACAGCATTATTCGAGATCGGGCCAACGAGATTCTCCAGCGCAACATCCTCAAGAGTGTTGCTCCCACCAACCTGTTGTCCGGTGTCGTTGATCTGAAAGAGTTCGCTGAGAAACTTCCGACAAGAGTAAACAGAATTCTCGATGCAGCGGGAAACAATGAGCTTCGTTTCAAGGTAGACGCAATCGACGAGAAAATCATTATCGAAGGGCTTCAAAAAGTAGCCAATCGAATCACGTTAGGTTTAGTGGTTGCGGCTTTGATTGTGGGTGCCGCCATGTTAATGAGGGTTGAGACGTCGTTTCGAATCTTTGGTTATCCAGGACTCGCAATGATCTTCTTCCTGCTGGCTGCCGCCGCTGGACTCCTACTAGCTTTCAATATTCTCTGGTATGACGAAAAACGTCGGTCCAAACACTAGACGCGGCGCTCCTTCGCCGTTCGTATCAGCTCCTTCAATTGAGCCGTTTCCTCAACGGTCAAAGACGTAAACGCAATTCCAAATCCGACGCCATGCTGATACGACGCGACTTGACCGCGAACCGCCAGCCACTCGCCTGACGGAAGCTGAATCTCCAAATCAATGTGCTCTCCGAGCTCGACCTTCGCATACGTATTTACAAAGCAACCACCCAGGCTGACGTCATCAACCCGAGCTTCATGCCGGCTCGACAAGCTTTCCCATCTCGCCTCGAGAAGAATGTGTTTTCGCTCGTTAGTTCTCCGCTCGCCCGACATCAATCGCATTCTAAACGATACGACTATTCGCGAGGAAAAAGACTTGTGTTGGTCTGAGCTGGCATGTACCGAGTGAGCAGCCGGTACGCGAGCAGGAACAGTACGATGAACGCAAACGTGAGCGGCAAACTCGTATCAGACTTAACGAGCATCCAGAAATGAACCACTGCGGCGATGATCGATAGATAAACCAGCCGATGCAGTTTCGCCCAGCGCTTTCCGCCGAGGCGCTTCACCATCTTGTTCGTTGAAGTAATCGCCAGCGGCACCATGAGCAAAAAAGCGAGCATGCCCGCGAGTATGAACGGTCGCCGCACAACATCCGGGACCACGCTAATCAAATTGAAACCTCGATCGAACCAGATGTACGTGAGCAGGTGAAGCGAGCCGTAAAAGAAGGCGAACAACCCAAGCATTCGTCGCAGTTTTACAAGGGAATTGACGCCAAAGATCTTTCTCAACGGAGTGATCGCCACTGTCAAACTAAGAAAGATCAGCGTCAGCATTCCAGTCGTTGTGGTGGCGAACTGAAGTGGATTAGGACCAACTCGCTTGCGGTAAAGATCCCACAAGAGCAGTACTAGCGGAATGAGCGAGTTCACAAGGACGACGACTTTTAAGAAGCGCACATCAGTCATAATCAATAAAACTTCACCAGGTCCATACCCTGATACAGGTGCGCCACTTGCTCGCCATAACCATTAAACAAGAGCGTGTTCCGGCGACTGTATTCACCGATTCGACGTTCCGTCGCCTGACTCCAGCGCGGATGCGGAACATTCGGATTCACATTCGAGTAGAAACCGTATTCATCTGGCGCCTGTATGTTCCAGGTTGTTGGCGGCTCTTCGGCTACAAGCGATATCTTCACCACTGACTTGATACTCTTGAAACCATATTTCCAGGGCACGACAAGTCTGATTGGCGCTCCATCCTGCGGCGGCAATGTTTCGTCATACATGCCTGTCGCCAAGATCGTCAGCGGGTGCATTGCTTCGTCGAGTCGAAGCCCCTCGACGTACGGCCAATCGAGTACGCCGGTGCGCTGGTTCGGCATTCGCTCAGGGTCAAGCAGTGTTTGAAATGCGACGTACCGCGCCTGCGAAGTCGGTTCGACCTTCTCCAGCAGCTTGTTCAACGGAAAGCCGACCCACGGAATCACCATCGACCAACCCTCAACACACCGCAACCGGTAAATCCGTTCCTCAAGTGGAAACTTCAACAACTCATCGAGATCAAAAACTTTGGGCTTGTTCACCAACCCGTCGACCGCGACACTCCACGGCCTCGTGACAAACCCTTTTGCCGCATACGCAACTCCACTTTTCGACGTATCGAACTCGTAAAAGTTGTTGTAATTCGTAATCGCTTCCAGCGGCGTCAACTTTTCGTTTACCGCGAATCCTTCTTTAACCGCTTCCTCCGTGGGCGCCTTCGCGACTTCCTCGAGTTTATCGCCCTCGACACGTGGCGCTGGCGGCGGATTCAAACGCCGGTAAATGAGCGTGGTGGCCGTGGCAGTTCCCGCCATGACCGCTGCCTGAATAAAGCGCCTCCGGTTTAAGTAAACCTCTTTATCTGTGACCTTGTCTGAATTTTCCGCCATTTTTAGACCTTGCTCTTTAGGATACCTCTATTTGTCGTTCAGTTCGCCGAATCCTTACGCGCTTGAAACAACAACTGCAGGGGCGGCCCTCTGTGGCCGCCCGTTCGACTAATAATAACTGCGCTGAAGAACGGGCGGCCACGGAGCCCCCCTACAGTTGATTTCAACTTAAGCGCGAATTGAAAAGTTCTTGAGTCAACGCCGTCTGACGGAATAACATCCCCTGGCTCTTCTTTCGCCCGCAAAAAGGACGATTGTGTGGAACAACCCCTAACTGCACCCCCTGACAAAACCGACAACGAACCCGCTGACAAAATTAGCTCCAGAAGCAGACTTCTCCGCTGGGGAATCGTGCTGTTTGTCGCTGTTGGCATTTTGCTGATTCCGGTTCCTTCAGGCATCACGCCACAGTCGTGGCGACTGCTCGCGATCTTCGCCGCAACGATTACGGGCTCAATCGTGCGTCCGATTCCCGGCGCCGCGATGGTCTTGTTGGGCGTTACAGCATTACCGCTCTTTCGAGTGATGCCGATTAGCGAGGTTTTGACCGGTTACGCAGATCCGTTTGTATGGCTCGTCCTCGCTGCGTTCTTCATTTCGCGCGGAATGATCAAAACTGGACTCGGCCGCCGCATCGCTTTCCTCTTCATCAAAGCCATCGGCAAACATTCTCTCGGACTCGCTTATGCGCTCGCCTCAACCGAGATGATCCTCGCGACCGTGATTCCATCAACAGGCGCTCGCTCCGGTGGAATCATCTTTCCCATCGCGAAGAGCCTCGCTGAAGCCTACGAATCGCGTCCCGGACCTACAGCCCGTCGTCTCGGCGCGTTTCTCATGGCCAGCGTTTACCAGTGCAACGTCATCGTTTGTGCGATGTTTCTGACCGGCCAGGCGTCTAATCCGATAATCGCCCGGTTTGCACGCGAAGTAACCTCGATTGATATCACCTACGCGCGTTGGGCCATCGGCGCAATCGTGCCGGGAATCCTGTGCCTCTTACTCGTGCCGTATGTGCTGTATCGCGTGTCTCCTCCGCAGGTAAAGCACACGCCCGCCGCCAGCGAACTGGCTTCAGAAGAATTGCGCGCCATGGGCCGGATGAGCTCTTCTGAACGGATGATGCTGCTCGTCTTCTGGCTCGTCGCGACTCTCTGGATGACAAATAAGTTTCACGGCATCGATTACGCCGTCGTTGCCCTTCTTGGAATCAGCGTCTTGCTGCTGACGGGCGTTTTGGATTGGGAAGACATCATCAGCGAAAAGGCCGCGTGGGGCGTGTTCATCTGGTATGGCGGCCTCATTCGCATGGCCGAGGCGCTGGGCCAAACCGGAATCACGAAACGATTCGCTGAGGCCTCAGCAAGTTTGACTGCGGGATGGAATTGGTGGCTCGCGCTCGCACTACTGCTCTTAATCTACTTCTACGCGCACTACGTCTTCGCCAGCATCACTGCACACGTGACAGCGATGTTTACACCTTTTCTGATTGTAATACTTGCCGCTGGCGCACCGCCGTACCTGGCCGTGCTATCGCTCGCGTACTTCTCAAACCTCGCTGCCTCACTCACTCATTACGGCACAACACCCGCACCGATATACTTCGGCGCCGGCTACACCTCGCAACGAACCTGGTGGACTCTCGGTCTGATCGCGTCGCTAATAACGATCAGCGTCTGGAGTCTGGTGGGATTCACCTGGTGGAAAATACTCAGACTCTGGTGACGACATGGCTGGATACTCCGGAACACCATTACCCAAAAAATTAGGAATCAAGGAAGGATCGAGAATCGCACTGGTTAATGCGCCGAAAGACTTTCAATCCGAACTGGGCGAATTGCCAGACGCCGTTCAGTTCATAAAGCGACCAGCGAAGTCGCTCGACATTATTCTGCTTTTTGTCTTGACTGAGCGCACATTGACGCGAGATTTCGCGAAGCTCGCCGCAACACTTGTTTCGAATGGAATGATCTGGATCGCATGGCCGAAGAAGAGCTCAGGTGTCGCAACTGATCTTTCTGAGCAACGCGTGCGACAGATCGGCTTAGACGCCGGACTCGTTGACGTGAAGATCTGCGCTATAGACGACACGTGGTCGGGACTAAAGTTTGTCTATCGTCTCAAAGATCGATCGTTGCTCAAGTAGTAGCAAAAAGTTATTCACAGATCCTGTGGAAATCTTTGTGGAAATCATAGTGCTGAGTTTTACAAAGCTGTTACAAAAGCACATTTAGAACGCTTTGCACACGTGAGCGGCGCAGACAAAAAGCTTTATAAATGAACGTGTTAAGCGTTAACAGATCGATCGAGTAGGAATGAGTCATCATGCCTGGTCCAGGTGTTTTACACCCGCGCTACTAATGGTAGGACCATGAAAATGAAGTACGAACTTGTTGCGCCAAACATTCGGCGAACGGTTTTTAACCACCTCGAATTCTCTAACGAATTCGCGTCTCTGTTGATGGCGTTCGCGACACTTCAGACACAAGAAATAATCGCTAATGTGAGTGATGTGATCACGTATCCTCTCATTCAAGAGACGTTTGCGTTTGTAGGAAGCAATCTTGAATGTCAGATCGATCGACAATATGTTGTAGTTGGATTCCGTTCGAAACAAATCTGAAAAAGGTATTGCAAAAAAAGTGTCGTTCACTATAATGCGATTCCCTCGCTGAACAATTGATTGCCAATATAAGTTTTTGATCAGCGGCCTGTTAGATGATCGTTTGAAGGTTTACTAAGCTCACATATTCTCGCAATGTCGCCCAGAGACCTTCAACGAAGCGGAGTCAGGTAAGTATTGGGGCGTGACTAGTGCGGTGGTCGCGCAAGGCAATCTAGGCGGATCTTCGCCAAATAAAATAACCCCCAAATCAATGCCTTTGCCGGAGGTTTTAAGTACCGGATAAGGGTGTAGTGTTGTCCGATTACGGATTGCAAGCAAGTCTTGATGCCCAGTGGAGTTGTGTGAAATGGCCGAACTACATTTATCCCCCCAAGTCAAAAACTGCCCTATTTGTACAAA
>DATFDT010000181.1:0-3257 GCA_035251975.1 Pyrinomonadaceae bacterium | reverse complement strand
GTGGGAGAAGACGGTGGACGAGCTGATGGCGGCGGTGGACAGCTACATCCCGACGCCGGAGCGCGACATCGAGAAGCCGTTCTTGATGCCGGTGGAAGACATCTTCACGATTCAGGGCCGCGGTACGGTGGCCACCGGTCGAGTGGAGCGCGGCAAGGTGAAGGTGAACGA
Organism: Pyrinomonadaceae bacterium; assembly: GCA_035251975.1. Classification (GTDB taxonomy): domain Bacteria; phylum Acidobacteriota; class Blastocatellia; order Pyrinomonadales; family Pyrinomonadaceae; genus PSRF01. The sequence goes on along the minus strand of DATFDT010000181.1, from coordinate 3,086 downwards.
GCAGGTGGAGATCGTCGGTATTCGCCCCACCACCAAGACGGTGGTGACGGGCGTCGAGATGTTCAAGAAGCTGCTGGATGAAGGGGTGGCGGGCGACAACGTTGGTTTGCTGCTGCGCGGAGTTGAGCGCAAGGACATCGAGCGCGGGCAGGTAATTGCGAAGCCCGGTTCGATCACGCCGCACACGAAGTTCAAGGCCGAGGCGTATGTGCTGACGAAGGAAGAGGGTGGCCGTCACACGCCGTTCTTTACTGGTTATCGTCCGCAGTTTTACTTCCGCACAACGGACGTGACTGGGGTGGCGCACCTGCCGGAAGGCGTGGAGATGGTGATGCCTGGTGACAACGTGCAGATGTCGATCGAATTGATCGCGCCCATCGCGATGGAGAAGGGCTTGCGGTTCGCTATTCGTGAAGGCGGTCGCACCGTCGGCGCGGGTACGGTTTCTGAGGTTATTGAATAGTTTTCATCCACAGATTGCACAGATTAAATAAACAAATCGGCGTAATCTGTGGATAAAGAAGTTTTGAGGTTTAAGCGATGCCACGCGATAACATTGTGCTTCAGTGTCAGACATGCAAGAGCCGGAATTACGTAACGACCAAGAATAAGAAAACCACGCCCGACCGGTTGGAATTCAGCAAATTCTGTCGCCGTTGCCGCAAGCATACTGATCACAAAGAAACCAAGTGAAGAATACCCGGAGGGGTATAGTGTCAACGGTTAGCACGTCGGTCTCCAAAACCGAAAGTCCGGGTTCGAATCCTGGTACCCCTGCCAATTAGCCTGCCATTTGATGAGCGGGGCATCGGCAGCAGACCGAAGAAGTTCAGGAGTTATGGCTGAAACAGATAATCCAGACGCACCAATAGTCGCGCCACGAATGACGCGCTATGGTGAGGGACCGGAAGGCAAGCCCGCCCGCCGGGAGCGCGGACATACGACGTCAAGGCCGCCGAGATTTTACGAGCGTCTATGGGAGTTTCTACACGACGTTCGGGCGGAGATGAGACGGGTCTCATGGCCTACTCTGAATCACGTGCAGAACACGACCATTATCACGGTCATCGCGGTTATCTTTTTCGCTGTTTACCTGTTTTTAGTGGATCAGGCCCTTTCGCGGTTGATTACCGGTCTGGATTGGGCGATTGAGAAGTTAGCAAGGCTTTTAGGGCTCGCCTGAGGAAAGAGTTTGTGATGCAGCAGTGGTTTATCCTCCATACGTACTCGGGGCACGAGAAAAAGGTGCGCGACAGTTTAAAAGCGCGCATCCGTGACACGGATCTCCAAAATGAGATCACGGAGGTCCTTGTGCCGACCGAAACTGTCGTCGAGATGCGCGGTAACAAGCGCATCGAATCGGCGCGCATGTTTTATCCGGGATACGTGCTGGTGCAGATCGATTGCGATGAGCGTGGGCACATTCCTGACAATGTGTTTCACATGATCAAGTCGACGCCGAAGGTCACAGGCTTTGTTGGTGGTCACAATCCGACGCCGCTGACGCCTCAGGAAGTCGATCAGATCGTCAATCAACAGGCGGAAGCTGCTGAAAAGCCGAAGCCGAAGTTTTCGTATGCGGCCGGCGAGACGGTGCGTATCAAGTCGGGGCCGTTCCAGAGTTTTACCGGTAAGGTTGAAGAGGTTAATGAGGACAAGTCGACGCTGAAGGTGACAGTGACGATCTTCGGCCGCTCGACGCCGGTTGAGTTGAATTTCCTCGATGTAGAGAAAGTGACGTTTGCGGAAGAAGAATAGGGCCTAAAGTAATTAGGACCTGTTAAAAGGCAAGAAGATGGCAAAGAAGATTACAGGTTACATAAAGCTACAGGTTCCCGCGGGGAAGGCGAACCCGGCGCCGCCAATCGGCCCGGCGCTCGGCCAGCATGGCGTGAACATCATGGAGTTCTGCAAAGCCTTCAACGCGAAGACCGCGCAGATGGATCCGGATCTCAAAATACCGGTCGTGATTACGGTTTATGCCGATCGCTCGTTTACGTTTGAAACCAAGACCCCGCCCGCAGCCGACCTTTTGAAGAAGGCCGCCGGAATCGGCAAGGGATCCGGAAAGCCCAATCGTGAGAAAGTGGGCTCGATCTCGAAGGCGAAGATCGAAGAGATCGCGAAGACGAAGTTGCAGGATCTGAATACGACGAGTTTGGAGTCGGCGATCAGGACGATCGAAGGCACTGCAAGGCAGATGGGCCTCACGGTTGAATAGGACCGATAGGACTTATGACCAGTCCTTAGAGAGGGAGGGATTCGAATCCCGCTTGCACCTCGGAGCATAGAATGAAGCAACACGGTAAGAAGTATCGCGCCGCGTTCGAGAAGATAGAGCCCGGACGCAAATACAATCTCGACTCAGCAATCGAAAAAATCAAAGAGATCTCTTTCGCGAAGTTCGACGAGACGGTTGAGCTAACTGTATGGCTCGGCGTCGATCCGAGAAAAGCCGATCAGCTCGTGCGTGGCACGATCGTTCTGCCGCACGGACTCGGCAAAACCAAGACGGTTCTCGTCATCGCCCAGGGCGACAAACTCAGGGAAGCGGAAGAGGCGGGGGCAGATATCTTCGGCGGTGAAGACATCGTCACCAGGATCAAAGGTGGCTGGACGGATTTCGATGCCGTAATCGCCACTCCTGACATGATGCGGCTCGTGGGCCAACTGGGTAAGATTCTCGGACCGCGCGGTCTCATGCCCAACCCGAAAACCGGCACCGTCACGCCAGATGTCGTCACGGCGATCAAAGAGACGAAAGCCGGTAAAGTCGAGTATCGCGTCGATAAAACCGGGGTGATTCACGTCGGCGTCGGAAAGGTCTCGTTCGAGTCAGACAAGCTTCGCGACAACGCGAAAGCGCTGCTCGACGCAGTGGTCAAAGCGAAGCCCGCGACGGCGAAAGGCAAGTACATCAAGAAAGTGAACCTCGCTTCGACGATGAGTCCGGGCGTTTTGCTCGACGAAGCGGCGTACGCGAAATAAAGGTGAGGAGCTGAACACGATGAAGTCAAAACAACAAAAACAGAAAGATCTCGACGCTCTCACCGAGCAGTTCAAAAACGCGAAGGCCGCGATGGTCG
>DATFDT010000180.1:0-8936 GCA_035251975.1 Pyrinomonadaceae bacterium | reverse complement strand
CGGCAATCAAGGATCTCGATACACACGTCACTAGCATTGATAATCAACTTCAGAGTCTCGAAAAGAAGGTGGACGAGAGACTCCACGATACGAGTCCCATCTGGCACAGGGTTGTCGCAGACATCGCTGAGTTACAGTCGGGCCAAAAACGTCTCGAGGCCGGCCAAAAACATCTTGAAGAAAGCCAGAGACGTCGGGAAGAAGGTCAACAGGCCATACACTCAGACATGACTAATGTGAACAGCACGGTGAACGACGTTAAGGGTGATCAGTTTGTAATCAACAACGCCGTTCGCCGAATGCAGCTAGACTTTCTCACCGTTACCGAGTGGCTCAACAAACTTACAGCAGAACGCAATCAGCAGAATTCTCAAACTTGATGCGTCTCGGAGCATCTCCTATACTGCGAAACGTAGTAACTATTCAGCTCGGGGAGTCGAGTCGGTTGCAGCCAACGGTGTACGAAGGACGTCTCAATGCTGAAGCGTTTCGCTTCGCCATCGTGGCCAGTCGCTGGAACGAGTTGATCTCGGCTCGACTCGTCGAAGGCGCACTCGATAGTTTGAAGCGACTCGGCGCGAAGGACACGAACGTTAGCGTGTATCGCGTGCCGGGCGCTTTCGAGATTCCGCTGCTGGCGTTGCGACTCGCACAGTCGCGGAAGTTTGACGCAGTAATCTGTCTCGGCACGATCATTCGTGGTCAAACGCCGCATTTCGATTACATCGCGAGCGAAGTCGCACGTGGCATTTCACATGCAGGACTGACGAGTGGATTGCCGGTCGTATTCGGAATCGTTACAGCCGACACTGTCGATCAGGCGCTCGATCGCGCGGGTGTGAAACTCGGGAACAAAGGGTTTGAAGCCGCCATGACGGCGGTGGAGTTGGTAAATCTTTATAAGGAAGCATTCGAATAAAGCCACAAAGAGGCACAAAAGGCATCCGAAGCAGAAACATAATGCATTCATGATTCATATTAGAAAAGCGCTTTGTTTTCCTTTGTGCCTTTTTGTGGCTTAAACAGTTTTTGGTAATACTTTATGGGTTCGCGACGTAAGGCGCGTGAATGTGCCTTGCAAATGCTCTTTGCGGCTGATGTTGCCGAAATGCCTGCGGACGAGGTCGTCCGAAGCTACTGGGCTGAGCTTGGAGAAACTGACCTCGACGCCACAGCGCGGGAATTTGCCACGCGTCTCGCCGCGCGTACGCTCTCAAATCTCGAGCTACTCGACGAGCGCATCCGCTCGCGCGCCGAACACTGGCGCATCTCACGCATGGCTGTCGTCGATCGCAATATCCTGCGACTCGCCGTCTACGAATTTCTGTACGAACCGACGCCGCGCACTGTCGCGATCAATGAAGCCCTCGAGATCGCGCGGCGGTTCTCGACGTACGAAGCTACTCAGTTCATCAACGGCATTCTCGACGCTATAAAACGCGACCTCGACGAACAGCAGCCACAAAAGAACGTCCAACCCGAGGCGGAAGACTCTGATACAGAATCAAGTACGCCCGCCGAAGATGAGTAGAAAAACTTGTCGGACCTCGAAGACAAGCTCGAACAAATAAAGACCGCCCTCGCAGAACTACGCGCTTCGACCGCCACCGGCCCGGCAACACGCCAACAACTCGACGCACTCTTTCGCCAGGTACACAACGTAAAGGCAGTCGCCGCCGCTGATGGTCTGACTGACTTGAGCCGCGCTGCACACGAACTCGAAAACGTGCTTCATTCTTTACGCACCGGCGAATCAACACTCGACAATCACGTACTACAACTACTCGAGGAAACCCTTTCCGAAACCCTCCCTCTTCCAGACGAAATATCTACTTCCCTCAAGCCAGAAGAAAAACACACCCTCAAACAGTCTCTGAACGAAGGCGCGAAACTCTTTCTCGTCCAGACAAGCTTCGACCAGTCAGACTTCGATCAACAATTTCAGAACTTGAAGGCTAGATTGACCAGGGACGGTGAGGTGATATCCGTCGCCCCAAAGGTGGAGAACGAAAAGATCAACTTCAGAATTCTTTACGCAACACGATCTGAAATCCCCGAGCTCGCGCCCAACGTCAGCATCAAACCAATTCTTTGTTCAGAAGGTAACGTGTGGGATCGGATCGTGCGCGCAGGAAAATCGACCGCAGCATCACTCGGCAAAGACATCAACTTCGACGTGCGCGGCACTGAGATCTCATTCGACGCCGAGATCGCGGATTGTTTGCTCCATCTCGTTCGCAACGCAGTTCATCACGGCATTGAATCACGCGGAACGATCACCATCGCAGCCACGAACGACGAAGATCAACTCAAAATCACCGTAACCGACGACGGTCGCGGTATCGATCCCGAAACAATCGCCTCCGGAATATTATTTAACCCCGGCTTCTCCACCGCCTCCGAACTCTCCGAGATCTCGGGCCGCGGCGTCGGCCTCGATGTGGTCAAAACAACGGTAGAAGCGCGATCCGGATCCGTGCAAATCGAAAGCGAACTCGGGAAGGGCTCAACCTTCACAATCACAATTCCCTCAAAATCTGTCTAATCCGTGGCTTCCATCTTTGGATGCATCGTATGCCACTTCGTCGCGCGCTCGAATGCCAGCGCCACCCGCAACGGCGACACCTCGTCGTAAACGCCTCCGGTAAACATGATCGCGATCGGCAGATTGTTCACAAACCCACACGGCAACACCACCGCGGGATTTCCGGTCAGATTTGTCACTAACAAACTCGCACTGCCCGGCGCGGGACTGACAAAAACGTCCCACTGCGACATCAGCTTCTCCATCTCACGAATAAGCAAAGTCCGCGCGCGTTGCGCCCGCAAATACTCAACCGCCGGAATGAATCGCGACGTGCGAAACGTATTCGGCCAATCGTTAGGCGATTGCCCTGATAACTGGTTGACACGTCCGTCGCGCGTGATGTCGTCGAATGCCGCCGCCGCTTCCGCTGACAGGATGAACCGCAACGAGCCCGCTGCGATCTTCGGCAACTCAATCGGCGTCAGTTTCGCACCGGCTTTTTCGAGTACGGCGAGTGCGTCTTTGTATAGCGCACGACGTTGCTCGAGCCCTGGCGGTGGCGTCCCCGTGCCGCCAATGTTCGGCTCGAACTCCGTCTTCAGATAACCAATCCGCAATGTGCTGATGTTTGTATCGGGGTTCCAATTGAACGGCGCGTCGCCCACCGTGATGTCTTTACCATCAGGACCATAAATCGCGTGCAACACGGCGGCACAATCCTCCACGCCGCGACACATCGGACCGATCTTGTCCATGGTCCAACTCAAGCCCATCGCTCCATAACGGCTCACGCGGCCGTACGTCGGACGCAGACCAGTGACACCACAACGCGATGAAGGCGAAACGATCGAGCCGAGCGTCTCCGTGCCGATCGAGAACCCGACGAGACCAGCCGCAGTCGCAGACGCCGGACCAGCCGATGAGCCGCTCGATCCGATTTGAGCTTCCTCAGGCTGCCAGGGATTTCGCGTCACCCCGGCAAACCAGCGCCCACCCTGTGCGAGCGCGCCCATCGACAACTTTGCGACGAGTACCGCGCCGGCTTCGTTCAATCGCTCGACGACCGTCGAGTCGTAATCTATTACCTGATCGCGATATGGCTCAGCGCCCCACGTCGTCTTGATGCCTTTAGTGGCGAAGAGATCTTTCGCACCCCACGGTATTCCGTGCAGCTGACCGCGATATTTTCCACGTTTGATCTCCGCGTCGGCGGCCGCAGCTTGTTTGAGTGCGAGATCTTCCGTCAACGTCACGACGCAAAGCAATTTTGTCCCATAGTTTTTTAACCGCGCGAGATACATCTTCGTGAGCTCAGTCGAACTGATCCGGCGCGTGCGAATCAATTCGGCGAGCTGAGGAACGGTGGCAAAGGCAAGGTCTTCGATGTTGTTGAACTGTGGTAGCTCAACCTTGCCAAAACGAAACTTCGTCTTTGGCGCGTACAATTCCTTCTTGGCGCGCGCGGGATGAAACGCGATCGCCGGCTCGGTATCGAGCGGCACATCGATCTTCCGATTCGCCTCGTATGCGTCGAGATTGCGATTGACGCCGCTGAGCGCCATCGCCTCCTGCGCGTCAGTCAGCTCGATGCCGATCAGCTTCTCGGCCTGGTGCATCATTTCCTGAGTGATGCGCAGTGGTGGTGTCGGCGACGGCGACGGAGATGGTGTCGGTGATGGTGTTTGCGCTAGCGCGTCGAGCGGCAGGTTTGTGGCCGCCAAACTGGTGGCGCCAAGTAGTTTTACAAAGGTGCGGCGGTCGACGTTCGTTTTGCGGGGCTTCTTGTTCTTCTTCATGGTAGTTATTTGTTCATTGGGACCATCGTGCCGGAGCCAACGCCCTGTACGCTCGAGCTTCCGTATTTCAGCTTGATGACTTTCGCTTTACCAAAACGGTAGATCGTGACGATATAAAGATTGTCGTATTCACTCTCGGGAATAACGGGGTACCCTTGGCCACTCAGCTCGGAGACCATCGCGGGAACTGTGTTGTTGTGACCGGCTACGAAAACCGTCTGGCCACGATGCGTTGTTTGAATCTGCCGCAGTAGCTCGTTCGTCTGGCTGGACTCAAGCACCGTCACGGCCACACCCGTGCGATCGGAAAGCGGTTTGACGGTCTGCTGCGTGCGCTTGTACTGCGTGGCGTAGATCGCGTTGATGCCTGCGTCGCCAAAGACACGCGCGATCTCCTGCGCGCGCTCAACACCTTCGGGCGCCAGATCCGGATCGGGATTAGAAGGTTCGATCTTTTTCTCGGCGTGGCGGACGAGTATCACTGTCGTGACCGGACGCGAGAAGGTCGAGAAGTAAGCGAAGAGGACAACCGCGCCGAAGACGGCGAACAGCATCGCAAAAACTACAATTGTCCTGAGTTTAGTACGTGGCTCTTTTACTTGTTCCATTATGTTTATGCGGGTACTAACGTAAGCGTACGATACCTTAATGCCATCAACAATTCCACGCACCGAAGGCATCAAGTACGCCGGCTCAAAGCTGAAGCTCTTGCCTCACATTCTCGGGCTGGCCGCACGAGTTGAACCCAGAACTGTGTTCGACGGCTTCTCTGGCACGACGCGCGTCTCGCAGGCGTTCGCGCTATGTGGGTTTAGAGTGATCGCAAACGATATTGCCGTCTGGTCCAAGGTGTTTGGTGATTGTTATCTATTGAGCCCACATCCGGCTGAGCATTACCAGAAGTTGATCGATCATCTCAACGCGCTCCCCGGCAAAGACGGATGGTTCACCGAACACTACACGGGCGACTTCAAGAAACCCTGGCAACGACACAATACTCTCAAGCTCGACGCCATCCGCGAAGAGATCGAGCAACTAACTCCCGATGAAAAAGCAGTCGCATTAACGAGTCTCATTCTCGCGCTGGACCAGGTAGACAGCACGATCGGACACTACGCTTCGTACCTCAGCGACTGGTCGCCGCGCTCTTATCGCGAGATGAAGTTGCGCGTGCCGAGATTGATCCCTAAAACACGCGAACATGAAGTTCATCACGCGGATATTTTCGATCTCGTTGGATCGATAGATGCGGATCTGGCTTACTACGATCCACCGTACGGCTCAAACAACGACAAGATGCCGCCGTCGCGCGTCCGCTACGCTGCCTACTATCATCTTTGGACGTCGATCTGCCTCTTCGATCGTCCGCCTCTTTTCGGCAAGGCAAACAGGCGCGCCGACACGAGCGACGTATTGAGTGCGTCTGTGTTTGAAGAGTACCGAAAGAATGAAGCGGGACGGTTCATCGTCGTCGACGCGATCGAGCGATTGCTGCGACAGACGAAAGCGAGATACATCATTTTGTCTTACAGCTCAGGCGGACGCGCAACGGCGGAAGAGTTAAACGACGTCATCGGCCGCTCGGGCAAGCTGATCGACGTTGTCGAAGTCGATTACAAACGGAACGTCATGGGCGGCATGCGCTGGACAAATGAATGGGTGCGCGACGCCGCCGACACCAATCGAGAGTTCCTGTTTTTAATAGAAAAATAGGCCGCGGATTTTCGCGGCTGCACTTTGCTTGTTGATTTGTGGGTGATAGTCTTGACCTACTGAGGTAACAAGATTGAGTCAGCAAAATGCACCCGATTTGTCCCAGCTCATCGCGGAGGAATTCGGCGCGAACGCCACCTATGTCGAAGGTCTGCTGGAGCGCTTCCGCAACAACCCCGAGCTCGTCGACGACTCCTGGCGCGCGTATTTTAGTGAACTTACGAGCAATGGCGGCGATGGAGCCGCTGCACCACAAAAAGCCAGCGCGGCACCGGCTGCTGCGCCCGCTCCGGCGCCGGCGAAAGCTCCCGAAGCTAAGCCGCAGCCGCAACCCGCTGGCGAAGTGCTTCCCATTCGCGGTCCGGCACTCAAGATCGTCGAAAACATGGAGCGCAGTCTGTCCGTTCCGACTGCGACTTCCGAACGCCGCATCCCGGTCAAGCTGCTGGATGAAAACCGTCGCATTATCAACCAGCACCTCGCCGAGAACGATCGTGGCAAAGCGTCATACACGCACCTGATCGCATGGGCGGTGCTGCGCGCGCTCGACACGTACCCGCAGCTCAACGACGGCTACGCTCAAGTTGACGGCACTCAGTCGCGCGTGAAGCGCAAGGGTGTCAATCTCGGTATCGCGATCGATCTGACAAAGAAAGACGGCACACGCACGCTTCTTGTTCCGAACATCAAGAACGCAAATGCGCTGAGCTTCGCCGAGTTTCTGACCGCTTACGACGACGTCGTCACGCGCGCGCGCGAAGGCAAACTCCAGATCCCCGATTTTCAGGACACAACGGTTTCGTTAACCAACCCTGGAACGATCGGCACAGTCGCTTCGATTCCGCGACTGATGGAAGGCCAGTCAGTGATCATCGCCACGGGCGCGATCGAGTATCCGGCAGAGTACCAGGCGATGGCGCCCGAAGCTCTGTCGCAACTCGGCATCAGCAAAGCGATCTCGATCAGCAGCACGTACGATCATCGCATCATTCAGGGCGCTGAGTCCGGAGCGTTTCTCGCACGCGTGCACGGGTACATCATCGGCAAGCACGACTTCTACAAAAACATTTTTCTGAACCTCGGCATTCCGCACGCGCCGTTTGGCTGGAACTTCGATCGCAATCCGTTCTTCCTGCCGGGCGACCAGGTGCGCGAGCAGACGCTCAAGGAAGCGAAAGTGATCGAGCTGATCAATGCGTATCGCGTGCGTGGCCATTTGATCGCCGATACAGATCCGCTGCACGCCCTCCCGATTCTTTATCATCCGGAACTCGACATCGAGAATTACGGCTTGACGATCTGGGATCTCGATCGAACGTTCATCACTGACGGACTCGCCAATCGCGAAAGCATGACGCTGCGCGAGATTCTCGGCGTTTTGCAACGTGCTTACTGCGGCAAAGTCGGCATTGAGTACCGCCACATTCAGAGTAAAGAAGAGAAGCAGTGGATTCGCGACCAGATCAGACGCGAGTTTGTGCAACCCGAACCGCTTCCGGTTGACGTAAAGAAACGTCTGCTGTGGAAACTGATCTCGGCGGAACAGTTCGAGCGATTTCTACACACGAAATATCTCGGGCAGAAACGTTTTTCACTCGAAGGCTGCGAAACGATCATTCCGCTTCTCGATCGGCTGATCGATGGCGCGGCGGCACGCGGAGTCGAACACATCACATTCGGCATGGCCCATCGCGGGCGCTTAAACGTGCTCGCGAACGTGATCGGAAACCTGTGCGAGCGAATCTTTGCGGCGTTTGAAGGCTCGGTACATCCGGAGTTTCCGGCGGATGAAGGCGATGTGAAGTATCACCAGGGAGCAACGGGCGAACGTGTTCTCGCTGATGGTCGGAAAGTGCAACTCTCTTTGTCGCCGAATCCGAGCCATCTCGAAGCCGTGGATCCGGTTGTCGAGGGAATGGTCCGCGCAACGCAGGACACGATGTCGAGCGTACGAAATGCAACACGCGAGCAGGTGATTGACCTCGCGCTTCCCGTGCTGCTGCACGGCGACGCGGCTTTCGCCGGGCAGGGTGTAGTGATGGAGACGCTGAACCTCGCCGGTCTCAAAGGCTATCGCACCGGGGGCACGATCCACATCATCATCAACAACCAGATCGGATTCACGACTTCGCCGTCAGCCGGACGTTCGACGATCTATTCAACTGACGTCGCGCGCATGACGCAGTTGCCGATCTTCCATATCAACGGCGACGATCCGGAAGCGGCGTATCGCGTGCTGCAAATCGCGCTCGACTACCGCCAGGAGTTCAATAAAGACGTAGTACTCGATTTGATCGGCTTCCGCAGGCTCGGTCATAACGAGACGGACGAGCCGAGTTACACGCAGCCGCTGATGTACGCGCGCGTCAAAGCGCATCCGGGCGTGCGCACGGTCTACGCGAAGCGTTTGATCAAGGAAGGCGTGGTCACGGAGGAAGAGGTAAACAACTTGATCGCCGAGCGTGTGCGTCGTTATGAAGACGCGCTCGCGAATGCGAAACGAAAGGTAACTGAAGAGCCGTCGCATGCGCTTCCACGCGTCGAAGAGCTTGACGGTTCCGCCGTGGTTCCGACGGGCGTCGCGGCGGAAACGATCAGAAGAATCGCGCATAAAATCGCCGTCGTGCCGGAAGGATTTCACGTAAATCCGAAGATGGTGGGCCAACTCGCGCGCCGCGCGAAGATGGGCGACGGCAGCGCACCGATCGATTGGGCGTTTGCCGAAGCGGTCGCATTCGGATCGCTCGTGATCGAAGGCACGCGCGTGCGTTTGAGTGGCCAGGACTCCGGGCGCGGCACGTTCAGCCAGCGTCACGCTGTTCTTTTCGACACGCAAACCGGCAATTCGTGGGCGCCGCTGTCAGAGTTGCGTTCCGAGTCAAATCCCGAGGCTCGCTTTG
>DATFDT010000179.1:0-21549 GCA_035251975.1 Pyrinomonadaceae bacterium | reverse complement strand
ACGCCGGACCCGAGGCGCCATGCCGCCGGAATACCTGCTCGATCAACGCCTCGAGCTGGTATTCCTGCATGCCAGGCTTGGCTGCCTTCATCGCCTCGCAATGCGCCTCGGCAGCGATGTCTGCCGCAGCTTGCATGATCTCGATCTCTTCAGGCGACTTGAGCACGCGCATCTCATGTATGATCGTCGCTGAATCGATGATCGCCTGCGGCGGGTGCACCGGCTTGCGATTCCACGAGCGCATGTCTGAAATCTCTTTGATAATCACATTGTCGAGATTGGGATCTATACCGAGCCGGTAATAAAGCACGTCAGCGCCGTCAAGAAACTCACGCAGCTTCGATTCAAACTCCGCGATCGGAAACGACTCTGACGCCCCAAACTCACTCTTCGCGCCTTCGACACCCGCACGACGCCCGTCCCAGATCTCTCTTTCCGGATCTCTCGGCCGCACAAACAATGTGTACTTCTCTTCTTTAATTACTGCGATCGCATCCGGCTCTTCGAAGCCGGTCAGATAGAAGAAATCGGAGTTCTGGCGGAAACGATAATGCGTATCGTTCGAGCGCGTGGTGTCGTGTGCACCGGGAATGATAGCGACGGATTTGGGCGCCATGCGGCGCATAAACTCCTCGAGCTGGGGCCTGATCATTTGATTCTCCTTTTAGTAATGGCATTGTAACCGTATCAAGAACAAGTCAGGAAGAGGGGCTTGCCCCCGCCGTTACCTGGAGTGGACGACGAGCGGGGGCAAGCCCCTCTTCCTGACTTGTTCTATTCTGACCTGTTCTTGGCTCGGTTCTGTATAATTCGGCGATGCTCATTTCGGTTGATCCATCGACGGGTGAAGAGATCGGGCGCGTGCCGTTGATGGACGCGGCGGAAGTTGCCGCTGCTGTCGCGAGGGCGCGTGCGGCTCAACCAGATTGGGCGGGGCTTTCCTATCACGATCGTGCGCGCTTCATTCTGCGTGCGCGTGAGATCGTCCTCGCTCAACTCGACGAGATCGCAACACTGATCTCACGCGAAACGGGCAAACCAGTCACTGAAGCAATCGCGATGGAAATCGTGCCGGGGCTCGATCTCATGCACTACTTCGCCGCCAACACGAAGAAGATCCTCAAGCGCAAACGAGTCGGTTTGGGCCAGTACAACTACATGGCTCGCACGTCTTACATCGTTTACAAACCGCTCGGCGTCGTCGGGATTATTTCGCCGTGGAATTTTCCGTGGGCCACTCCGCTCGATGAAGTCGTGATGGCGTTGATGGCGGGCAATGCCGTAGTGGTGAAGCCGAGCGAGCTAACATCTTTAACTGCCCTCAAGATCGCAGACGTGTTCAAGCAAGCGCAACTGCCGGACGGACTGCTCCAGATTGTCACCGGCGATGGCTCGACCGGCAGCGCGCTCGTCGAAGCAGGTGTGAACAAGATCATGTTTACCGGCAGTGTGAACACCGGCAAGCGCGTCGCCGTAGCTGCTGCGAAACATCTGACGCCGGTCGTGCTCGAGCTCGGCGGCAAAGACCCGATGATCGTGTTTGAAGATGCCAATCTCGAGAACGCCGCGCGCGCAGCGATCTGGGGCGCTTTCTGCAATTCCGGTCAGGCCTGCGCCTCGATCGAGCGTTGTTACGTGCATCAATCGATCGCTGACAAGTTCATAGATATCGTTGTTAGAGAAACAAAGCGGCTGAAACAAGACAAGCCGTCGACGGGCGATATCGACGTCGGTGCGATGACCAATCAAGAGCAACTGGAGATTGTTGAAGATCACGTGAGCGATGCTTTAGCGCACGGGGCCGAGGTGCGCGCCGGTGGCCATCGGTTGAACGATTCAAAGGGCTGGTTTCACGAGCCGACTGTCGTTACGGGCGTCGACCACTCGATGAAGCTGATGCGTGACGAGACTTTCGGTCCGGTGTTGCCGATCATGACGTTTCGAACCGACGAAGAGGCGGTGCGGCTGGCGAACGACAGCATTTACGGGCTCACGGCCAGCGTCTTCACGGGCGATCTCGGTCGTGGAAAGCGAATCGCTGAGAAGCTCGATGCGGGCACAGTGATGGTCAACGAGGTTGTTTACACACACGCTGTGGCGCAAACGCCGTGGGGAGGCGTGAAGCAAAGCGGTTACGGGCGGACGCACGGCAGTCTCGGACTCCTGGAACTCGTTTCAGCACAGCATATTCACGTCAACGCGATGCCTGGATTAGCGGATGTGTGGTGGTTTCCGTATTCAAAACGCGCCGGTGAGCTTTTCCACGACTTCGCCCGGCGCTTCACGACCGGTTCAGTCCTGACTTCCCTCCCTCTGCTACCGAAAATCCTCCGACGCTTGATTGAGCCCAGGTAAGAGCGGGGGCAAGCCCCTCTTCCTGACTTGTTCTATCTCTTCTTTGTGAAATTGTCTGGAGAGCTGAGCGCCGAAAAAAAGAACAAGTCAGGAAGAGGGGCTTGCCCCCGCAGAGGCTTTACACGACGAACCGAAATAGTAGTATACTGTCCGCCTCCCAAATTACCTTCTCGCTCTGCTGTTGCTGTAAATCGTAAATCGAGGGCTGTAGTTCACTCCCAAGTACTACCGCTATCCGTAAACTCATATAGCCCTGAAAATCTGGAGGATTCAGTGAAAAAGATTCATGCCTTACTTATGATGGTGATCCTTTGTACTGTGAGCTTCATGCCACTGGCGGTACAGGCCCAGAGCGAGAAGGCTCTGGAACACCGAGCCGAGATCAGTTACCCAGTCAAGTTTGACAAGACTCCCAAGCCTCTCCGCGAGATGTTTGACACCGGTGCACGACCGGAACCCGCTCGCGGCGGTAAGGATTTCGAGCCGGGCCGGCCGCAGCCGGTCGGAAATCGACTCACACCATTTACAGATCCGTTGGCCGATAAAAGCGTCGGCCTGCCTTCGGCTCTCGCTGAGATCAAGGCTTCCACAAATGGAACGCCGGTCGATCCAAACGCTCGTGTCGCGCCGCCGGACACCACTGGCGACGTTGGTCCAAATCACTACGTGCAATGGGTCAACCTGCGGTACGCGATCTACACGTTAACCAGAAACGCCAATAACGAGATCAGTGGCTTCAACCTCGTGCCGGGATTTCCGAAAAACGGCAACGTCGTGTGGCAGGGTTTTGGCGGTCGCTGCCAGTCAGATAACGACGGCGATCCGATCGTGCAATACGATCAGTTGGCCGACCGTTGGATCTTGACCCAGTTCGCCGTCTCAAGCACACCGTACACGCAGTGCGTGGCCGTTTCGACGGGTCCTGATCCGACTGGAACCTATTTCCGTTACGCGTTCTCATACGACAGGAGCTTCAACGACTATCCGAAGATGGGCGTTTGGCCGGATGCCTATTACATCAGCTACAACATGTTTCGAAACGGGCGTTCGTTCACGGGCAACACGGTATGCGCCTTTGAACGCGCGCGGATGCTGGCCGGCCTGTCGGCACGGCAAGCATGTGTCAACACAACCGGCGGTCATAGCCTGGAACCTTCGGACCTCGAAGGCACGACATTGCCGCCCGCTAACTCGCCGAACCTGTTGATGAGTATCACGAGTACGGCTGTGCAGTTCTGGCGATTCACTGTGAACTGGACTGCTGGTACCGGCACGTTGACAGGTCCGACCAATGTTGCGGGTGTTGCTGCATTTAGCCGCGCGTGCGGCGGCGGTGCTTGCATTCCACAACCAGGCACCACAACGCAACTCGACACACTCGCTGATCGATTGATGTATCGCTTGAGTTATCGCAACTTCGGCGATCATGAAGCGCTGGTGATTAACCATTCAGTGACTAGTGGCACAGGCGTTGGAGTTCGCTGGTATGAGCTGCGAAATGCTGCGGGGCAGACTTTCGGCTCAGCGGCGCCGGTACTGTTCCAGCAGGGCACCTTCGCGCCAACAAATGATTTCCGTTGGATGGGAAGCGCGGCGATGGACAAGACCGGAGGTATCGCGATCGGTTACAACATATCGAGCGCGAGCATCGTGCCGAGTATTCGTTATGCATATCGTGGCCCATCCGATCCGGCGGGAACAATTGGCAACGAGACTTCGGTCCTGGTGGGAAGCGGAATTCAAAACGGCAACCTGACACGCTGGGGTGATTACAGCACGATCAGCGTCGACCCGGTGGATGGCTGCACGATGGTTTTCACGACGCAGTTCCAACCGGCCAACGGCAATTTCAACTGGAGCACGTTTATTCACAGCTTCAAGCTGTCGACTTGTAACTAAAGACGAAGAGCGGGGGCAAACCCTTCTTCCTGACTTGTTCCATTCTTTGAGGTCCTTGGAAATGAACAAGTCAGGAAGAGGGGCTTGCCCCCGCTTTTTACTTTTTCTGAGGAGTTGGCGTAGTATCCCGCGACGTGTCCATCTGGCAGAACTACATGCACCGGCGCGAGCGCTGGTATCACCAAAGAGATAACAATCGTCTCGTCCGCCCTTTTGAATGGGGTTTGCAGTACATCTTCGATCACGTAAATGGTGACGATCCGCGCGAGCTTTTCCGCAGCCACACGGCGCGCGTGATGCCTGCGAGTGAAGATTTTTACGCGCTGACCCCGATTACAGACTATCGTCTCGAAGGCGATCAGCTAACCTGGACAAGCGCAGTCCACACACCGTCGCCCGACAACAACCTGGCGCGAGCGCGGTTCTTTCCCGCAAAAAACACAAACTCACGCAAAGCCATCGTCGTGTTGCCGCAATGGAATGCGCAGCCGCAGAGTCACGTCGAAGCGTGCCGGATTTTCAACATGATCGGCATGTCGGCGTTGCGTTTGACGCTTCCGTATCATCTCGAGCGTAAACCGCCGGAGCTCGAACGTGCCGATCATCTCGTCAGCAGCAATATCGGGCGCACGCTCCAATCGGTCAGGCAGGCTGTTTTGGACACGCGCGCCGCGGTGCAGTGGTTAAAGAGTCGTGGCTACGAGCAGATCGGGATACTCGGAACGAGTATCGGGTCGTGCGTTGCGTTTCTCACTTTTGCTCACGAACCGGATCTCAAGGCAGGCACTTTCAATCACGTTTCGGGATATTTTGCGGATGTTGTTTGGAATGGGATTTCGACGGCGCACGTGCGGGCGGGCTTTTCAGATCATTTGACGCTCGACGAGTTGCGCACTTACTGGGCGCCGATCAGTCCGTTGCCATTCATGCCGCGCGTCGCGCAGATGGGTCACCGGCCGATACGCTTTCTCGTCGCGCGTTACGATCTCACGTTTCCTATCGATCTCACACACAAAGCGATCGCGGAGGCGCGTCGCCAAAAGCTTCCACTCGACGTCGTCTGGCTCCCATGTGGTCACTACACCACCGGCGAGCTCCCTTGGAAAGCGATCGACGCCTGGAAGATCGCGACGTTTTTCAGGAAGCAATTCAGATAATTTTACTTGGCGAGCGGGAATACGGGCTCTATGTCGACCGGCACGTCCTTCAGCTTATCGAGCGCCTGCTGCATGGGCGGCCTGATCACCGCGAACTTATCCAGTATCGCTTTCGCCTTGTCGTACGAGCCTTCAGCTTCGAGCGTGAGCAAGTCGCGCGTGAGTTTTGTCACACCTTCTTTGATCTTCGCATGATCGATGCTGAACGTTCCCTTCGCTTCGTTGAACTTTATCGCGCCCTCGTCGGTCAGGTAATTGAACTGCATCGCGACGCCGCGCCCGTGTGCCTCAGTAATTCCGAAACGCACTGACCGAAACATACTCGCGAGATACGTCGTGTAGAGCGTTCGCTCCATACTCTTCTCGATGATGCCGCGATCGATCATGAACTGGAGCGCCCACAATCCCGTCATGTCGGCTTTCGCTTCTTCGATGGCCGAGTAAAGCTCCTTCAACTGCTTGCGCACGGTCGTTTCCTGGCCACCGACAGTGATGTTGTGTGGTCCAAGTCCATGCATCAGCTCGTGACAAAGAATGTGCGTGAAGAATGAGTCGAACGCGAGTGCCGACTGTTCAGACGGATCGAGAACAACTTTCGAGATCGGGATTAACGTCTTATTGAACTTCGCGTCCTGCACGTTCTTCAACATGACGCGCTTCGAGCCCTTTTCCTTCACTACGCGCTCGTCGTTCGGAAGATTGAACGCCGCGGTTTGCACGCCGCTGTTGCCTTCACCTGAGGCGAAGATTTCATTCACGACGCGAATGGGCGACGCGGCGCCGAGCTTCGGATTCCGGTACTTCGGATCGATCGGAAGATTATTTTCGAGCTCCTGTAAGTGGCCGCTAAACTTCGAGAGCTTTGCGGTCTCCGCGTCGTCGCGCAACGTTACGTAAGATTCGAAGGCGGCTTTGTAACTAAACAACTCGTCTTCGTAAGTCTCGTATGGACCAAAGGTGACGTCGATCGGCGAGTCGAGATCCATCCACGCGACGTCGCTGTCGTAGTAATCATCGGAGCCGAATGCATCGGCGCGCTTGTTCAGGAAGTTTTTGAGAGTCGCATTCGTCGTGAGCGCCGCTGCTTCACGCAATAACGCTGCCGCCGGTCCGAGATATTCCTTGTAAGCCTCGCTGTAAGGAACGATCGTCAGTTTCCGATCCGCTCCACGCCGGATTAACCAGAAGAAGCCGGTCGCTTTCTGCTTGTCCGCTTCGGAGAGGGTCTGTACCCACGAGTTAAACTCATCCTTCGACATGTCGTCCGGGTAATAACTCGCGTTGAGCGGCTTCTCACGCGGGACGCCGTCGATGAATGGCTCTTTCTCGTCAAGACGCGACCACGGACCATCGTTGATGTAAAAGTAGTGGAGTCGCTGTTGGCCCGCGGCGGACTTGTCAGCCTGCAATTTTTTCTCGAGCGCTTCGTTACCACTCCAGACCTGACGCAGGAACAATGGATCGAGCAGCTTCGCCGCAGCGATGATCTTATCGAGCGCCTGCCGATCTTTGGCCGTGAGCTTCGAAGTGTCAGCCGTCAATGTGGTCGGCGCAAACCGCGCGATCTTGCGTGCGAGATCCGGATCGCCGCCGTTAGGCTTTTGTCCGATCAACGTGGTGGAGAGTAGTGCCATTGTAAGTGCGATTGAGATGATTAGTTTCAATGAAGTCATCACTTTTAGAATTGGCTAAAGATTTCACTGACCTTACACGAGAATCCCGGAAGAGTTGTGGTCGATAGTGTGTCTTCGGTTCCGAGAGTCTCGAACGAAACCAAAGAAGATCCCTGGCGCACATACCTCTTCAGGATCGTATTTTGCGGATCTACAATCCAATACTCGGGAACGTCGTGATTGTCGTAGAGTTGAAGCTTGATTACGCGATCACGTCGAATATTCACAGGCCCAGGCGACAATATCTCGATGACGAGAGCCGGCGGTCCTTTCAGTCGATCGTTGAAAATGATTTTGTCACGCTGTTCGTTAAGAAAAACGACCAGATCGGGAATGACTCCGCTGATGTCACTGAGAATTACGCCCGAGTTAGCAACAACCTCTCCGATACGACTCTTTTTCAGAAAATTTCCGATCAGGAGGACGAGGTTAGTCAAAACTCTTTCATGTGTGAGGCCTGGTGAACAGGACACAAAAAGTTCTCCTTCTATTATTTCGTAGCGGTTGCCATCGCGATAGGGCATGGCATCCCAATCTGCGATCGTGAGAATTTTTAGTTTGCTAATCATAAGGCTCCGATGCTGGTGAGTGTTCAGCAGTTTACCACAATCATAACGCCTGGCGGTTCTTCAGGATCTTCACAAAAGACGCTGCGCGCAATTCCTCGAGCGTCAGTCCTGACAAGTTAACCGCTTCTTCTTCCGTTAACGCGCCGCAGTTGACCGCGCGTAAGAAATAATTCAGCAGGCCCTGGCCCGTCGCGGCGTCGTCGAACACGTCGCCCACGAGCGTAGCCTTCGCAGCTTTCTCGACGAAGTTCTTCAAACGCTCCGACGCCGCTTCCAATCCTTCAAGGAAGAACGAATACACGGCGGCATAGCGCGTCGGTAGCTGCGCGGGATGCAGATCCCAGCCCTGGTAAAACGCGTTGGTTAACGAATGCTGAATGTGACTGTAATGCAGCTTCCACGCGCAATGGACCACCTCGCGATTCTCTTCGATCTGGTCCTGCGTCAACGGCGCACCACCTTCGACGAAACGATGCGGCGCGACAGGCATGATGTTTGTCGCACCGTCGGAAAGCCAGATGCCTGTGCCGGCAAACGAAACCTGCATCATGTGCTTTGCAAAGTCACACGCCGGATGCAGCATGTGCTGGTGCGCGGCGGTGATGTTGCAACCAGCAGTGTAGTCGTAAGTGCCGAAGTGAGCCGCGACACAACGCCCTTCAGCAGCAGCTAGCAACAACGGCAGATTGATTTGGCCCTGGTGATTGATGATCGATTGCGTCGTTTCGATCATCATCTCAAACTTCAAACTACCTTCAGGCAAATCCGTATGCTTCTCGAGACGCGCGAGCACTGCCGCAAGTGTCGAGACTTGTTCGGGGATCGTGATCTTCGGGAGGGTGATGACGAAGTTGTCCGGCAAACGTCCATGATTTAGATCGGCGAGCGTGGAGACGAAGATGTCGAGCGTACGAAAACTCCGTGCGCGCAACTCTTCGTTGAAAGGCTTGATCCGAATACCAATGAACGGCGGCAGCGTTCCTTTTTTCATTCCCTCGGACGTTTCCGCAGCAGCCGAAACTGCATGACCATCTTCCTCATCGTCAGGACGATTGCCATATCCATCTTCGAAATCGATGCGAAAGTCCTCGACCGGCTCACTGTCGAGCTTTTCGATCACGCGACGATAGATCGTGTGTGCGAGCCATGCGCCTTTCTTCTCTTTCCGCGCGCGCTCCGGTTCTTCATTCAAAAACGAGAGTAGCTCGGTCGCTTCTTCGAACGATTCCGGCAGCTCGCTTTCACCCGGCAAGTCGATGGCGCGCGCAAACGTCAGAAAGTCGGGCGCAAACTGATCCAACGAACGCCGGGCCAGGGAACCAAGACGCTTGCCCGAGTCAGATTTGAACAAATGCGCGCCGCCGTAAACCGTGTGGACGGGCTGGCGGCGGCCGGTTTCGCCGGGGTAATGGCGCATGAAGTCTGTGTTTGCCTCTCGCAGGCGGTCTGCCAGATCAGTCAGAGAGCTGTGGGAAAAAGAAGATGTCATGGTCGTCCTCGCAAGTAAGTGTGGCGACAGTCTAACAGACACGAAATTGTTTATTGACATGACCTCGCGCGCTTCGCTATGTTGCTTGTGTGAGCCTTCTCACCGGTTCGGCCCCGTTCTTCACCACAATCTCAACAGAATTTTCGAGTTTTGGAGAGCCGTTATGAGAAGAATCCTGCTTGTTTTGAGCTGCGCTGCGGTGCTCGTCTTTCAACCCGCTGGAGCAAAACCCCAAACGTCACAGTCGCCGCCCCCTGCACCCGTGAAGCATGGTGGCAAAATCGAAACCAGATACGACGGGTTCAATTACGAGACTGTCATGCGCCTGCGAAAAATGAAGGTGAATTGCGATGGTTTCAAAGACAAGTTTAAGGATGCGTGCGTGAGTATCGAGGTCATGCTGCATTGCCCGGGAACACAGGTCAACTACGTGAAGCAGGTCACTCTGCAAGTCGTGTTTGAAAACAAAGACTGGGTTCACTTCCACCCGCCCGATCAAAGAGATTTGACTCTCGTGACTGACACGGAAACGCTGCGGATCGGTCGCATGACTCCGGTCAGCAGGGATCAGCCGGGCTGGGACACAAAGGTCGAGATTTTAGAAGCGAAGATGCCGTACGCGGTGTTCAAGAAGATGGCGATGTCGCAGTCGGTTGAGATTCAGGTGGGCCGCGACGCGGTCGAACTGCGCGAGAAGAACATCGCGGCGCTAAAGGATCTCAACACACGCGTGATCGTGCCCGCGCCGGCAACGACTTCGTCCAATTGAGAATTTTCGCGGGCAATGTGAGCGGGCTAACATAGAGCAAGTCAGGAAGAGGGGCTTGCCCCCGCTCATCCAATCCAAGCAACAGCGGGGCAAGCCCCTCTTCCTGACTTGTTCATGTGCTTAAGCTTAGACCTGCTGCATCGGTCGACTTACACGCAAATCTGCCACAACTTGATCGCTTCCATTGGCCGGATCAACATCAGAATCTGTAGCAACAAGCTGTCGTGAATCCAGAATATTAAGATTGCCTCAATCACCACGAACACAATCAACGAACGGCGCACGCCGAGCTGTCGGGCGATAACAAAACCAATGAGCGCACAAGCGAGATCACCCAACGAGTTGACGATCGTATCGCCCTGGTAACCGAGTGCCGCGGTTTCCGTGCGGTACTTGTTGATTACGAAACTCGTGTTCTCAAAAATTTCCCACGCGCTTTCCAACAGCAACGCCAGCCAAAACTGCCATACGCGCGGCATGCGCTTGAACAGCAGCGCCATCAACCAGAAAAACAAAAACCCGTGCAGCACGTGCGTAAAGCTGTAAGGGTCGAGCAACTGTTGCGACGTGTTTGAGCTGCACCAGTCGCCGACCCACAGCGCGAAATGTCCGCACGCACACAAAACCATTCGTCCCTCCGCGCGCAGCAACACGATCATTGCGAGCGGCACGAGGGCTATGGCGCTGATTGGCGCCAGCCGGCGCCGATCTTTTGTCGTCGTCATGGTCCGAAAGAATTACATGATCGACAGGCACAAAGCTACTGGGTGAGGAAGTCTTCGATCAGCTTGAGGCGGAAGCACTGAGGGATGAAAAGTTAAGACGGACCGAAGCGACTACGGTACTCGGTCGAGTAGATGAAGATGAAGATCATATGCCGTAGATTGCTCGGGTTTGCGTTCAGCGTGTTGACGTTGTTCTGATAACCAATCGTATCCGGATCACGGCGCAGGAATCCGAAGTACTGGATGGACACTGTGCCTTCCGTCAGGAACCGGTTCGCGACTGCCGCAGTCTCAACAACCCCACGCAGTATCTGACCCTTCGTCATGCCGCCAATGACGGTGAATGTGCTACTCGGCAAGCCTGCTGTCTGCAACAACGCGTTCGCCAAAGCCTGACCAGTCAAAGTGCCGTAACGCGCCGTAAACTCCGGTCGTTGCACGAACGCATCAGCAAACACAACTTTGCTCGCTTCTTCTTCCGCCGGTGACTTTGGTCCACCGACCTGAGCCATGTCCGGAATGAACTGTGCATAAGTGGGTCGCTGGTTGTAACTCACCATGTAGAAGCGGAAGGCCCAGTAACCACGATTCAGGAATTCGTCAGACTGGAAGAACCCCGCCGCAACGTGCAAACGATCGCAGTTTGATGTCGGCGGTTCACCGAAGCCGCCGTTCGGACATGGCGCCAGTGTGTTGATCCAGTTCTGAAGTCCGGTCGGGTCGGGCTGTCGATTGAGAATGTCGAGATACTGCTGTCGAATGAAGAACTCCACGCCATCGATCGGATTGCTCGCCGGCACAACGAAATCATTATCAAGGATCGTAACGGTGGCGAATGACGGTGAACCGGTTGAGGCTCCGGTCGCGCCACTCAGGCTGATTGTAAAGGTCTCGTTTCCTTCGAGGATCACGTCGTCGATGAATGGAATCGTGATCGTCTTCGATGTTTCTCCGGCAGCAAACCTCACGGTTCCAATCGAAGTAACGTAATCGCATCGTTCCGAAGCTCTACCGTTGGCGAGTGCACAACTCTGGAGTCCCGCTATGTCAGAGGTAGCAAAGTTGACACTGGCGGTGCCCGCGGTACTGCCGCTCCGCGTTACGGTCACATCAATTTTTCCGGCCCCCTCTGAAACGCTGTACGTTGATGCGCTTAACTGCAACGTTCCTGAAACTGTATTTGTGACAGTTATCGTCTTCGTATACTCATTGTCAGACTCATTACTCTCAGAAATTGCATTCAGAGAATCGGCAACAATTCTGAGTGTATGAGTGCCCGCCGTCAGACTCCCGATCGATAGATCCTGGATAAAGATGAAGAAGTTGGCGCCGAGCGGGTTGCTGACCCAGGCATTTCTTTCCACTCCGTCGACGAAGAGTTTTATCTGGAAGCTGGAGGAAGTCGTGGTGGTTCCGTTGTTTAGAACGGCCCAGTCAACAAACAGTGTATCGGTTGTTCTTAGTGTGCTGCTGTCGACGTTTGTTCCGGTTGAGGTTGAAACCACAATCTTGTCTGACCAGCCATTCGGTTGAAACGGTATTAAATTTGAAACACTATTGGTGATGGTAAAGTTGACATCCGATACATCGAAATAAATATTTCCTACCGCTTCAATCTTTACTCGTGCGGTGGTGGTTTGTACGCTCGGAAGCGTTACCACTTCAGAGCCGTCGTTAGCTGTACTGTTCGAGAGGACCGTTGGAAAAGTATTGCCGCCATCCGTGGAAAGCAAAATTCTCACAGCGCTGGTGGCAATCGGAGCGAGATTTGTATTCGCGACGTTCCATGTAACCGTTGCCTGCCCGCCACCGGTTAGCGTCATGAAAGTATTTGGTTGCGTGACCTTGAATGGCCCAGCGGTGCCAACAATAGTTACCGGCAGAAGTTGGTCACGTGCGGTTATGCCACCTCCACTACTTCGATTGTCGCGCACAGTAACGGTGAAATGCAGCATGCCGCTCACCGGTGGCAACAATTCACCAGAGAAAAACTGACCGATGAAAGTTGGAGGAACATTGCCGTTGTTCAGGATATACGTCCAGCTGGGAAATGTGCGTGAAGGACTGGTCGTTGGCGGAAAGGAACGAAAGATAGTTGACCCTGGATCCCATTCTTCCCAGCCGTATGTCAACGCATCTCCGTTTGGATCAGTGGCTGCTGCTGTGAGCGTAAAGGGAGTGAGGGCTGGAATAGTCGCGGCGGCGCCAGAATTTGTAATAACAGGCGACGAATTACCCGTTACGGTCGATTGTCCACACGCTGAATAGAAGCTTTTATGATTGCCAATTTTGAATAGGCTGTGAATATGAAAATATGCGTCGGCTGCGCCATTAGGGTTAGGAGTAAACAGATTATCGGGCGGACAGGCCGCAGCATAGCTCATGATGGTGGATCCACTACCCGGTTCTATAACGCCTAATTGATCTGCCTGGTCCTTGCAGAATTGTGGATATAAAGGGTTGTTAAAGAAGGTTGGCGTAAAAGTGTGCCGCGCTCCAAACATGTGGCCCAGTTCGTGGGCTAAAGTAATCGCTCCCCAATAATCGTTGGTAGAAGGTCCGGTCACCACCGCCGAAACCTGTGCCTTGATATTAGGCTGGCAAGCAGCACCCCTATTATCTCCACCGAACGAAGAGACGAGTCCGGCCGGCGTTGTGGTGGGGCTATGGCCCAAAGCGAATCCTATGTCATAGCTGGCGCTACCCGAAAATCCATTGACGAAAAGATGATCGAGGAACGACTGATTCTGCTGATTCATCAATGGCAGGTTGCCGTTAGTGAGTGGTGCGCCAAAAAACGCCGGGTTCCACACCGCAACCAGATTGAAACTGACGCCAATCTCCCGTTCATAAATTGCTCTTACGTTATTAACGTAATTAGTCACGGCCGCAATAGTGCCCTGACCCGCCGTCGTAACGGTTTCACCACCAATCGCAAAAATAAATTCCGGAGTAACTGAAACGGCCAATCGATAGCGGCGTAACGTGCCATTCGCAACGATTAGCTCCGCTTTTTCGCCATCTGCATAGGCATTGGCACTGGAGCCATCCCCATCAACCGGGGTCGAGCATTCAAAAATCTTCGTTTCCAGGTCGCGGGTAAAGTAACTTGCATATTGATCGTCGGTGCCCGTTGGCACGATCACGAATGTGCTTTGTTCACTGATAACTACAGCATTGAGGCCTTTGGGCGTCCAACTGAATCGCAGAGTTGCAGTTGGATCATCTATTGACTGACCACTGTACGTTTTGATCTGAGGAAACTTCTCCGACAGTTCTGGAGAGAGCACCGGCGACTCTACGATTCGAAATCGCCACAGGCGACCGTCCGGAAGCGGGAGTGAAAGCACAACCCCAGCTTCAGCGCCGGACGTGAATTCCAAAGGCGCTTTCGATATGACAGTGCTGAATAAGGTTTTATTGAGCTGAAGGAGCCGATACTGTTTAGGCGCGTCCTGATGATCCATCGTCACAGCAAGCGTCGACTCGTTTACGTCTTTCCACAGCTCATCGGATTGTGAGGCGTTCTGTTTGTTGGGAAGCGGCGGCGTAGGCTTCGCGGCTGAAGTCCAGTCAGTTCCTAAAACTAAACCAAAGACAGTTATCGCAACCAGGGCGAATACAGACCTGGCGCCAAGCGTCTTCGGCAGGATTCTGAACGTTTTTGCTTTGCAGGAATTCATATCTAACCTGATATGAGTAATCCCACAAAAACATTTCTAATAAATTATTAGCGCTGACTTTTGGGCCAATCGATGCGAAGGCGCGCGAGCGAACGAGCGATATTTTCACGCGCCTGAGCCTCATATTGGGTTCGGAAAGACTCGGTACTGTAGATCCATTCGCGGTTCATGAACTGCTCCAAAACTTTTCTGCGCGCCGCTCGATAAAGGGGTTCAGGTACCCACGAATATTCTTCACGCACCTGTACCTCGTAATCGTCAAACCGATCGGCTCCCGCTCCGAGAATGCCCAGATCAATATCAACTAGAACCTCTGCATCTTTGCCCACTGGAACCGCGTTGTGCGTCGTCGCCATGATCAGTTCATAGATCCGATCGGCCTTTTCGCTCGATACACTGGCAGCCAGCACACTATCGCGCGCCCAATCCGCACTTCGCTTCTCGTTGTCTTTCTTGCTCGTATCGTAGATCGCATCATGAAACCAAAGCGCCAGCTCCACTTCATTCGCGTGGTCCGCCAGCGCGTGCACGCTTTCCAAATGCGTGAGGCACTCGTTCAGGTGCTGGATCGTGTGATACTTACGGTGCGGCTCTGAATAACAGCGGACGAGTTGATGATAAAGCTCCTCATTCGCACTCGACGCGCCGAGCTGTCGCCACACAGACTGCCAATGTTCCAGTGAAGTCTTCATCGTGTCGTCTTTTCAAGCTCGGCCGAAATGAGTGTCAATCTGTGTTCGTAGTTTTTGCCCAGCTCGTTTTTCCTGCGCAGGTTCAGTAAATCGTCTTGCGCCTTTAGCAGATGCGAGCGCGCTTCGCCCGAATCCCCACCTGACGTGGCCGCGATGGCGAGAAGCGCTTCACCGACTTTACGATTGGACTCACTGCGCAGCACCGCGATCTGAGTATTGTCGTTAAGCGTAGACATCCGAGCCACGTAAGCGACGCCTTTTCGATAATAGGCAAGCGCGTCGGCGAGTCGTCCCTGCTTGAGGAAGATGTCGCCTTTTCCGATGCGAGCCATTGCCGTCCCAGATTGATGCTGGTGGCAGCCGACGAAACGGCTGCAGACCTCGACCTGCGGGAAAAAGAGCGTCGTGGTGAACTCTGCTTCCTGGGCAAGTAGGTGACACTTCTACTTTGCCCATTTGGGTGACATTTCAACTTTGGGTTTACAAAATCGTCCTAAATTAAGCGGACATTTTAATTGAGCAGTAACAAAATTTGTCCTAAATTATTGACATCTCATCCATACAGGAATACTTTTCCTGCGTCTTTTCCTGCTAACGAGTGTTTACCAACTCGTTGGCCTCACAAACGTGCTTACCCCGACCAGACGTTGACTTGTTCGAAGTAACGGTCAGGTCAAAGGTCCTCGCAGTTAAGCACCCTGCCAGGGAGTTCATGATGGAGAACTACGATCGGCGGTATCAAATCTTCATTAGTTCCACTTTCAAGGACCTTGAAGACGAGCGCAAAAAGGCCATCGAGGTCGTTTTTGAGCGAGGACACATTCCCATTGCGCTCGAAAGGTTTTCGGCAGCCAATAAGAGCGACTTGGAAGTGATCAAGAAGGTGATGGCTGAGTGTCAGGTCTATATCCTAATTCTCGGCCATAGGTACGGCTCTATACCTGACGGCCACGAGAAAAGTTACACCGAAATTGAATACGAATTAGCTAAGGAAAACGGCTTATTGATATT
Organism: Pyrinomonadaceae bacterium; assembly: GCA_035251975.1. Taxonomy (GTDB): domain Bacteria; phylum Acidobacteriota; class Blastocatellia; order Pyrinomonadales; family Pyrinomonadaceae; genus PSRF01. Next base: position 5,527 of record DATFDT010000179.1, on the reverse strand, counting down.
GCCCTTCATCCTCAGGGAAGAAGAAATATACAAGCGGCGAAAAGATAAGCTCGACGAGAATAACGTGAGGGATAAGGCCGAGTTATTAAACCTGGGAAAACTGGAAAAATTTCACAAAAGCCTCCGACACTTCCTCCAACCATGGGGGGAGGAAGATGAGTTTAAGTGTTTAGTTTTAAAGGCACTCGACGATAACCTGAAAGAATGTAAAAAGCCGGGTTTCATCAGAGAGCCGGAAGAGAGTGTTAATAAGATAGTGTCGGCTTCGCAAAACGAATTCATCCTCGACATCATCGGGCAATTGAAGAACTTCGAAAAATTATACGAACGGTGTTTGGAGCACCCGGAAAAGAAGAGGGCACTCGCAAAGTTCTTCCGGGAGCGATACCTGGGCAAAATTACCAGAAACAACGTCAGTCTCTTCTTCGAATCCGGCTCAACTGTCACTTACGTCGCTAGTGAACTGGCCGAGCATCTGCGCGACAAAGTTCAGATTAACGATGAGGGCATTTCGAATATTCATATAAACACGAACAACGTCCTCGCATACCTTCAGCTATGGCTCAAAGCAAGGATCCCCTGCGCTACCTTTCCCTGGAGTCCACCCCTGGAAGAGACGTATGGGGCCTTTTACGGGAGGTTACAAGGACTCCCGGAGCAGTCGCCAGACTACACGATGCCCCCTCTCGATGAAGAGGCCAAAGAAGAAATCCAAAAGCTATTGTCGGCCCCGTTCACGCTGACCTGGAGACATCCCGCGCTGCTATTGGGCGCAGCCTCCGGGCTCCAGATCAGCAAAGAACACAATGTAAAGATTGACGATGCGCTCGACACACATTCCAGAAACGTCTTAAGGAGTCAAATCGATAATTGCTTCGGGCCGCATGTGGGCAGTTACCGCAACAAAGTTTTCAAAAGATTCATGTACGCGACCGGGCTTCCGCTCATGATATTTATGACGGGCGATAAAATCGACTGCGAGATCGATTCCAAAAAATGCCACTTCATCCTCGACTCCGAATCAACTTGGGAGGAGTTTTACAAGAACTACCCAGTGGCTTTTTGCATAGGATGTTCTCAAGAGAACAAGCGAAAGTATGTCGAGATGTTCCAGTGGCTGGATTTCAAAATCTGGGAAGGAACAGGCAGCCTGCCCATTTCAGCGTTCATTGCGCGAAATCAGGCATTCATCAGTGAATTTGAGAGGGCAAGCCCACAGCCTCGCATCACTCAAGTTCGGAAGATGGAAACTGCGTAGGATAGTTTCTAAACTATTCAAGAGTTGGTTAGCGCACAGTGGACAATCTTCGCAACTTGCTTTTGACACCATCGGAAGAAGCGCCCAATTTCTTGTTAGTCCGATTACCTCTAGTATCGACTTTAAGTCGCGCTTCTCCGGTTGCGGATCAACCGCTTCAGGAGCGACATCAGATTGTAGGAGAACAAAAGCGCAAATCCGACAAGAAAGATGCGGATCGCCCATCGTCGAGCGACACCCTGGTCCTGTGAGAAAGCCAAAGCCACGAAGGTCCATGCGGCTAGAACTGCCGGATATATTACACCGGCAGCAAACGGCTCATTAATCAAGCCAAGTACTCCATGAGGACGCTGTATAAATTGCCCATTGCCAATTTTCATTTTTTTTTCAAGCTCTCGCCCGGCTCTTATGAGAGACCCACATTTCTTGATTCCGTACAACTCATAAAAAAATAGACCCAGCGTAACGACAAACCCGAAGATTCCGATAGGCCGAAAATACAGCTGAGCCATCTCTATTTTCGCTTGATCTGTTACCAGAAAAAACAATCCGGTTCCGGTCACCACGGGGAGAAATCCCAGCAGTTTCGTACGAAAGTCATCGATCGCCCGATAGCTGCTACAAAGTTCTCTATATACCGTCCTCAGATTCTCGAGTTCTATGTCTGGATTTCCGTTTGACATAAGCCTTGTCTCTGTTCAAGCGGGTTGCTGTGCGCGTAGGTCGGCTGCGAGTGAACTTCCAATTAATATGTATGCAGCGCAGAATTCGTTTCTGGCAAAAGAAGAGCTTCGGGCTAAAGAGTGGAATCAAAAAAGAAGGTGGCAGCGCATACGGGACTCGAACCCGTGATCTCTGCCTTGAGAGGGCAGCGTGTTAACCGACTACACCAATGCGCCGCAGAGGTCTGGGATTATAGGTAAGCCAGGGCGCCGATAGCAAGTTATAGACGCGGATCTGCCCTTATTTGCTATACTGCTCGCGCTTGAGTTAGCTAATCCTCGATGCACCTTTGCCTATGAACATCGTTGTGTTGCGGGAGACACAAGCGGGTGAAGCACGCGTCGCGCTCATGCCCGAATCCGTTAAGAAACTCGCCGGACTCGGAACCTCCATACTCATCGAAAGCCAGGCCGGTCTCAATGCCGCCCGTACGGACGCCGATTATCGCGAAGCCGGAGCTGAAGTAAGCTCCGATCGAGAGGCGCTCCTAGCCACCGCCGATGTACTCGCTGTCGTCAATCGACCTTCAGCAAACGATTTTGCACGACTCAAAAAAGGCGCAGTCGTGATCGGCTTCCTGCGGCCACTCGATGAACCCGCCGCGTTGTTGCCCGCAGTCGATCGCGGCGTCACGACTTTCTCCGTCGAACTGATTCCACGAATCACACGCGCACAGGCAATGGACGCGCTCTCGTCGATGGCCACTGTCGCCGGTTACAAAGCCGTCCTCATCGGCGCCGCACACATCCCACGAATGTTTCCGTTGTTGATGACTGCCGCTGGTACTGTGCCGCCGGCGCGCGTCCTCGTGCTCGGCGCGGGCGTGGCCGGACTGCAGGCGATCGCAACTGCAAGACGTCTCGGCGCCGTGGTCGAAGGCTACGACGTGCGCGCAGCCGCTGGCGAGCAGGTAAAATCTTTAGGCGCGACATTTCTCGAAGTCGATCTCGGCGGGATCAAAACTGAAGACGCGGGTGGCTATGCTGTCGAGCTCTCCGACGAAGCGATGAACCGCGGACGCGCGTTGATCGCTGAACACGCAAAGACCGCTGACGTGATTGTCACGACCGCACAGGTGCCAGGCAGACGCGCTCCGTTACTGATCACTGAAGAAGCGGTCAACGGGATGAAGCGCGGATCGATCGTGATCGATCTCGCGGGTGCAACCGGCGGCAACTGCGCGCTGAGCCAGGCAGACGTGACTGTAGAACGTGACGGCGTAACGATCGTCGCGCCCACGAATTTGCCGGCGACGATTCCGGTCCATGCGAGCCAACTCTACTCGCGCAACGTCACGTCCTTCCTCTCGCTGCTGATCAAAGACGGACAGTTAAATATCGACATGAAGGACGACGTTGTTGGACCATCGTGCGTTACACATAACGGCGAAGTCGTAAACCAGCGCGTCGCGGCGGCGTTACAGGCCCAGCCAGGTTAGGAGCAAGCGAATGCCATTAGACGATCCGGTAGTCCAAAAAATACTTTTGATTTCGGCGCTTTATGTTTTCGCGCTCGCGGCGTTTCTTGGTTACCAGGTGATTTCGCGAGTGCCGCCGCTGCTGCACACGCCGCTGATGTCTGCGACTAACGCGATCTCCGGTATCTCGCTCGTCGGGTCGATCGTCACCGCCGGGGCGCGGTACAACACCGTCAGCACGATCCTCGGTTTCATCGCTGTTGTTTGTTCTACGACGAACGTAGTCGGCGGATTCGTCATCACCGATCGCATGTTGAAGATGTTCAAGCGGAAAGAGATCGCGAAGAAGGACTAAAACCAGCGCTTGCAATTCTACTTCATCGAATTCAGCTACCTGCTCGCTTCAATCCTTTTCATCCTCGGGTTGAAGGGGATGAGCCATCCCGAAACCGCGAAGCGCGGAATGCATCTCGCCGAATTTGGCATGTTGATGGCCATCATCGGCACCCTCGTGCACCACGAGATCATCACTTACACATGGATACTCGCTGGTCTCGCTATCGGCTCTGTGGTCGGACTCGCGATGGGCGTGTGGGTGCCGATGACGGCCATGCCGCAACGGACCGCGCTGTCACACGCGTTTGGCGCCTTCGCCGCAGCGCTCGTCGGTATCTCCGAGTTCTACCGGTTTGGTGGTCATCTCGAAAACAGGGTAATGATGGGCGCGCTCGGTTTCGAAGTGATGCTCGGCGCGCTCACGACCACCGGCAGCCTGCTCGCCTTTGCAAAACTCCAGGGCATGGTGCGCGGCACGCCTATGACTTACAAGGGCCAGAACGTCTTCAACATGGCCCTGCTCGCGGTGACGATCGGAATCTTTGTGTATCTGATCGTCGTGCCCGGTTCGATGCCGTTATTTTTCACGATGGTGGGTCTCGCGTTCGTCTTCGGACTGCTGCTGGTGATGCCGATCGGATCGGCTGACATGCCGGTCGTGATGTCTTTGCTGAATTCTTACGCCGGACTCGCCTCGGCGGCGACGGGTTTCGTGCTCTCGAACAAAGTGCTGATCATCGCCGGCACGCTCGACGGTTTTTCCGGATTCATACTCTCGATCCTGATGTGCCGCGCGATGAATCGATCGATGACGAACGTTTTGTTCGGCGCGTTTGGAAGCGCAGCGACAGCAGCAGCAGGCGGCGGCGAGCTACAAGGATCGATGCGCGAAGTCGGCCTTGACGACATCGCCACACAACTCGCTTACGCAAACAAAGTCGTGTTCGTGCCCGGTTACGGACTCGCCACTGCGCAGGCGCAACACGCAGTGCGCGAGCTCGCAGACGTGCTCGAGAAGCGCGGCGTCACTGTCAAATATGGAATCCATCCCGTCGCAGGCCGCATGCCCGGTCATATGAACGTGCTGCTCGCGGAAGCGAACGTTCCGTATTCGTCGCTGTACGAGCTCGAACAGATCAATCCTGAATTTCCAACCACAGATGTCGCTGTCGTCATCGGAGCAAATGACGTCGTCAATCCCGATGCACGCGACAACCCAGGCAGTCCCATCGCCGGTATGCCGATTCTTGAAGTCGACCGGTCGAAGTCAGTCGTGGTCTTGAAGCGCGGGCAAGGCAAAGGTTTCTCTGGTCTGGAGAACCCTTTGTTTTTTAAGCCGGTAACAGGCATGCTGTATGGCGACGCGAAAGACACGCTGACACGACTGGTTCAAGCCGTGCAGCACGCGTAGGCCACAAAAGGCACCAAAGCACAAAAAAACTGGAGACTAAATGCGAAGATTCTTAACCTCCTTCGTGTTGGCGAGTTTGCTCGTCACCACGCTTCCCGCAACCCTTCCGGCAAGCTTTGCCCAGCGCGCTGCTCATAAATCAACAAAGAAGACAGCAGCATCCGCCGTAACTAAACGCGGTGTTGATACGATCGCGGCAGATCAACTCAGAGATTACCTGACGTTCATCGCTTCCGACGAAATGGAAGGACGCGACACACCATCGCGCGGGCTCAACACGACGGCGAAGTTTCTCGCGATGAATCTCGCGCGCTGGGGTTTCAAACCCGCGGGCGACGAAGGCAGCTTCTTCCAACGCATCGATCTGCGACGAGAACGCGCA
>DATFDT010000178.1:0-7317 GCA_035251975.1 Pyrinomonadaceae bacterium | reverse complement strand
CGAGACTTTTATTGATCGATTGTGAGGCTTGTCCGGTCCAGAGAGTTCCGACGACACTGAGGAGAAGTGCGGTGACGAGTCGCCCGGCGATCATCCAACCGAGCTTCGAGCCTACGGTCCGTTCCAGCGTGGCCATCGGGGTGACAGCCTAACAGGAATTCAGACAGGATGAACAAGATTTTTCAGGATTTACAAGTCGCAACCTGTAAATCATGAAAATTCTTGTCTATCCTGTCTAACAACCTACTCGTATCTCAAGGCACTCAATGGATCAATGCGCATCGCTCGTCGCGCCGGCAGATAGCAGGCAAGCAGCGACACGATCACGAGCAACAACGAAATACTCGCAAACGTCGTCACATCAACTGCAGCGACGCCGAACAGCAGGCCGGAGAGAAGTCGCGTGAGTGCGAACGCGGCAAAGAGTCCAAGTACGAGGCCCACGATCGTCAAACCTAATCCCTGCTTCAAGACGAGCAGCAGCACTTGTCGCGGTTGCGCGCCGACGGCGAGTCGCAGTCCGAGCTCGCGCGTTCGCAACGCGACTGAATAGTTCATCACGCCGAAGATACCAACCGCGGAGAGCAGTGTCGCGAGTCCCGCGAAGAGTCCCAACAGCAAGGTGTTGAAACGCGAACGCACTACCCATTCCGACATCACCTGGTTCATGGTGCGCACGTCAGAAACAGGTTGATTCGGATCGAGCGCGCGGATCTCTCGTTGAATTGCGGGAGCGATCGCCGCAGGGTCGCCGTCAGTGCGCACCACGAGCGTCATGAATGAATAAGTGAGATCCGGATGTGGAAAGTAAACAGCAGGTGGCGCTTCGTCAACTAGACTGTCGTATCTCACGTTACCGACGACGCCGATGATCTCGGCAGGCGTCGGTGTATCAAACATCGTCACGTCGAGTCGCTGTCCGATCGGATCCTGGTTCGGGAAATACTGGTGCGCGAGCGCCTCGTTGATCAGGAGCACATGCTTCGCTTCGCGTTGTTCGGCGTCGGAAAAATTGCGACCTCGTAGTAACGGAATTCCCAACGTGCCGAAGTAGCCTGCATCGACAACGCGCACGTCTGTTCCCGGCCCTTGTCCCGGCGGCGGCTCGGGCCGTCCGAGGATCTTGAAGCCTGTATTCGAACCGAGACCTCCGTACAGCGGCAGGAAATTGACCATGCCCGCGGAGCGGACGGTCGGCAAGTGCCGTACACGTTCGAGCGCCTGGTTGAAGAAATTTACTACTTGAGGATCTTCTCGATAACGATCCGGAAGTCGCACGACCATCGTCAGCACATTATCAGTGTTGAAGCCGCGGTCCACTTGTTGAAGCCGGAGGAAACTCCTGATCAGTAAACCAGCACTGGCAAGCAGTACGACGGCGAGCGCGATCTCAGAAACCACAAGCGCGTTGCGCAAGCGACGGCTGCCACTCGCCTGGCTTGATTCAGACTTTCCGCCGTCTTTGAGTGAGTCGTTGAGATTGAGACGCGAGATGTGGAGTGCTGGAGCGAGTCCGAAGATGATTCCGGTCAGCATCGATACGCCGAGCGTCCAACCGAGTACGGTGAGATTCAAGCCGACGCTCTGCAAACTGACGAGATCGCGCGGGCTGATCGCAACGAGCGCTTTGATTCCGAGCCAAGCGAAACCCAATCCGAGCACGCTGCCGAGCAACGCCAGCAGAAGACTTTCCGTTAGCAACTGCCTGACGATGCGGAGCCGGCGTGCGCCGAGGGCGGCTCGCACAGCGATCTCTTTCTCGCGCGACGTGGCGAGTGAAAGCAGCAGGTTTGCGACGTTCGCGCAAGCGATCAGTAATACGAATCCAACCGCGCCGAGCATCAGCCAGAGCGGGCGACGCACATTGCCGAAGAACTGCTCGCGCAGCGGCAGCACTTCGTTTGTGTAGTTTTTGTTGAACTGCGGCTCTTCGTCTGAAAGTCGCGCATGGATCGTGCGCAACTCGGCCGCAGCCTGGTCCACGCTCACGCCGTCTTTCAATCGTGCGACTGTCCCGAGAAATCTGCCGCGGTCGTTTGCCCCTGGTCCAATCTGCATCGACAGGATGGTCCATAGCTCTGCGGGCCTGCCGGTGCCCGAACGCTGTTTGATATGAAACTGAAAATTCGGCGGCATCACGCCGATGACTGTAAACTTCTCATCATTGAGAGTGATCGTATCGCCAACCAGACCAGGCTGTCCGCCGAATCGACGTTGCCACAGTCCATAGCTCAGCACTGCGACCGGAGACTGGCCTCCTTTGTCATCTTCCGGCAGGAACGTGCGACCGTGAAGCGGATCGACGCCGAGTATTTTGAAGAACTCAGGCGTTGTGAACTGGACCGACAACTCTTCCGGCTCGCCAGTGCCCGTCAGGTTCAAACGTTGATCGCTGAATGCGGCCATGTTCTGGAAGCTGCTATTCTGATCGTGCCAGACGCGGAAGTTTGCGCGCGAAGTGCTGTTCTGGTGCCGGCCTTGCGGTGAGACTTCCCACACGGTTGTGATCCGGTCTGCATCGCGATAGGGAAGTGGCCGCAGCAACAGCTCGTTGACGACTGAGAAGATCGCCGTGTTGGCGCCGATGCCGAGCGCGAGTGTGATGATTGCGATGGACGTGAATGCTTTATGTTTGTCGAGCATGCGGACGCCGTAGCGAATGTCCTGTGCGAGCGTCTCAAAGATGCCGCCGCCTTTAACGTCGTAAGCCGCATCGACGGCCCGGTTGAGGTTTCCGAAACTGCGCCTTGCTTTTTCGCGTGCCTCTGCTGGTGACATTCCGGCCCTGATGTTCGCGTCCACCTGCATCTCGAGATGCAGACGCATTTCACGGTCGATATCGTTGATAACGTCCTCACGCTGCCGCAGAGCTCTGATTCGATCGCGAAGTATGTTGAACCACTTCATTTCTATAAAACTCTTTCCAGGGATTTTCTTTGTGCCTTTTGAACTTTTGTGCCTTTTGTGTACTGGCTTTAGGTGGCCTGTCGCACTTTCGCGATCGCGAGACACAGTCGATCCCAGCTCGCTTCTTGGGTCTCGAGTTGCTTTCGTCCGGCGCGCGTGAGTTTGTAAAACTTCGCTTCACGCCCGGTCTCGTGTACGTCCCAACGCGCGGAGACCCAACCCTTTTGCTCGATACGATAGAGTGCGGGATACAAAGATCCCTGTTCCACATTCAACATTTCGTCGGAAAGTTGGCGAATGCGCTGAATAATTCCATACCCGTGCAACTCTCCGAGCGAGAGCGACTTGAGTATGAGCATATCGAGCGTTCCCTGTAACAGATCGGCCTTGTCTTTGGGCACGTGTAATCCCCTTCGCTATCGATACCTAGAAACGGTAGGCATCATACGCACCGATACCTAGATTGTCAAAGCATGCCGCAAAAACCTGTTAACCACAAAAAGGCACAAAAAACGCAAGAAGAGAGCTTGAATCTGTGAAGTTCTGCGTCCAAATTCTGGCTATGACAGTACCAACACAAACACGCGAAAACGATCTGGAAAAACTTCGAGATCTGATTAAGGCAATTGACTTCTGCATGCTGACCACGGTTGATGAAGGCGGCGCTCTGCACAGCCGGCCGATGTCGTCGAATGGTGATATCGATGCGGATGGAGATATTTGGTTTTTTACTAATGCGTCGTCACACAAGGTGAGCGAGATCGAGAAGCTGCCGAAAGTGAATGTAAGCTTTGCGGATCCGGACAATCAGCGTTACGTATCCGTGAGTGGGACTGCGCAGCTTGTAAGCGATCGAGCGAAGATCGATGAGTTGTGGCGGCCCGAGTTCAAGATCTGGTTTCCGGAAGGCAAAGACGATCCGGAGATTGCACTGCTGCGCGTCAGTCTCGAAAAAGCTGAATACTGGGACAGCCCGTCGAGCACGATTGGTTACGCGTTGAGTTTTGTCTCGTCACTCGTGACGGGGAAACAGCCGGATCTTGGCGAGAACAGGAAAGTCGATCTTCAATAATCAATATTGGATGAAACAAGCCTAGAATAGAACAAGTCAGGAAGAGGGGCTTGCCCCCGCTGTCGGATTTCTAAAAGCGGGGGCAAGACCCTCTTCCTGACTTGTTCTATTCTTTTGCGCCCGTGGTAATTTTAATGTCATGAACATCGACGAGTATCTCGAACGGATCAATTACAACGGCTCGCGAGAAGTGAAGGCGGAAACGTTGCGCGCGCTCCAGGTTGCGCATTTGATGAGTGTGCCTTTCGAGAACCTGAGCATTCACTCAGGCGAGCCGATCGTTCTCAACGAAGACGCGCTGTACACAAAGATCGTAGACCAGCGACGTGGCGGTTTTTGTTACGAATGCAATGGCTTGTTCGCGAGCTTGTTGCGCGCGTTGGGTTTCGACGTCGCGATGTTGGCGGCAGGCGTGGCGAGGGCTGACGGAAGTTTTGGACCGATCTTCGATCACATGGCGCTGATGGTCACGCTGAACGAGCGTTGGCTGGTTGATGTTGGTTTCGGTGATTCGTTTTTGGAGCCGCTGTTACTCGATACACGAGACGATCAAGTGCAAGGCACGCGTACCTTTCGTCTGGTGGGCACGGATGATCACATTATTCTAAAGCGTCGCAACGGTGGTGAAGACTGGCAACCGCAATATCGTTTCACTCTCCAGCCGTACACGTTTCCAGATTACGAAGAGATGTGTCGTTACCACCAGACCTCTCCGGATTCACATTTCACGCAGAGTCTCATTTGCTCGCGCGCCACAGAAGATGGTCGCATCACACTCAGTGACATGCGCTTTATCACCACCTCCGGTACGCAACGTCTTCGCGACGAACAGACCTTATCGAGCCGCGAAGAATACGACCGCATCCTCCGTGATCAATTCGGCGTCGTGATGCAGAATCATCTGGCCTTTCGCAAACAACTGTAGGGGCCGCCCTCCGTGGCCGCCCGTTTTCGTGAATATGCGTGCTCGAAACGAACGGGCGGCCACGGAGGGCCACCCCTACAGTTGTACCTTCAAGTCTTGATGCTGGGTTAACTATGCCGCCGCGACACACTGGCTGCCACCGCGACGAGTTCTGCAAGTTCGACCGGCTTCGGTACGTGCATGTCGTAGCCGGCGCGTAACGCTTGCAAACGATCTTCGACACGCGTGTAAGCCGTCAGCGCGATTGCCGGTACTTTGCCACCACGATCGGGAGGAAGAGCGCGAACCTGCCTGATCAAATCGTAGCCGTCTGTTCCCGGCATTCCGATGTCGCTGATCAAAATGTCCGGAGGAGATCCTCTTAGCGAGTCGATGGCCTCGGCAGCCGAGCCCACCACTTTGACTTTCGCACCAAGGAACTCGAGGCCCTGCTTCAGTAGCTCCCGTGTATCCGGTTCGTCGTCAACAGCGAGAATTCTTAGACCATCAAGGCGATCTGCAGAGTCAGTCGGAGGTAGAAGATCTCGCGCGCCGGGATGAACGCGCCCGCCGGATGCATCGACCTGGTAGAGCGGAGTGATCGGCAACATCACGGTGAACGTGGCTCCTTTGCCTTCGCCATCACTGTTTGCGCGCACCGTGCCTCCGTGCATCTCGACAAGATGGCGCACGATCGCCAGACCCAGTCCCATGCCGCCGTGGTGGCGACTGGTCTTCTGGTCTGCCTGGCGGAAACGATCGAAAACGTGCGGGAGAAACTCAGGCGCAATACCCTGACCGGTGTCGCTCACGACGATCTCGAGATGTGAATTAACTCGCTCCGATCGAATCTGCACACGACCACCACGCGGCGTGAACTTGATCGCGTTCGAAAGTAAATTCCATACGACTTGCTGTAGTCGCACCGGATCGCCGGGAATCGAGATCGCACCAGTATCGACTACTTTTTGGATCCGCAAGCCTTTCGCGTCTGCCGCCGGTCGCACGGATTCGACTGCAGCGTCGATGAATGAATTTGGATCCGCGGGACGCACGTCCATGCGCAGCTTGCCGGTAATGATCCTTGAAACGTCGAGCAAGTCATCGACGAGTTGAGCTTGCGCGCGAGCATTACGCTCGATCGTGTCGAGCGCCTTCGCGGAATTCTCCGGTGATAGTTGGCCCAATCGCAGCATCCTGGCCCAACCGAGAATCGCGCTCAACGGCGTTCGCAGCTCGTGCGAGATAGTGGCGAGAAACTCTTCCTTCAGACGGCTCGATTCTTCTGCCTGCTTGTACAGGCGTTCGTTCTCGGCCGCTGCCTTTTCTGCTTCAGCGCGCGCCTTCTGCGCTGCTTCATAGAGGCGTGCGTTGTCCATCGCGATGGCCGCTTGTGAAGCGAGACCTGAAACGATGATCTCGTCACGCTCGGTAAACATTCGCGGTGCAGGATGGCCGAAAAAGAGACCGCCAATCACCTCGCCCGAGCGTGAGACCACCGGGACTGCGAGATAGCTCGTCACGGGCAAGTGTCCTTCCGGCATTCCGTAATACGGCGAATTCTTTCCGTAGCGTGGATCGAGCTTCACGTCGTCGATACGCACGACTCGTTCTCCGCGAAAAGTTGGACCAAAGAGATCGGTCGCACGCGGCATCGGAAAGTGTGCAAACGCTTCGCGCGGCACACCGGCCAGCGTGTAAAGCATGTACGACGCGCCTTCATCATTTAACACGTTGTAAAAGAATGAGCCGAATTGTGCGCCCGTCAATTCCGTAGCTGCGTCAGTAACTGCCTGGACTGTGTTGTGCAGATCGAGCTCAGCGGAGATCGTTTTGCCGATCTCGTTGAGAGTGCGCAGGGCCTCGGCCTGTTCGTCGAGCGCGCGACGGGCTTGTCGCTGCTCGGTGATATCACGCGCGATCTTGGAGGCGCCGATGATCTGTCCGTTTGGACCTACGATCGGTGAGACGGTCAACGAGATGTCGATCAGCCTTCCGTCTTTTCTGACGCGGATCGTTTCGTAGTGCTCGATGCGTTCGCCGGCGCGGAGACGTGCCAGGATGGCCGGCTCTTCGTCTTCATGGTCTTTGGGGATGAGAATCGTGATCGGCTTACCGATAACTTCGTCAGCGGTGTAACCGAAGACACGCTCGGCTCCGGCGTTCCAGCTCGTGATAATGCCCTCGAGAGTCTTGCTGATGATCGCGTCATCGGCGGACTCGATCAGAGCGGAGAGCCAGTATGGCGCCAGTTCCGGGCTTTGAAGATTCGTGATTTGATTTTTACTGACCTTAACAATTGAAGGTCCCGTCGCGGGACGTTTTTTCGGCATACTCTACAAAACTCATGCGTGTACGGAGAAGAGATCTGTAGGGGGTAAGCAGGGGTGAGTGGATTATAGCAGAATCGACCACAACTGTAGGGGTGGCCCTC
>DATFDT010000177.1:0-11062 GCA_035251975.1 Pyrinomonadaceae bacterium | reverse complement strand
CATCTGCGTGTCCGACATCAACGTCGGCATCCAGTGCAGGTTGTACTTCTCCAGATCCTTCCCGGTGATCACTGCGAGCACCCCCGGAATCGCCATCGCTTTGGAGATGTCGATGTTTGTGATCGTCGCGTGCGCGTACGGACTGCGCACGATGTCGAGATAGAGCATGCCGGGCAGATTCACGTCGTCAACGTAGTTGCCCTGGCCGCGCAGGAAACGCGGATCTTCTTTGCGCTTGACTGAATGGCCCATGCCACCGATTTCAGGCGATGTTTTTGGCGCCATCTTTACGCACCTCCTTCACGCATCTTTTGCGCAGCGTACTGATATGCCTTCACGATATTGACGTAGCCCGTGCACCGACACAGATTGCCCGAGATCGCGTGACGGATCTCATCGTCACTGGGATTGTTGTTTGATTTCAGGAACGCGACTCCGGTCATCAACATGCCGGGCGTGCAGTAGCCGCATTGCAGACCATGTTCCTGAAAGAACCCGTCCTGTAGCGGATGCAGTTGGCCGTCTTGCTCCAGACCTTCGACAGTCGTGATCGAGCGTCCATCAGCCTGGACAGCGAAGACTGTGCATGACTTGACCGCGCGTCCATCCATGACGACCGTACACGCGCCGCAGTGACTCGTATCACAACCGATGTGTGTTCCGGTGAGCCGCAGCGTTTCGCGTAAGTAATGGACCAGCAGTAAACGTGGCTCGATGTCAGTACTATGTTCCACGCCGTTGACAGTTACTTTGATTGGTACGTTTGTCATAGTTACGCTCCTCCTTTCGCGCGACCCAAGGCAGTCGTGAGCGCGCGTGCAGTTAGAACACGAACGAGATCGCGTTTGTAATCGGCTGAGCCACGGATGTCATCCATTGGCTGCGACTCCGAGGCGGCGAGTTCGGCGGCTTGTTGGATTGTGGCTTCGTCGAGTTGCTTGCCGTTGAGAAATGCTTCAGCCTGTTTCGCTTTGATTGGAGTCATGCCGACGTTCGTGAGACCGATGCCGGCGTTTTTGCACGCGCCCGCATCGTCGAGTGAGATTTGCACGGCCACGCCTGCGGTTGCGAAGTCGCCGACTTTTCTTTCCAGCTTCAAATAAGCGCCTCCACTTCGCGGTGGTGGAAACGGGATTCTGATTTCAGTGAGAATCTCCTCCGGCTCTAGTGCGGTAGTGAAAAGACCTGGAAAGAAGTCTGCGATCGGGATCTCGCGTGGGCCTTTGGCGCCGGTTGCAACAACCGTAGCGCCGAGCGCCAGCATCGTTGCCGGATGATCGTTAGCGGGATCGCCGTGCGCGAGATTGCCGCAGACCGTCGCCTGGCTGCGCACGAGTGGATCGGCGATCACTTTTGCCGTGTCGCTGAGAATCGGGAATCTGGTTTTCACTACGTCTGACGATTCGAGCTCGTGTTCGCGTGTCAGTGCGCCGATCCGCAGGTGACCGTCAGTTTCGGAAATATAATCAAGTCCCGGGATGCGATTGATGTCGACGATGTACTCGGGGGAAACTAGTCTCAACTTCATCATCGGAATGAGACTTTGACCGCCGGACAGCAACTTCGCATCTGGACCAAGCTTTTGCAACAGAGCGATAGCTTCGTCGAGCGTGGTTGGAGAGAAGTACTCAAAGCTCCGAGGTATCATAGGGCGTCACCTTTCCTACATCGGAATCGATTTTTCGTTCAAGCTGAGCGTGTCAACTGTGGGAAGGGCACGATCATACGAGGGCAGTAGTGTTAACGTCAACATGGACCAGGCGATCGTCAACTTGGATAGGGTCAGTACCACCTGCGGCAGCGGGTGGGTGCGCAGCGGTGCGGCAACTGACGCAATCAATGCAGGCGTAAATGCTACGCACCCACCCGCTACCGCAGGTGGTACTGACCCGGTCCAATAGTGTTTCGTGTTATTGTCGGCGGCGGAGGTGAACGATGGCTTTTAAGATTGAGGAGCGCTTCGAGGTGAAGGCGCCTGTTGAGCGAGTTTGGAACTATTTGATCGATCCGAAGCGTGTGGTTCAGTGTCTTCCGGGTGCAGAGCTGCTCGAGCAACAGGACGAGCGGACGTTCCTCGGCGCGATCAAAGTAAAAGTCGGGCCGCTGTCGATGTCATATAAAGGCCAGGCGAAGTTCACCGACATAAACGAAGAGACGCACCAGGTGCGGATGGTTGGCGACGCCCGCGAAGTGGGCGGCTCCGGATCGACGAAGGTGTCGATGCTCAGCACGGTCTCGCCACTCGACGGCGGCGGCTGCGAGGTTTTAGTTAATGCCGATATCGACCTCGTTGGAAAAATCGTTCAATTCGGACGCGGGATGATCGAAGAAGTTTCGCGACAAATGTTCCGCCAGTTCTCGACGTGCGTCAGGCAACAGTTAGAAGTTGCTGAAGAACCTCAGCCATCAGATCAACCCGTCGCCCAACCAACGCCACCAGAGCCGAAACCTGTCGCCGCCGCGCCACTCGCATTTCGCGCTATCTGGGCCATCATCGCGCGCTTCTTCAGACGGTTATTTGGTGGCGGCGAAACCGGCACGAGCCGCTAAAGAATTGTTTGCTACCGCACAGAAAAATCTGTTCAAGTCTTTGTGTAACTTTTGCGAGGCCCGTATGTTTTATGACTTAAATGAATCGTATTTACCTTCGCCGGTTCGCTGGGCTCCTGATTAGTTTCTTCTTCACTTTCTCCGTAACAATCGCGCATACGTCCAACGGCGTTGAGCAGGGAACATTGATATTGACTGGCGGCGATCCGGAGACCGGCCTGAAAGAGTTCGTGACGCTCGCCGGCGGACCTGATGCAAATATCGTGTACATTCCCACCGCCGCATCAAGCCTGATACTGCCGTCCGGTGTCATTTGAGAAAGCAGCGATTGTCGTCACCGGCGATCGCTTTCAAGTGATTGGCAACGGCCGCGTTGCGATTTACGACAACACGAAACACGATAACAACTGGTATTACTGGCTCGAGAGGGGCGAGAGTTTCGATTTGCGTACCAGGTCTAAATTGGTAACCACCCAGATTGGATCTCAATAGGCCGATCGCTCATCGCTTCGTTGACGGCGTATTTCGCCAGCAATCGAGTTGAATCAAGAACGGGAAGCGGTGAATTGGTTGCGGTGACGATCAAAGGGATCTCGGTGCAGCCCAGGATCACGCACTCTGCCCCTCTTGCTTTGAGCTCTTCGATCGCGTTGACGAAACGTTGAGTGGTCTCGGCGTTGAAGATCGACTGGCAGAGCTCGTCGAAGATCGCTGCATTTAGTTGTTCTCTTACTGACTCATCGGGAACCAGGCGTTCGAGTCCGCGTTGCTCAAGCGCACGGGCGTAGACTGGTCCGGTCATGGTCCACTTCGTGCCGAGTAGTCCGACGCGCTTCCATCCTTGCGCTGTTATCTCGCGACAAACCACTTCAGCAATGTGAAGTCCCGGTATCGGCAGATCTGAAGCGATCTTTTCCAGCACGATGTGCGCCGTGTTATCCGGACAGACATAAAAATCAGCGCCGGCGTCCGCGACCATCTCAACGCCTTGAGACAAAAACTTCGCGACGTCTTTGTGGTTATCGGTTTCCCAACCCGGCATGCTCAACGCCAACGGCACTGAGCTCATCACGATGGGCGGGTGCATGTGTGGACCGAGTTGTGTCCCACCTTCTCTGACTGCGGTCAGGTAACAAAGAGCAGCGCCCTCAGCGCTATGCGCAGCAATACCAATCGTCTTCATTTTTCAATTTAGCCACAAAGAGGCACAAAAACACAAAAAATGAGTTTGCCCTAATTTCATCTCTGCGCGATCTCTGCGTACTCTGCGTCTCTGCGGTGAACTTGTCTGCAAAAACAATTAAACCGCAGAGACGCAGAGTACGCGGAGATTACGCAGAGATCTTTTTAGCAGCCTGTCTTTGTCTCAACCAATAATCCAACGAAAGCTTTGCGGGTCCGATGAGCGCGATCGTGATCAATCCAACTATGTAGAGGAGATTGAGCTCGTAGCCAATCGGTCCGAATTCCGCGTCTGAAACAGTTACCGCTTTAAGTCTGACCGACGAGAATCCGTATTGCCAATGGACCTTGAACATCGCAGACAACATGATGACCGATAGAGGTAGAGCGAGTGGTCCGGTGAACGCACCAATCATCACGCTCACGCCGCCTATGAGTTCGAGCAGAGTAGTCAACCAGGCCATCAGACCAGGTTGCGGAACGCCCATGCTTGCCAGGATCGCGCCGAAATTCGCTGGCCCTCGACTGACCTTTGCATAACCATGTGCGGCAAAGCCGAAACCGACAACAAGCCGAAGCGGTACGATCCAATTGGTTGAGCTTCTGTTCGACATTCTCGCTTACATATTTATACCGGGCAGGTTGATTTTTATTCCGCACGGATGCGGTGGAATAAAAACCACGCCGGTAGGTATTAACAAGCCAGCAAGATCGAGAACTAAAAGAGGAGAGAACGATATGTTGAAGAGAACGCTTACTGCAGCAATGTTAACCGCTACTCTAATGAGCAGCTTCGCAATTTCCAGCTTGGCCCAGGATCCGAGTGGACAGACCATGCAGTCTGAAAACAAGATGGGCGACACGATGATGAAGGACGACAAGATGATGAAGAGTCATAAGTCGAAACGGAAATCCAGAAAGAAGAAGGTGCACAAAAAATCTATGATGAAGAGCAACAAAATGTGACCTCAGAGTTTTACCGACGCCGCACCTAGCACACGCCGCGTGCGGCGTTCCTGTATAAAGATGACGAGGCGTAAATTATTTCTTTGCCAGTTGGTCGCCAGGGACACTGTCTTGTCAGCCGTGAACTTACTCGTTCCTGAATCTACTTCACCAACACTTTCAAGGTAGCGCACAACAGCCGTGTGCTTGAGTGAGCGGCCGGCGTTTTCACCACGCGGAACCTCGGAGGAGAGCTTGCTTTCAGTGACGGCCATGAGCACTTCCGCCGTATCGCCATTGTTTATAGAGGGCAGATCTGAAACATTAATAGACAAACTAACTGCCTGACCTTCAGCGTTGATGGAAGGTTTGACTTCTATCCTGGCTTTCGCCTTTGAAGCGGCTTTAGCGATGGCAGCACGTGCGCGCTTCTCGTCGCTGCCGACAAACTCTTCCTGCCCATCGACGATCATCTGCGGCGTGTAAACACTGTTCGTACGAAACGTATTCGAGTATGCGCTCTGTCGTTTACTGAACTCCGCAGACGAGAATGGATCTCGCCAGCCCAGATCGTCCCAGTAGTCGACATGTTCGCTTAACCCGATGATCTCCACTCCATCGATCGACTGCTGATCGAGTTTGGACAAGAGCACATCTGCCGGCGGACAGCTCGAACAGCCTTCCGAAGTGAACAGCTCAACTATGACGGGACCAGCTTGGGCGCCCGGCGCTACGGATGTTTTATTGTTCATTTGTGATAAAGCCGGACGCTGTCTCAAACCCCAGAATGCACCGGCACCGAAGAGTATCAGCAGCAAACCAACAACTAATTTCATTTGACTCCCTCGCAATTAGAAACTACTCCGAGGAATTAATGCCGCAATGCCCACGTTTTATTCCCGAACACAGTTTGTAAGGTTTCCCGCCTTTTGTCGACACATCAGCAGTTGCCGGGAATAAATTCCCACACAAATGGGAATACCTAACAGGACGCATGTTTGGCGCAGCCGCGAATCGCGGGTCGGAACACGGGCAGGAGGATCACTGGGCGAGCTTTGACGCCGAGGTGATGCCTCATGCTCCGAGTTTGTTTCGCATTGCTTTGTGGCTTACACGAGATCGGACTGAAGCCGAAGATCTTGTACAGGAAACACTGACCGAGGCGCTCGGCGCGTTTCATCGCTTTATCACCGGTACGAATTGTCACGCCTGGTTGGTGTCGATCCTGTATCACAGGAACAGTAAAAGAAGACGCGCTGCAAGCCGGTTAACTCTGGTCAGCGACTCAGACGAACGAATCGCTGAGACCGCTGTTTTTGAAGCTCCGACGCCGCAAAGCGTGACAGATGAAGACGTGCTCGCTGCGCTCAAACGGTTACCTCGAAGTTTTCAGGAAGTCGTCATTCTGGCTGACATTGAAGAGATGTCGTACAAAGAAATTGCATCGGCCATCAATGTTCCCATCGGTACTGTGATGTCGCGCATTTCGCGTGGCCGTAAACTCCTGCGTGCCGAGCTCGCCGGTTACGCGCGAGCGCATGGTTTTCTGCGGCAGCGCGCTCTGTCGATGGACTAGAGGGATCTGGAATGGAATGTCACGAATTTTGCGAAATCGCTGATTCGTATTTGAGCGACGAGCTCAGTGTCGAAACCAATCACGAAGCAATTTCGCATCTTGAGAAATGCGCAGACTGCCGATGTGAGTTGTCGGCGCGACGAGCATTGCGCACCAACCTTCGTGACGCGTTTATTGGTTTACCCGTTAATCGCATGCGACCGGAGTTTGTGAGTGAATTGTCGGGCAGGTTACGCGACGCCGCAATCGAAGTGAGGTCGCAATCGATCGTTCCATCGATGGAAAGATCGCAGTCGCGGCGTTACTTCACACTCGCGGTGGCGGCGTGCCTGTTACTTACACTGCTAATCGGATCGATAATCGTTCGACAGCTACTTTCTCGACCAGCTCAAAATATTGTAAAAATCGAATTGGCAAAGGCTGCCGTGGGTGATCATCGTGATTGCGCAGAAGAGTTTCGACTGGCGGAAAAGCCGATCGCCCTCGACGTAGCCGGGCAAAACTACGATCCGGTTTACCTCGGCCTCGCCGAAATTTTCGCAAAAGGAAGTGTTGCACCACCTGACGTCAAGTTTATCGAGGCGCATTCGTGTGTATTCGCCGGGCGACGCTTTGCGCACATCGTGCTGAAATATCACGGCAGTCTTGTTTCATTTCTGGTGACTGGCATTCCGAGCAATCTCGCGTCCGATCATTCTCCTGCAAAGGATCCTGCCACGATCGTTTGTTCACAAATTGAAGGCTATAACGTTTCGTTCTTCCAAACTCACCGACACGGTATTTTTGTCGTCTCAACCTTGCCCGAAGGCGACAACCTGGCTTTAGCACGCGCGTTCGCGCCAGGAGTTTTCGATCACATCACTAATCGAGAACGAACAACAGCGCTCCTGATTGATTGAAAAATGTCCGAAATTTCGGAACGTTCCGTTCCGTGATGTCTTTCACGACGACCAAAATTTACCAACTGATCCAAGGTCAGAGACACTCCTGTCCAATGATTATGAATCGACATTCAACTCACTCTTTTCAACCAATGTCATTTTCGGACAAACAAACAACTCAGTTCGATCATATCCTCGTACGAAAATCGGAATAGTGACTGCATCGGCCAAATCAGACACACATTAACAACCTCGCTCGGATCAAAACCAGGTCGCGCCCGGCATACGAAAACTCGTAAACGCCCTGGTCAACTCACTTCTAGGAGGAACTCATGATTGTTCGATCTCTCCTTATCGTGGCCGTTGTTTTCACCCTATCAACACTAACTTTCAGTCAAACTAGTAGAGGCACTGTTAGCGGAACAGTGACCGATCCCAACGGTGCGCTGATCGCCGGCGCTCAGGTTGTGAAGGTTAACGCCACCGGCTTCGGCGAAATCGTGCGCACTGGTATTGAAGTGCAAGCGAATCAAACTTCGGATGTTCCGGCGCAGATGGCTCCGGCAGGACAAGTCGAGACAGTTAACGTGGCTGCTGATGCCGGCCAGTTACTCCAGGTAGAAGCACCGGTGCGCGGCGGCAAAATTGATAAAGTCAGGATTACCGAGCTGCCGGTCGCCGGCCGCAATCCGGTTTCGCTCGCGCTGACACTCCCCGGAGTTTCAACGAACCGCTTCGGCTTCGGCGTCGGCACGTTTTCAGTCAACGGCTCGCGCGGGCGCACGAACAACTTCCTGATCGACGGCACTGAGAATAACGATATCTCAGTTGCCGGACAGGCTTTCCAGATCACAAATCCTGACGCTGTGCAGGAAGTTTCAAATCAGACTTCAAACTACGATGCGGAGTTTGGTCGCGCAGGCGGCGCGGTCGCCAACACCGTTACGAAATCAGGCACCGATGCTTTTCACGGCAGCGTGGCTTATCTCTTCGACGTCACTCGCGACGACGCGCACGGCGGCGGCCGCGTGATTCGTTATCAGTTGAAGTTTTCCTTCTGAGAGGTTACGAACAACGGGCGGCCACGGAGGGCCGCCCCTACAGTTGTTGCTCACCGGGCGCTATCGAAGAAGTTGCGTGGTTGAGTACAACTGTAGGGGTGGCCCTCCGTGGCCACCCGTTTCCTATTTCAATATGGTGCGCCGAGGAAGGAGGCGAGGCGGAGGAGATCGGCAAAGACACCTGCTGCCGTTACCTCGGGTCCGGCGCCTGGTCCTTTTACGATCATCGGCTGCGTGTTGTACCGCGCGGTTTGGAAGCTCACGATGTTGTCGCTGCCGTTGAGGCTTGCGAACGGGTGGTCCATTGGAAACGTGCGCATCTGCGCCGATAAATCACCCTTACTATCAATCGTGCCAACATACCGCACCACCTGACCTGCTTCGCGCGCGGAGCTCAACAATGCCGCGATCGTCTGATCGTCTTGATCCGCGAGACTCTCAACATGAACTGAATCCATCTCCACTTCAATTCCCATCTCCCGCGCCAGAATGATCAGCTTGCGAGCGACGTCCATACCCGATAAGTCTTCACGTGGATCCGGCTCAGTCAAACCCAACGCGTGCGCCTCTCGCACAACCTCAGAAAACGTCCGGCGACCGTCGAGCGAGTTGAAGATGTAAGAGAGAGTGCCTGATAGCACGCCCTCGATCTTGATAACTTCATCGCCAGTCTCGACCAGACCGCGAAGCGTCTGAATGATCGGCAGCCCGGCGCCGACATTTGTCTCGTAGAGAAAGTATCGCTGATGCCGGCGAGCGGTTTCGCGCAAGCTCCGATACGCAGCTAACGGCCCGGCGTTACTCTTCTTGTTCGGCGTGATGATGTTGATTCCTTTGGAGAGCCAACTCTCGTAATGCGTAGTCAATTCAGCGCTCGCGGTTGCATCGATCAGCACGGCATGTGGCAGATGGTCCGCATTAACATGATTGATAAAACTCTCTAGGTCAGCCTCTTTCGCGCTCTCGGATAACTCATCGCGCCAGCGATCGAGCGCGAGGTGACGGTCGGCTAGGATCATCTGGCGACTGTTCATGATCCCGCGTACTCGTAAATCGATGCCGCGATGTCGCTTGAGATCATCAATCCGAGTTTGCAGTTGACTCAGCAGCGTGCCACCTATCAAACCGGTACCGATTACGCCGATCGAAAGCGTCTGGTTCGACAGATAGAAGGCGGAATGCACCGCTCGCAATGCTCTCGTTGCTTCAGCTTGTTCGATCACCGCGGAGATGTTTCGCTCCGACGATCCTTGCGCGATCGCCCTGACGTTGATGCCGGCCTTCCCGAGCGCACTAAAAAACTTTCCAGCCATGCCTAAGCGCTCGATCATGCCGTTGCCCACCATCGCCACGATGCAACAACCGTCCGTCAGATCCACCGTCTGAATCTCTCCACGCTGCATCTCGACAACAAACGTCTCCTCGACGGTCTTCTTCGCGAGCTCCGCATGTACGCGCGGAACGGCGAAGCAGATCGAATGTTCAGAGCTCGCCTGCGAGATCATGACGACGGACACATCGACTGCACGCAGCGCGCCGAACATTTTGTGGGCCACACCCGGAATGCCGATCATCCCCGTGCCCTCCACATTGATCAGGACCATGTCCTCGACGGCCGCAAACCCCTTGATCGGCATGTCCCTCGGTGAGGTAGCGGATACTTTTGTGCCCGGCGCATCAGGCTTGAAAGTGTTTTTAATCGCAACCGTGATGTTGTGGGCGATCGCGGGCGACATCGTGCTCGGATGAATCACTTTTGCTCCGAAGTACGCGAGCTCCGCCGCTTCCTGGTACGAAAGTTCAGGTACAACGACAGCCTCCGGAACTCTTCGCGGGTCGGCGCTGAATACTCCGTCAACGTCTGTCCAGATCGTGACGGAATCAGCGCCGAGTAGTGCGCCGAAGATTGAAGCCGAGAGGTCGCTGCCGTTTCGTTTCAACGTCGTCGCGACTCCGTCGTGCGTCGAGGCGATGTAACCGGTGATTACAAGGAAGTCAGTATCGATGGATTGTGCTAGCAGTTTCTGTTTTGAAGTCTGCCAGTCGACCGTAACCGTGTTGGCGTTCGGTTCGACGACGAGAGTCTTGCGGGCATCGAGCCAACTCGAGCGATGGTCTTGCGATTCGAGGTAAGCATGCAGGAGTTGGGCCGACCACAACTCGCCGTGTCCGGAGACGAATTCAATGATGCGCTCGGAAGCGAGTCTGGTGATCCAGACGCCTCTCAGCACTTCTTTGATCGCGTTGAAATCGGAGTGAACTGTTTCGCTGAGAGTTGAGCTGTTTCGAAGTTGCAGGGCGTTGATGGTTTCGAGGTGCCGGTCTTCGAGCGCCTGAAGTTTGTCTAAGTACGATTCGTCGTGAGCGGCCGCGAGATTTACGGATTCAATGAGCGCGTTGGTCACACCACTCATTGCTGAAACCACTACCGCAACCCGCTTACCCGACGTTTCCGAAAGAATGATTTCACACGCTGCTCGATAACGATCGGCATCGGCTAGACTCGTACCCCCAAACTTATGAACTGTCCACCCTGCATTCATGCGTGACAAAGTAGTCCAGTTCACTCGTAATTGGCAAAAAATTTATTCTCCCGCGTCCGTCGAACAATTACGCCGAAGGCGTTCGCTAATTTCAGCCCAGGGCTCGAGCTTGCGAGAACCCTGGGAACCGGCACATCAAAAGGGCTTCAACCCTGAAAGGGTTCGCCTTTAGGACTTTAGGAGGCCTTGCACGAAAAGTCGTCACACATGCTCTTCTGTGTGCAATCTCTGCGTACTCTGTGCCTCTGTGGTTGAAGATTGCATAGGAAAAACAACCACAAAGACACAGAGAACGCAGAGGTTGCACAGAGAAATCAGACTTTT
>DATFDT010000176.1:0-2928 GCA_035251975.1 Pyrinomonadaceae bacterium | reverse complement strand
AGCGCGAGAAATAGAACAAGTCAGGAAGAGGGGCTTGCCCCCGCTCGCGCCTTATTCGGCACAACCGTATCACAATTTGTGATTAAGTGCGTCAGCCATCTGAAGCTTGAAGAGGTTGTTGCGCGGATACTTTTCCGATAACTGTCGGGCCATCTCGGCCGCATCCTGAAATCGCCTTTCCCGTTTATATAAATCGATTAACATCATGCGCGAGAGATCGCGTGCCCACTTGCCTTCCTTCGCGACGCGTTCGAGATTTTCGAGCCCGCGCTTCTTCGATCCGCGCACACCCATCGTTGCCGCGATCATCTTCGCCGGTAATGGAAGCGAGCCGACGACGTAGTTCATCAAACCGATCGTCAGTTCCGCATCGCGAAAGTCCGGTGCGAGCTTCAGGACCGCGCGGTGATGGTCCACCGAATCCTGGCCCGAGCGGAATGCGGGCATGAATTTACGTTCGACGCCGGCAGCGAAAGCCGCTTCGAGTCCTTCCGCCGCGCCGAGAAAGTAAAGCGCCTCGACGTCCTTCGGATCTTTCTTCAAACGCGCTTGAGAGAGTTGCTTGACCTGACGCGTCCAGTTTCGGAATTCTTCCGACTGTTTACTATCGACGCGCGATTTGGTGTCGGTGCTTTTGTCGCTGTAAAGCGTGGCTTTGAGTTTCCAGGCTTCGTTCAAATGCTGCACCCACAAACTCGACGCGTAACACTGCGCGCCCGCGGGATGATCGGGCGCGAGTTCGATCATTTTCTTGAAACGCGCGCGCGCCGTTTCGTAGTCGAGGTTGTAGAGCGCTTCGTAGCCTTCGGCGCGCAGAGTGTCGAGCCGCGTGTGATAGTCCTGGGCCGCGGCGGTGGGGGCAAATAGAACGATGAGCGCCAGACTCAAGAGTTTCATGTTAGACATGATTACAGGATTTTCAGGATTTACAAGATCAGTGCAGTGACAGTTACCAAACTGCCCTACGATGTATCCTGTTCATCCTGCAAATCCTGTCATCCTGTCCCAATAAAATACGCCTCAACGCCCGATCGCCAATCATTCACTCTGGCCTATCACTTGCACAATCCCACTCCACGATTCAAGGAGGAGGGTCCATGAAAGACGAACAAGTACGAGAACTCTTGTACCAGGCACTCGAAACCGAAATCGGCGGCGTTCAGGTTTACACGACGGCACTCCGCTGCGCCGAGAATGACGATCTGAAAGAAGAATGGGAAGAATATCTCGAACAGACTAAAAACCACGTGACGATCATGGAAGACGTGCTGACGAAGCTCGATCTCGATCCGAACGAGGAAACACCGGGCCGCAAAGTCGTGCGCACCATCGGCGAAGCACTCGTGCAGTCGATGGAGATGGCGTTGGCTGAAGGTCAACCAGGAGCAGCTCAACTCGTAGCTACTGAAGCCGTTGTTCTTGCTGAGACGAAGGACCACCAGAACTGGCATTTGATCGGTGAAGTGGCTAAGAAAGTTAAAGGCGATGTCGCGAAGGTGCTGAAAGAGGCGCACGAGCAGGTGGAGCACGAAGAGGATGAGCACCTCTATCACACCAAAGGCTGGTCGCGCGAGCTCTGGATCGAATCGCTCGGCATGAAGGCTGTGCTCCCGCCACCGGAAGAGGTGAAGAAAGTGGAGACGGCCATCGGCGCGGCGCGTGCGGAAAAAGCTCGCACTCAAATGGCGAAATAGTTTTATCGGCGGGTCAGCCAAACAAAGAAGCACAAAGGGCGGGAATTCATTTTTAGCCTTTTGTGCCTTTTTGTTGCCTTTGTAGCTTAGCCGAAACTGACGTGCCAGTGCAGGTGTTTTGAATCCTGGTACTTTCCGAGATTCGTCAGCACGCGACATGCGCCGTGTTCTTCAAGCACTTCCTTCGCAACTTCACGCACTACGCGAAGCAACTCGAGCAGCAATTCATTGTCACTCTCTTCCAATGTGATCAGCGAGGAGATGTGACGCTTCGGAATGACTACGATATGCACGGGCCAGAACGGGCGTGTGTGGTGATAAGCAAGCACGTTGCCGGTCTCACGGACGACTTTCACCGGCGTTCGCCCGCTCAATACCTCGTCGCAGTAAAAATCTTCAGTCATCAGGGACGGATTCTACGGATTCGTGTTATTTTTTGGAACTCACGGCGGACTTGTGAGTGAAGACTGCTCAACAAACCTACTCTCCCTTGGAGTTTCCCATGTACCTAAGAACGATTCTATTCTCGATGTTGGTGTTGTTCTGTGCGAGCACGGCGTTGGCCCAGAGACCTGGACCGGAGTTCTGGCGGAAAGTAGGTTGTGAGCCACTCGAGCCCCGCACCAAACTCGAGGCGATTGAAGACCGGCACAGCACCGTCGTGATCAAGGGTTTCACTCGCATCACGACTGTTGACGTGCGCGGCGTGCGTATCGATGCGATTGAGCTGCGCGAGTTGGGGAATGTGGCGCGTGCGAAAGGCATCGTCGTGATTTTGAGAGAGAGTGGTGGCGATCGTCCTGACGACAATCGCGCGTTTGTGGATTATGAGGAGATCGAGCCGCTGCTGAATGCTATTGACGCTATCGGGCGCGTGGACGAAAGCGCCACGAAGCTGGCGGGGTTTGAGGCACGCTACAAGACGCAGGGCGATCTGGAAATTGGTGTGTTTCGGCAGACATCACGCGGCACGGCCGTTATCGTCACGACTGGTATCTGCGACCGTGCCACCGCCACGCTTTCACTCGACGACCTCGCGAAGGTGCGGGCCCTGATACAGGAAGCGAAAGCGCGTCTGGACGAAATAAGATAATTTAGCCGCGGATTCACGCGGATAAACGCCGATCAGAAATATTTCTTATCCGCGTTCATCCGCGTTCATCCGCGGCTGAAATTAGTCCGTGATTCTCAAGCGCGTTTCGGCGCCGTTGGTCCGTATCTCGGGGACGTACAT
>DATFDT010000175.1:0-5215 GCA_035251975.1 Pyrinomonadaceae bacterium | reverse complement strand
GGGGACGCAGGAGGATCTTCCCGTCGCCAGTTCTGAGAATAAATAGCTTGCCGCCGTTACCGATTCTCCAGCGCTTCACGCGTGGCGAGGGCGTGATGTCTTCGTTAACCACAAAACCCTCGTTAGCAAGGTCTTCCATGGAATTCGTTTCAATCGTGAAGCTCGAGCCGGCCGGCACTGTCAACGAAATCTGTCCGTCGCCAGTCCGCGCCGAAAGCGCGTTGAAATTGCCGTCGAGCGCAATCGAGCCGTCACCGGTGCGCGCATCGACCTGCCCTTCAAACTTGATCACGCGAATCATACCGTCGCCGGTGTTCAACTGAAGCTGTCCACCGCCATTTGCGACTTCGATTGGCCCATCGCCCGAGCGCAGCGTAATTTGTCCGGTAACTCCATCGAGGTTCAACGCACCGTCACCTGACGAAACATGCAAGGTGGATTGACGCGGCACGTAGACGTCGAAGTTAACGCGACCGTTGACGTCTTCGGGATTGCTGGTACTGATCGAGATTCCGTCACCCTGCTGTTGCGCCTGGATCGAGATCTGTTTTAGTGATTCCTCGTCCGCTGCGCCTTTCGTCGCGTTGTACGTAACCTCATTTTTATCCCAGCCGCGAACAGTCACCTGGCCGTCGAATGTGCTCAAGGTGATTCGCGGTGCGCTACCAACCGCGAACGTTCTCGTTTCCTTGGCAGTGAATCGCTCACTGTTATAACCGCCGCTGCCTCGCGCAATGACTTTCGTGCGAACTTCGATTCGCTCTGCCCGCGCGCGCTCGCGTTCGATCTGGCGCTGTGCAGCTTCCAGCTCACGCTGCGACTCCCGCAGCGCTATATCGACTTGTCGCTGCGCTTCGCGCTGGGCTTCTCGCGCGGCACGCGCCGTTTCAATGCGCGCGCGAGCTGCGTGTGCAGCCTCCGCCGCTGCGACTGCGTTGCTCACATCATCCTCAACCACTCTTTCAGCTTCGCGGACCGCTGCCTCGCCCTGGAGCGATACTCCCGGGCTCAGCGGTAAACCATCTTCGGCGTGAGTGATCTTGATCCCGCCATTGACGTTCGCGAGCTTGATGCGTGGACCCCCGGTTCCGATCTGCCCTTCCATGCTGTGGCCCACATACTCACCATGCTTGACCTTCAATCCGAAATCGGTGCTGATTGCGCCGTGGACCGTGCCCGCACGAATCGAAGCATTCGCGTTGGACGGAATGACGATCGTGAGATTGCCATTCACCGATCCGAGTGAGATCGACTTCGTTTCGTCGAGCTGAGCGAACGTTGCGGACAGTGGACCATTGATGGTCGACAAGCGCACTTCATTCACAAGACCACGCGCATTTACATGACCGTTGATCGAAGTGGCTTTGACGCTGCCTTCAACACCGTCGATATCGATTGAGCCGTTTACCATCTCGATCGACTCGAGAATGGCTTTGCGCGGAACGGTCAGCGAATACTCGACCGTCGCCGGATTATCGTAACGTCCCTCGCCACTGCGGAAGTTCTGGTTCTCGTATGGATACTCGGTTTTGATTCTGATGTTTTCCTGGGTTGCGTTGACTTCAATCTTCGCTTCGTTCAGTCGATTTTGGCGATATGCTTTTTTGATTGCGTCAACTTGTACAGATGCCTGGTCCCAAACTTTGATCTGCACGCCGCCGTTAATGTTTTCGAGACTGATGCGACCGGTGGGCGACAGTGGATACGTTTGGTGAAACTCCTCGCGCAACTCCTCGCCGTTTTCGCCGACAGCGAATGTCGCATCTGTTGCTGGAACAGACGGCACGGGCCTGAGACCCTGCGCACTTGCTGCTGGTCCAGCGCCGTTCGTGGCTATGGCGACAATCAGCAGAACTACACTAATGAGGCTTTTTCTAATCATTATCGTTTTTCGTTTCCTGTTAAAAAGGTCATTAACTGGCAATGCGTAGATTAATACTACGGTTCAGCGTCTTCAAAAGTATTTCACGATCGCGAGGGTTAATTCTGAAGGCACCGGGCTTGCGGGTCTTCGTCTTAAACGTAAACGCGGGGAATTCATCTGAGTCAGGCAATTGAACTGTCGGTACGCGTACTTCAAACGCGTCTGCATCGATGTTAACGCGTCGGGGTTTCTTCAACTTAGCGACTTCAACGGGTCGCTCGGTCATCTGAATTTTGCGTTCAACTGCTTGCGCCGACTGTTTGCTCTCACAACTTTCGTGCTTTTCGATTCTTACTACTGTCTGAGCAATTTGCGGGATCTGCGGGACCTGCGGGATTTCAGCGGGGGTGACGTTGCCGGACCATTGTGCGACCAACCGGCTCGCGTCCAGCGTCAACTCGTGGTGGATTTCCGTCAACTCCTTCATGGAGTGCGAGAATGCGGTCAGGCCCACCACCAAAAGCAGTAACACGAGGTAGCCTGATTTTTCGCCATGTCGTCCCGTGTTTTTCATTCCCTTGACCCCTTAATTTTTAAGGCCGAGAGCAGTCAGTTCTGAAGTAACTAGTTCCAACCGCCCCCGGCCCTTCTGCGTTGCTCTATAGTCAATACACCGGGCATAACAGGCTTGTGGCAAGAAAAATTCTCCCGCAAAGGGAGCTTTTGTTAGATTTTTTTCAACCTGACAGTTCCCCCAAACGATGCGATTGAAATAGTCGCATCCCCCGTCCCACAGATCGCATTCACTCGTCGCAAAACATATTGTGTGCTGGGCTTTTCGACGACGATTGGCGTCACTACTGGTCCAGTGCGCGGCGGAGTCCTGGTCGGCTTAGCAGGCGGCGGCGGTGGCGGTTCGCTCAAGTATTTCAACGCGAAATCCGAAACGATGGCATGCTTCTCTGAAACCTTTGCATTCAAACGGAACGACGCATCGTGTGGCATCCCTAAAACCAGGTCGCCCGTCATGTTCGTGAAACTGTAATAACCGGCTTTGGCCAGCGGCCCGGTCATCGTAACCGTTCCATTCACAGTCTTTGCCGTGACTTTCGGATTACTGACGCGGCTCAGTTGAATATCACCACTCACCGTCCCGACTTCAAACGTATCTTCCTCATCAGACGGCCTGACATTCATGACCTCTACAACTCCGCCCGCCGAGCTCAAACTCACTCGGCCAGTCGAGTCTTTCAAGTAAATACTGCCGCCGACACTTCCCGCTTCAACCAACTTCGTGGCGCGCTCGATCATGATGTCGCCGTTTTGTGAACCCGCGTAAGCTCCCGCGACTCCAGCAATTGTGATGTCGCCGTCGCGTGTTTGCACTTGTACGGTCGCACCTGCCGGCACGTCCATCTCCACGCTTGCGAGTGCCTGGCAGTCGAGTCTTGGATTCGCGACACCAGACCTGTCCAACACCATCACGTCGACGCGCAGCGCGGGCTTCGTTGGATCTTTAGTTTTATCGATGCGTTTGAACTCAATCTGCGCGGCGTCGAGCGACCGAACGTGAATCTCGGGTCTTTCCCAGCCGCGCACTTTCAGTGTCCCGGAAGCAACACAAAGCGTGACGATCGCTTGCGGATCAACCGTCATAGATCGGTCGATCTTTTCGCCTGGTTGGGGACTTGAATTGTCGTGAGCGGCGGTGGAATCTGCCAGAGAGAGAATGAGGCCGATTACTGCCCAAGCTGCAAACCACTTCTTTGTCAACTTCGGCCGGCCTTTCAGTGTCCGCGACCTCCGCCGACACGGGCGTCGGCGATTGTATTGAGGAGGTCCACTTTGCTTTGATAGGCAGCAAACATGAAATCGGCCGCATCGGGATCATTTGGATTGCTCTTGGCTGCGCTACGAGTGGCGGCGATAGCGCGATCGACCACTGCGAGATTACGTTCAAACTCAACCTGCAGAGCAGGTCTCATACTCTTTTTGTTCGACTTGATGGTTGAATCGAGCCGTGCGATGGCCTGCAGGTACGAGCGCTCACCCGGGATGAGTTTTACCTGGACAGGCTTCGGCGCAGGGCTAGCCGACTTGTTATAGCGTACAGGCACAAAATTCCTCGGTGTTTCGCGCACTGGAAGTTCAAGTCGTGGAATTCCGTTCGAGGCTTGTTCCGGGGAGGTTTCCGCAACTGCGTTGTTGCTTTCGGTTTGTTGTTTGTTGCCGGCCTGAGCAGTTGTCTTATCGACTTCCGGCGGAGCAACAGTCGAAGTCCTCATCTTCACTACGCCAACGATAGCCGCAAACACCAGGACGACCGCGAGGCTCGCATAACCGAGCGTGCGCTGTGTTCCGAAATTGAGTAGAGCGGAGAAGAATCCTGCCAGACCGCTGGCTTTTGTTGTTGCTTTCTGTGTTAATTGGGCTGTTGCGAGACGGTCACCTGCGACCGCCTCGTTGATGCGTTCGCGCAGGCGCTCGGTCGGAACGCTCGCCTCGAATTCGACGGCCAGCGCCGACATTACGAATGCCGATTCCTCTTCCAGTTCGCGCGCCGCAGCCGCACAAGTCACACATGAAGCAAGATGCGACGTGACGCTCTCCATCATCTCGATGGGGAGCTCGCCGTCGAAATAGCTTTGCAGCTTGCCCTCGTCCAAACACCGTGTCATCGTTTGCCTCCGATCTTACCGTAAACCCTCGCAAACTCTTTGCGCCCGCGCGCCACGAGGCTGCCGATGTTTGTCTCTTTGAGCGACAAACTGGTGGCGATCTCGCGATATGAGAGTCCCTGTTGTTTGAGTAACAGGCAACTTCTCATCGGCTCTTTGATTTTGTCGAGAGCGCGGCGTGCTTCTTCGATAGCCTGGCGGCGTTCGAAGTCTTCTTCCGGCGCATCGACAAAGAAGCCGTTTTCGGCGGTACTCTTTTGATACTCGTTATCGCGAACCATCGAGCGGCTTTGTCCCCGCAAGGTGTTTCGCGCCACGTTAAGAGTCACGCGCAGCAGCCACGCCCGGAGCAGTTCTTCGCCCGGGGTGGAGTTGAGATTGCGATAAAGTCGTAGAAACACTTCCTGCGTCACGTCTTCAGCCAGGGCTGAGTCGCGAACGACAGCTCTTGCCGTTCTAAAAACGGCGCGGTGATGGAGGGTAAACGCTTCGTCGAAACTGAGCGGACCTACCGCCTCAGTTCCGAAGTCGTTAGACATGGAATCGATCAAAGCTCTAGCTTGTCCGTTCATCTATCACCGCTCTCTCAACGATGCAAACACCGCGAACCGGGGAGTTGTGGCAAATATCTGCCCGGCCGACAAACTGCGGCATTTTGGCCGGCATTGTAGCC
>DATFDT010000174.1:0-31218 GCA_035251975.1 Pyrinomonadaceae bacterium | reverse complement strand
CTCTGCTGACAAGTAGCCATTACTAATCTCTAACGATCGGTGACAACTGTAGGGGTGGCCCTCCGTGGCCACCTGTTTTTGTGAGCCGAGCGACGGGTGGCCACGGAGGGCCACCCCTACAGTTGTCACCGATCATTAGATGATGCGCAGAGAAGTGTTATGCTCGTTGAGCATGATTCATCTTGGACACGTTCACGAACTCGTGCGGTATCCCGTCAAATCGATGGCCGGGGTCCCGACGAACTCCGCTTTTCTTGGTTGGCATGGGTTGGAAGGAGATCGACGCTTTGCGTTTCGTCGACTTGACGATAAGAGTGGTTTTCCGTGGCTGAGTGCGAGTCGACTTCCCGAGCTTCTGTTGTACCAGCCAAACAATCTTGAGGAGCCGACTCACGTTCGAACACCGGAAGGTTTGGACCTTTCGATTTCCAGTGCGGAGTTGCAAAACGATGTTGCCGAGAAGTTTGGCAGTCCGCTTGAATTGATGAAACTCAAGCACGGGATTTTTGACGAAGCGAGCGTGTCGGTGATCAACTTAGCGACGATCGCGGCGATCGGACGCGAGGCCGGACAGGAATTAGACACGAGGCGATTCCGCGCCAATATCGTGATCGCATCCGATTCGACAGAACCATTCCTCGAGGATGGTTGGGTCGGTGGCAGACTGGTCTTCGGCAGCGACGAAGGGCCAATGATCAGTGTCACGATGCCCGATCCGCGCTGTGTGATGATCAACCTCGATCCCGACACAGCCCAACAGGACCCGCGCGTCATGAAAGCCGCCGTCCGTTTGAACGAAAACAATGCCGGAGCTTACGCAACGGTGGCGCGCACAGGCCAGATCAGTGTCGGGCAATCCGTGAGTTTGCTCGTCGAAACGTAATCCCCGGTATTGATCTCGTATTTGTCTCGCATTAGACTGCCCAACAACTCCGTCGATCTGGGGGGCAACGATATGTCCAGAATTAAACGTTCCCTGTTATTCATAACCTGTCTGCTACTATTCCCCGCCGTCGTCTTTTCACAAACGAAACCTGAGCAACAACCGTCGCCACCGCCGCAGCGTGAGCCGGAGGACGTAATCAAGTTTGACACGTCGTTAGTACAAACTGACGTGATGGTTTTCGATAAGGACGGGCGCCCTGTCACCGGTCTAAAACCTGAACAATTTCAGTTGAAGATCAACAACACGCCGCGGGAAATATCCTTCTTCGAAGCTTTTAGATCAGGCGCTGCGCGCGAATCGCAGCAGGGCCAATCAAACGAAATCAGCAAACTTAGAGCCGATGCAGAGCGGCGATCCGTCTTATTCTTCGTTGATGATCTGCATCTCGCTCCTGACAGTCTCGTGCGCACAAAAAAAGCGTTGGTCGAGTTCATCAATAAAGGCATCGGTGAAAACGATCAGGTCGCCATCACTTCATCCAGCGGGCAAGTCGGATTTCTGCAACAGTTCACTGCAAATAAAGAAGCACTCCGAACAGCGGTTGCTCGTTTGAACTATCGCGCGAACCCGAAACTAGACATGGGAAGCCCGCCGATGTCTGAATACATTGCTTCGAAGATCCGCGACGGCGATGAATCAGCGATGACCTATTACGTCGTCGAGATGCAAAAGCAAACCTGTTATCGAGCAGGCAACCAATTGATCTGCCCGATGTCGCCTCAGTCGATCAGACAGCAAGTAAGGAATCGCGCGCAGCAGATCGTGTTGGAATCTGCGCCCTCGACCGCCGACACGCTGCGATTGCTCGAAGGACTGATGCGCACGGCGGCCCAGTTGCCCGGACGCAAACTGGTGTTTTTAATCTCCGACGGCTTCTTTTTGAACGATAAAAAATTCGGCTCAATCGATCGCATCAAGAGAGTAACTGACGCGGCCGGACGCGCCGGAGTTGTGATTTACACACTCGATGCGCGCGGCATTGTAGGCGAATCAATCGACATCAACAGACCAGTCGATACTGGTGGTTTGTTGCACAACGCTCAAATCGGAGAACTTTCAGCTTCACAGGATGGTCTTAATGCGCTCGCCAAAGACACTGGTGGCCAGGCGTTCCGAAACACAAATATGCCGATGCGCCAGTGGGTTGAAAAAGTAATGGACGAAACGTCCAACTATTATTTGCTCGCCTGGAAACCGGATGACGAAGAGCAGAAGCGAGGTAAGTTCAAGAACATCGACGTCAGCATCGTGGGCCGGCCCGATCTCAAAGTTCGCATGCGTACCAGCTACTTCAAGTCAGCCGCTCTGCCGTTACTGACGACGAAGAAAAAGCGGAACAAGGATCCGCTCAAAGCGCGCGATGACGATATGCGTATAGTTGTCGATGCGCCTGTTGCGCAGCGTGAGGTGCCGACTGCAGTGGATTTGCACTTCAATCAAATGCCGGGCATCGGCACGAGCGTGGTTGCTACCATCACGATAGATGATGCGACGCTGACGTATGATCTTATTGACGGGAAGTTAGCTGCGGACGTGGATATCGCTGGAATCCTTTACGACGAAAAAGGAAAACCCGTTAACAGCATTGTCGGGCGTCTGCGAATCTTTCCGAAGAGCTCAACTACGGCCGGCGGCAATCAACCGAAACGATCGATATATCAGTTCAGCACACTGGTGCCCGGCGGTCTGTACCAGGTGAGGGTCGGCATACGTGACTTAAAGAGCAGCCGCCTTGGCAGTGCCACGGACTGGGTCACCGTGCCAAAGATTTAGTTTTCCTCTGTGCAGCCTCTGTGTACTCTGTGCCTCTGTGGTGGTTTTGTACTGCAACTCTTCAACCACAGAGGCACAGAGGACACAGAGGTTGCACAGAGAAATCAACCTCAACCTCATGCCACAGGGGAGGAGAAATGAAGAGAACTCCCTCAATTTCTGCACAGCCTGTTCTGGCTATCGAAGATGACCGCAGGCGCTTCGAAGATATCGTAAAGACCAACGAAGCGTTGTTGCGGTTGTTTATCAAACACACACCCGCTGCCATCGCAATGTTCGACACTGACATGCGTTACCTTCAGGTCAGCGATCGCTTTCTCACAGACTACGATCTCGAGGGACAGGACATAATCGGTAAGTCACACTATGACGTGTTCCCTGACATTCCACTTCACTGGCGCGAAGCTCATCGCAGAATCCTCGCAGGCGCCGTCGAACGATGTGAAGAAGAGACTTACATCGCTGCTGACGGCAGCACGGGCTGGCTACAGTGGGAAAGTCTTCCGTGGCGCAATGTTGACGGTGAGATCGGCGGACTAATCTTATTCACGCAGGTCATCACGGCAAGAAAGCGAGCCGAAGAAGCATTGCGCGCGTCGGAAGAACGGTTTGCCAAAATCTTTCACCTCAGTCCGTTTCGTATGGGCATCCTGCGGATCAGAGATGCCGTGGTTTTGGAAGTTAACGACACGTGGATCAGAGAAACCGAGTATTCACGTGACGAGGTTATCAACCAGCCTATTTTTAAATTCCTGACCTCGATGGAAGATAGCCTTGTCGAAAAGATCCGCCAGCTATTGAAGACACCAAAACCCGTCGTGGATATGGAAGTTAGCTTTACAACGAAACTTGGCCGCGAAGTAATAGCCAATACCTCAGCGGTGATGTTCGATCTCGACTGCGAACCCTGCTACCTCTGGGTGGCTAACGACATCACGAAACGCAAACACGCCGAAGAAGCGCTGCGAGCACTGTCTGCAAGGATTCGCTCGACACGTGAAGAAGAAGGGACACGCATCGCACGTGAGATACATGACGAACTCGGCGGCGTGCTAACAGGGCTGAAGTGG
Organism: Pyrinomonadaceae bacterium; assembly: GCA_035251975.1. Lineage (GTDB taxonomy): Bacteria > Acidobacteriota > Blastocatellia > Pyrinomonadales > Pyrinomonadaceae > PSRF01. The sequence goes on along the minus strand of DATFDT010000174.1, from coordinate 27,429 downwards.
GACCTCGAAAAGATCGATAACACTCTGGCTGGCTCCACCGATGGTTCACACATTTCCGAAATCAGAGAACGGATCGGCAGTATGACGGGGCTGATCGAGACGACCATTAACACGGTGCGACGAATCGCTTCAGAGCTCCGGCCTGGTGTGCTTGATGATCTAGGTTTGGTGGCCGCAATCGAATGGCAGATAGAGCAGTTTCAATCGCGGTCAGGTCTCACGTGTCATTGGATCAACAATGCCAGCGAAATAGATTTGACCCGTGAAAGGGCGACTGCGGTGTTTCGCATCCTGCAGGAAATACTGACGAACGTTTTGCGCCATGCGCGTGCTACTAATCTTTATGTGAAGCTTAGGCGCAGCAAACAGTTTTTCGAGTTGGAAGTTAAGGATGATGGTCAGGGCATTACCGAGAGTCAATTAATGAACACGCAGTCGCTCGGTTTGTTGGGAATGAAGGAGCGAGCGCTGCTGGTTGGCGGTGAAGTCCGGATCACTGGAAAAGAAGGTGACGGCACTACCGTCGTCGTGCGAGTTCCACTCGGGTTATAGATCGGAAGAGTTATGCTCAAGATCCTTACCATCGATGATCATGAAGTGGTACGCCGTGGCCTCAAAGACATGTTCACAAAGGAGAGCGCGACGTTTGGTGAGGCTCGTTCCGGAGCGGAGGCTTTAGATCTGGTTCGCAAACAGCCGTGGGATATTGCGGTGCTCGATATTTCGCTCGGCGGTCGCAGTGGTCTGGAAGTGCTGAGCGAGCTCAAGCAACTTCGCCCTCGCATGCCGGTTTTGATACTCACCATGCATGCAGAAGAGCAATATGCAGTGCGTGCTTTCAAGGCTGGGGCTTCGGGTTACATCAACAAGGCGAGTTCCGGAGAAGAGTTACGCCGTGCGATTCTAAAAATCATCAAGGGTGGCCAGTATGTTGGTCCAACGTTGGCTGAGAAGATTGTGGTTCAACTTTCGCAGCCGGGAAAAGTACCGCATGAGACTCTCTCGAATCGTGAATTCGAAGTCTTGTGCTCGATCGCGTCCGGCCAAACTGTAAAAGAGATCGCCGCGAAGTTATCACTCAGCGACAAGACGATCAGCACTTATCGCCGTCGCATCCTCGACAAAATGGACATGCGGACCAACGCCGAGTTAACGCACTACGCCATCCGCAATGGATTAGTTGAATAGCCACAAAAAGGCTAATGTAGGACAAACACCGACAAATCATTCAGCGCTACACCGATACTCACAAACTTATTCTCCGCTTATTGTGCTCAGTTCTGATCGTTGATCGGTTTTGGGGCATATAAGCCGATCAGCGGGTGACGCACGCAGGGGATCGCCCAGTCGTAGGGGCCGCGTGCGTTTGAGGGCGTGGCGTTCTAGTTGGGAGGGTGCCACGCTCTCACCCTGCTCACTTAGAGATTGCCATTTTATGGATACTTCACCCCCGAACCTCGACGTCGATTACTCTGCGAATTCACCAGAGCCTGTAAGTCTCAATCAAACGCAATTTCAGCGGCAGCAGTCGCAGAAACTCGAGGCCATCGGACAACTCGCCGGCGGCATAGCGCACGACTTCAACAACATGCTGACAGCGATCATCGGCTACACCGATCTGTCGCGCAGACGAGTCGGACTGGAAAATCCCATTCGCCGCAATCTCGAAGAAACCAAGAAGGCTGCCGAACGGGCGGCCTCATTAGTTCGACAACTGCTCGCCTTTAGTCGCAAGCAAATCCTCGAGCCCAAGGTGCTTGATTTAAACGATGTCGTAAAAGACATGGAGAAGATGCTGACGCGTCTGATTGGTGAGAACGTCAAACTCGCCACGAGGCTTGAGCCCGATCTAGGAAGCGTCAAAGCTGATCCATCTCAGGTCGAACAAATCATCGTGAACCTCGTCGTCAATGCGCGTGACGCGATGCCGCGCGGTGGCAAAGTGACGATTGAGACAGCAAACGACACTTTCGATCATCAAACTGTGCTGAGGCACGTTTCCGTTAAGGCGGGTGAGTACGTGATGCTGGCCGTTAGCGATACCGGTAGTGGTATGGACCGCGAAACACAGCGGAGAGTCTTCGAACCGTTCTTCACTACTAAAGACGTGGGCAAAGGAACCGGCCTCGGCTTAGCGACCGTCTACGGTATCGTGAAGCAAAGCGGTGGCAACATCTGGGTGTATAGCGAGCAAGGCATGGGAACGATGTTCAAAATCTACTTGCCGCGCATCGACAACGCTAGCGAAGTCACCTGCGAGAAGCAGGAAGCTATTGTGCTGCGAGGAACAGAGACGATTCTGCTGGTCGAAGATGAAGAGGTGGTGCGCGGACTGACCAAGAACATCCTGATGCAGGCTGGTTACAACGTGCTGGATGCGAAAGGCGGCGAAGAAGCGATTCGTATCTGCCGGGCGCATACTGGTCCAATCGATCTTATCCTTACCGACGTGGTGATGCCGGAGATCAGTGGCAAAGAAGTTGCGGATCAGATGCGTGAATTACGTCCAGCGATACGTGTGTTATTCATGTCAGGCTACACCGATGAAGCGATCGTTCAACACGGAGTGCTGGATGCAAACGTGGAATTCATTCAAAAACCCTTTACCTGGTTTGGCCTCACGCGAAAAGTCAGAGACGTGTTGAATCGCGAAGTTTAGGTTTCGACTCTGCGTAACCTCTGCGTCCTCTGCGTCTCTGCGGTAAAAATTAACCGCAAGATGCAGAGGACGCAGAGGTTACGCAGAGAAAACGTTGACAATCGCAAATATTAGGCATAAAAGTCGTCAAACCCAGATCTGGTTCGTTCCCCCAACACTTCTCTTTCCCGCGCCTAATCACCTCCTAATCACCTAAGGAGTTTCTATGAATTCAGCTCGCAAAATCCAATGTGGTATCGGACTAGTGTTTTTGTTGCTGTGCCTGGCGCGCGTGGGCGCGGCACAGACTTGCGCGTCGCCGTGGAATTCCACTTCGGTCTATACAGCCGGTATGACAGCAAGTGTTAATGGAGTCAACTACACGGCAAATTTCTGGACACAGGGCCAGAACCCGGCCACTAACAATGGTGGACCAGGCAGTGGCCAACCCTGGACCAGCAACGGAGCGTGTAGTGGATCGGGAGGCGGAGGCGGTGGCGGCTCATGCGCCCCAACCTGGAACTCTACCAGTGTTTACACTGCCGGGAATACGGCCAGTCTTAACGGCACAAACTATCAGGCCAACTTCTGGACGCAGGGCCAAAACCCTTCCACCAACAACGGTGGGGCGGGAAGCGGCGCGCCCTGGACCATCATCGGAACCTGCAGTGCCTGCACTACAGTTCCGAGTGTGCCTACAGGACTACAAGCCTCTGGAACAACCAGTAACAGTACAAACCTGAGTTGGACCGCTTCGACAGTTGCCGTCAACTGCACTTTAACCGGCTACACTGTCTTTCGAAACGGTGTTGCGGTCGGCACTACAAGCAGCCCCAACATGACCGTCACTGGCTTATCGCCGGTGACTACTTATAGTTTCAGAGTTGCGGCCAACGACGCGGCGGGAAGCTCAGCGCAGAGCTCCGCGATCAATGTAACCACATTGAGTGGTCCACCTCCGCCACCACCAGGTTCGAAAACGTTCGCGCCTTATGTGGACATGGGTCTGACTGTTGATTGGCAACTCTTAACTATTCAGCAGCAATCCGGAATCAAGGTCTTTACTCTCGGATTTGTGGTTGGCAACGGTGGCTGCACGCCGACCTGGGGCGGTGTCGGCGCCACAGTTGCGAATGACACGCTGCCGAATGGCACAACCATACTCTCCCTCGTCCAGGGCATACGCGCTAACGGCGGCGATGTGATCATCTCGTTTGGTGGCGCCTCGGGAACTGAGCTGGCACTCGGATGTACAACGGTGTCGAGTCTACAGGCTGCTTACCAGGCGGTGCTGAACAAGTACAGTGTCAACTCGAGTACACCGGTGCGGCTCGACTTCGACATTGAAGGTGGAGCGACTACCGATACTGCTTCGATCGATCGTCGAAACCAGGCGTTGGTCGGACTAAAGAACGCGAATCCGAATCTCGTGATCTCCTACACGCTGCCGGTTCTGCCGACGGGATTGGTGGCGAGCGGCGTGAATATTCTGAACCGCGTAAAAGCCTCCGGACTCAACGTGAACGTCATAAACGTCATGGCTATGGACTACGGATCGGCCAACGATAACGGCGGTCAGATGGGACTCAGCGCGCAACAGGCGGCGAGCAACACCCACAATCAGGTTGTGGCAGCCGGCTTGACCTCCAGTATCGGAGTAACTCCGATGATTGGAATCAACGACGTCAACACCGAGATCTTCCAATTGGCCGACGCGCAATCGTTATTGAACTTTGCGAACGCAAACAGCTACATCACGCGGCTCTCGATGTGGTCAGTGGCGCGCGACAACGGCGGTTGCCCGAACCAGGGCTTTGCGTCTCCAACTTGTAGCGGTATTTCGCAGAGCAATTGGGCGTTCTCGAACATATTTAAACCGTTTGGTCCGTGATGTTTCCGTCTCCCGGGTGAGGTACCTGGTCGTCTGCGGCCAGACCTCACCCGAGGTCCTCAGAATTTATTGACAGGTAATTTCGTCTCTAGTAGATTGTGCCCGCTCTAACGAACAAGGAAGTACACACGATCGCATGGTGCGGCGGCATCGTGACGGTGTTGTGGGTGGGTATGGTCACAACCTTCTCTGATCACTCCTATCCTTATGTCTTTCTCACACTAGGACCCATTCCGATCAAGGAGATAACCATGAGACGTAGCAAAAATTTTCTCATCGCCGGGTTGTTAGTTGCAGCCATGGCCGGAACCACGGTGGTGCTGCGGACGACGTTCGCCGCCGCGGCAGGACCATCCGCGTCAGGACACGGAACTGTCCTGCTTCAGAATACGGAGGGTAAGACGGTCAGAAGACAGTTTTCCTTCAGTGCCAGAGTTATGCCGGATGGCACGGTTAAGGGGAGTGCGGTACTTCACAATCCGTCCTTTGACCCGAAGTACAGCGCCCAGTTTGACATTAGTTGCCTTCAAGTCGTCGGGAACCGAGCCAGTTTCGGCGGCTCAATCCGGAAGACCACAGATCCGGTTTTCAACGACGAGTTTGACGCCGCCTTCTTCACCGTCTTTGACAACGGTGGACCAGGCGAAGACACGATCAGCGAGGTATTCTTCGACAACGTGGTCGAGCCGAGCACGTGCCAATTCATCGGAGCTGACGACTTCCCACAGATCCCAATCGAATCCGGCAGCGTCACCGTCAAGCCCTAGTAAGCAAAGCCAAAGATCAGCGATTCAGCCACAAAAAAGCACAAAATGCATGAATGAGTTTTGTGCTTTTTGTGGCCTACTTTTACTTCAGATACTTATCGAACCACGCCAGCATGCGGCGCTGTATGTCTAACTGGTGGCCACGCTCCTGGATGTTGTGGCGCTCGCGTGGGTAAATTACCAACTCTGTCTCCACTCCGAGATCCTTCAGCGCGTTATAGAATTCGTAGGCCTGACCGACCGGAACACCGGAATCAAGTTCACCATGTAGCAGAAGCGCCGGCGTGCGGCAGTTTCGCACCGACATGATTGGTGAGCGTTCGTCATAATTTTTTCGATTGACGTGCGGACTATGGCCGAAAGAAATCCGCAGCGAGGAGCTTAGATATGATGTGCCGTACAGACTGAAGAAGTTGGAATGCGCGGCTTGGGCAACGGCAGCCTTGAACCTCGTGGTATGGGTGATTGCATACTCCGTCATGAACCCGCCGTTGCTCCAACCGCCGATACCAAGACGATTCGGATCAGCAATCTTTTGTTCTACTAAATAGTCAACACCGTCAATCAGATCCTGAAAAGCCATCCCACCCCAATCCGCGATTGTCTGGTGCATTCGCCCACCTTCACCCGTGACGCCGCGCGTATTTGGGAGGAAGACGACGTAGCCATTTGAAGCCAGCAGTTGTCCCCAGTCCCACCATTTGCTGCCGTGCCATCCCATCCACCAGGCAGTGTCGCCCGGATGCGTATTGACGATCGTTGGATAAGGCCGGCCTTGCTGGTAGTCAGGCGGTGTAATAATGACACCGCGACGGAGTAAGCCATCTTTAGAGTTCTTCCATTCGACTTCGCGCAGTTTCCCGAGTTTCCATCCGGCTGTCTGAGGATTGAGGTTGGTTATCTTTCGCGGCGGTGCATCCGTCTTTAAGACCCAAATGTCACTCGGCGAGCCAACACTCTGCGAAAAATATGCAGTCGTGTTTCCGTTAGTACTAAAACCAGCATTCCATTGCGAGTGGATGATGTCGGTTAGTTTGCGAGTGTCGCCCGTCGTGACATCAACAGTCATTAGAACCTGGTGTGTTCCTTCTACGCTCTGCGCCATCAGATATTTTGAATCCGGCATCCACTCCAACCGGAGAACGCTGCCCGCATAGTCTTTCAAGAGCGGACGCGATGGACCACCGCCTGCCGGTACCACAGAAACCCACGCCGCATATTCTTTTGTTGGTGGCCCTTCGTAGAAACTTATCAAACGCCCGTCGGGAGACCACCTGAGCGCGCCTGTAAGATTGACGAGCTTGCTCAACGTTCGCGCGACTTCACCGGTTGCACGATTCACGACGACGAGCGAAAGGTTCAGAGAGTCTTCCGGCTTCGGAGTCGGAGCCACGACAAGCGCGAGCTCATCGCCCTTGGGTGACCACGCCAACTCGTAAATTTCGAAGTTCTGTTTTGTAACCTGCACGGCTTTACGATCTGACACATTCGCTATCCATAGCCGTGAGTACTTGAGATTGCGATCGACTTCGACAGCATCATAGCCGGCGGCGTTTTTCTCTTGCTCGTCTCGCGTGGGTTGGTCACGCGCCACAAACGCCATCATTTTACTGTCCGGCGACCACTCGAAGTCTTCCACAGCGCCGGGCACGGAAGTCAGTTGCACTGCGTTCGACTCACCCGTACCGAGTAGATAGATTTGCTTGTCGGCAAGGAACGCCACAGTTTTCCCGTCAGGTGACCAGCGCGGCGAGCCGGCGTTGCTACGACCGGGGATCAACGGGCGCGGAGACTCACTACCGTCGACCGGCATGGTCCATATGTTTGACGTGCGTGGTTGGGTGTTCGAGGCTGCCGGTTCCGTGAGCACGAATGCGACCTGTTTGCCGTCAGGAGAGAGTCGAATATCGCTGAGCTCCCGAATGCTAAGTATGTCTTCGGGCGTGATGGTCTGAGCCGGCAGGTTGAAAAAGCAAAATAAAACGGCGGCTGTGGCGAGGAGTAACTTTATCCGCATGATGCAATCCTTCCTTCATAAAGATAAACCCAAGCATCGACGTGTTTATGGCAAGAAATCCGGTGAAATCTTGTAAATCTTGGTTACAAAACGCCGTCTCGGCGGTGTTACCTCAGCAGGAAAGAAATTGGAAACGACCAGTTAAGAAAAGCGAACCCCTGATCGTTTAAAAAGTGGAATTGCTTTACACCGCGCGAAATACTGGAGGGCATTATGTTGAAGGTACACGCCAAAAGATCGGATTCGGTTGAGGTTCTTTGCCTGGAAGGCCAAATCGTAAATGGTGACACGGAAACTCTGCGCCGCGTCGCGCACTTAGTATCCGGCGCCAGCGACATCATTCTCGACTTATCAAACGTGACGCTCGTGGATGCACACGGACTCGGTGTCTTATTACAACTGCGCGAACAGACCCTCGCAAACGGAATGCATTTCGAATTGATGAATGTTCATGCAAGTTTGTCGAGAATATTCGAAATCACACGCCTTAATACTGTGTTCGAGATTAACTCCGGCGTTGAATTCTGTCCTAAGCCCACCTACGCGCCGCGACTGCGCGTGGCTGCCTAAATAGCCGGAGGCGTATTTTTCAAGGTCTTTCAAGCGTGACGAGCTTGTTCCGGTAGTCGATGGTCAAGATGAAGTCTTTGAGGAATGCGTTGCCGATGTTGATGCCCCAGGGCTTTTTGTCGCGGCCTGTGCCTTTGGCGAAGAAGATTACGGCGGGCGCATCGACAGAGATTGCGCCGACGGTTACGTTGTTGACCTTCCCTTGCCTGTTCTGAGACACGCCGTTGTAGCCCACGTCAGTGCTCACCGGCGCCTGGTTGAAATCTTCTTCTAATCCTAAATACCCGACTGCAGCCGGCGTGAGTTTGAAGGTGCCGTCGGAGCCTGTGTCCAGGTTACCAACGATCTTCTTACCGTTCACGAGCACATCGTCAAGCAAAACATTGTCGGAATATCGGAACGAGAGCATTGACCGTTTTGGTGTGTTAGGCGCCTTCGAGAACAGGGGTTGTGAGTAAAAGCGCACGACGCGATTCGGATAATCGATCTGTGCGATACGACCCTTCAGCACGCTGTGTCCGAGCACTCCATGTAACGGCTTGCCTAAACGCTCGCTTACTTTCGACAAATCAAGCGCTAATGTCTCAACGTTCTTTACGGTGAACCCCGCCACTTCAACGAGCGGCAATTCGGTGTAATACGCCAGATTCACATCGGTCCCGCCGCCCTCGCCCGGTTTTCCAAGCGGGTGAAGTTTCAGGCCGATTTCTTTGGCCGTAGTAAGATCAACGGCGGATGGATCAGTGCCGGTGTCCAGCATCATGTTGAACGGTCCCTTCCCGTTGACCTTCACCTGAAGAATGATCTCGTTACGGTAAAAGTCGAAAGGGATTTCAACAACCTGCTGTTTCCCGCCGGCTTCTGCAGACGAAACAAAAACCGTAATCAGCAGGCAGCAAAGTAGAATTTTCATTCCGACTTCAGTGCGATCAGTGGATCGACTCGTGTTGCACGACGCGCCGGGATGTAACAAGCCAGTAGCGCCACCACGACAAGCACAACAGTCGTCACCAACAACGTCAACGGATCGCGCGTGGGCAACGACGGGATGACGGAAATCAACAGTCGCGAGACACCGTACGCACCCGCAATCCCCAGCAACGCGCCACTCACGATCAAGACCGCGCCCTTGCCTAACACCAGCCACAGAACATCGCGACTCTGCGCCCCGAGTGCAACACGAATCCCGAGCTCGCTCGTCCGTTGCGCCACGGTATAGGAGATGATGCCATAAATCCCAATCGCCGCAAGAACCAATCCGACCGCAGCAAAAGCTCCGAGCAAGCTTCCCAACAGCGAGATGCTGCCGAGTCCAGAATCAACCGCGGACCGCGCAGTTCGAATTCGAAAAACCGGCAGATCGGGATCGATTGTCGCTATCGCACCGCGCAGTGTGTTGCCAAACGATTCCGCACTCGCAGACGTGCGGAACGCGAGCATCAGAAAGTTCGGCGAAGCTTGCGTCATGGGAACAAACGCTTGAAAGCGCGTGTACGGTTCGCCAAGGCTGCCGGGAAACGCAACGTCATTGACAACGCCGACGATCTCAAAATAGTCCCTCTTTTCACCTGTGCTACTGATGCGCTTTCCGAGCGGGCTCTCGTTGGGCCAGAAGGTGCGAGCGGTGGTCTCGTTAATGATAACGACAGCCGGGTGATCGCTGGTGTCCGATGCGTTGAAAGTGCGGCCTTGTTGTAAACGAGCACCAATAGTCTGGAAGTAGTCGCTACTGATCGTTTCGTAGAATATTTCCATGTACTTGTCCGGTGGCGGTTCGGGCCGGCCTTCGACGAGGAACGAGCTGCTGCTGTTGAAACCAAACACCGGATTCGAACCCGCAATCGCAGCGTGCTCGACACCCGGCAGACTACGGAGTCGATCCTCCAATTGCGTAAGAAACACGACGCGTTGTTTGTCGTCCGCGTATTTCTGCCCGCGCAGACCCATTGCTGCTGTCACGAGCCCATCAACGCGCCAACCCGGATCGGCGTTGATAAAGCGTTGCAAGCCACGCAGAAATAATCCGGCCGCCGCGAGCAAAACGAGCGCGAACGCTACTTCACCGATGATCAGCGTTTGTCGCAAACGATGTTGCGAGCGTCCTGCGGTAGAGCCTCGAGCGCTATCACGAAGCGCCTGGTTCACATCGGCGCGCGAAGCTAACCATGCGGGAACTGTTCCAAACAGCACTCCCGTCAGAAGCGAACACAAGAGCGCAAAGCCGAACACTTTGTAATCGAGTTGCACACTCGCGCCGGGCAGATCTGTAAAGAGCCGGTTACTGATAAAGCGAACCGCCCAGATGGCGATAACAAGACTGACCGTTCCTCCAATCAGCGCGACGACGAGACTCTCGGTAAGTGAACTTCGCAGCAGGCGCAATCGACTCGCACCGAGCGCGGCGCGAACAGCAAGCTCGCGCGATCGACTTGTCGTACGAACCAGCTGCAGGTTCGCGAGGTTTGCGCACGCGATCAGCAACACGAATCCTGAGAGTCCGAAAGTGAACCACATGACAGTTCTGCCGATGCTGTCAGACATGGATCGCTGAAGCGGTTCGAGCCGCACGCTCTCGCCGTCATTCGACTTGTTCTGCTTTGCGAGATTTCCGGCGAGAGCAACCATGCTTTGCTCTGCTTGCTGAATCGTGACGCCTGGTTTGAGGCGGCCGAATGACGAGAGATAGTTATTCCCGCGGTTCGTCTTCCGTTCGGGAGTAAATGATAGTGGTTGCCAGATATCCATCGGGCCCCAGAGGATTGGATGTTCGAATCCCGGCGGCATCACACCGACGATCTCGACTGTTTTGCCGTCGAGCTGAATCGTGCGTCCGACGATGTTTGGGTCGCTTCCGAAGCGGCGTGACCAGAAGCGATCGCTGAGGACGACAACGTTGTCAGCGCCGGGCTCGAACTCTTCCGGTTTGAAGACGCGGCCGCGCGCCGGAGCCACGCCCATCATTGGGAAGAAGTCGGCGGTGGCGGCGAGACTGAGCAGCCGTTCTGCTGTTTGGCCGTTTTCGGTGAGGTTACGGCCGACGAAGTTGTAGGCCGCCATCTTTTCGAACACAGTGTTTTGATCGTGCTGGTCGAAGAAGTTTGCGGCTGAGTGTGGCCAGGTTTGGGAGTGTGGCGAGGTGCGCCAGACGCGTATTAGCCGTTCGGACTGCGGGTATGGCAGCGAGCCGAAGAGGAAGGTATTCAGCACGCTGAACATCGCGGTGTTGACGCCGATGCCGAGCGCCAGCGTGAGGGCTGCTACCACCGTGAAACCCTTGTGCTTTAGCAGCATGCGCAGGCTATAGCGCAGATCCTGGGATACGCTGGTCATACTCTGTCTCCAATCGTTTGTGAATCAAGCAGTCTTCGGGTGGTTCAGTAGGATAACACCTTGCGAAGCGCGATTGTGACAGCTTTCTTCTCTGTGCAACCTCTGTGTTCTCTGTTTCTCTGTGGTGAGTTTAACCACAGAGGCGCAGAGAACACAGAGGTTGCACAGAGAAATCTAATACCACCGGAAGACGCTCAGGATGTTTGAGAAGTCGTCGGTCCACGCGACTGATTCTGTGCGTCCTTCGAGCAGGCGCCAGTTCGGTTTTTGCGCGAGGGTGTCGAAGGCTGGTGAATTTCGCGCCATGACCAACCACTCGGAAGGATCTTTGCCGGTTACCGGATTATGTTCGCCGTCAACCATTCGCAGGCTGAGCGAATTGTTGCGCTTCGCCAAATCTGCGAGAACGGTATCGAGCCGCAGGCTGCGGTTGGAAATGTGAAACGCGATCATCCCGCCAGTTGCCAGCTTCGACATGTAAAGGCTGATGGCTTCTTCAGTTAGAAGGTGAATCGGAATCGCGTCGGAATTAAACGCATCAAGAACGATGAGACCGTAGTGATGATCCGGCGCATTCTGCAACTTGAGACGCGCATCACCTAAAACGATTTTGACAGGAGCAGCGGCGCATTTCTCCAGATAAGTGAAATACTCCGTCGTTTGCGCGATGCCGACAACTGCGGGATTGATCTCGTAAAAAGTCCAGTCCTGATTCGGACGCGCGTAACTCGCCGTCGATCCGGTCCCGAGTCCGACAACGGCAACGTTGGATGAGAAAGTATTTGCGTTGAATGCCTGGAAGATCTGCCCCAGTGGACCATCGCGATGAAAGTATGAAAGCGGCTCGCATTGATGATTCGGATCGATGAACTGGCGACCGTGTATGGTGTTGCCATGATAAAGCGTACGGGTCGCGCTGGCCGGATCGAACCGAACACTCAAGGTCCCAAAGAAATTGCGTTCATCATGCAAGGTGCGGTTTTGAATCTCGGAGTAGACGACGCTTCCGATCATGACTGCGCCAAGAGCGAGTGCAAACCGAACCGGACGGCTACGGAAATGGTGGTTGATGATCACCAACGGAATTCCAAAAACAATCGCTACAGCGACGACTGTGCTCACGTCATAACGATCAACAAGAAGCGCCAGGCCAACGGTGACTAACGCCATGCACGCCGGCAACAGGAAATCAAAACGATTAATTTCTTTGTCACGCTGCACGATGACGCAAGCGAGCACGATTGCCAATGGATACTCCACGATCGTGTTGAAAACACTCGGAGCGATTAACGTGTTGAAGAGTCCGCCGATCATTCCGCCAATCGCGACGCATAAATAAAACTCCGGAAGTCGTGAAGCGCCTGGTCGATCAATGGCCAGCTTGTTGTGACACACGAGGCCGGCGACGAAGAGGAAACAGAGGTGTAGTAGCACTATGACCGACGTCGGTTCAGTGGCGTTTGCGACGATTGCTAAGGTGAGTAGCAGGGCTAATCCGGCGAGCGCCGTACTTGCGAATCGTTCAGGCAAGAGATTCTTGCGCGCGAAGGCAAGGATGAATGTCAGGAGGTAAAGCGCTAATGGAATGGTCCATAGTAGAGGTGTGGGTGCGATTTCAGTGGTGATGTAAGTCGTGACGCCGAATAGCAAACTCGAAGGAATGAAGGCTAACAGAATCCAGTAGAGGCGCTGTCGAATAATAAGGCCACTGAGAAAAGAACAAGTCAGGAAGAGGGGCTTGCCCCCGCCGTTGCTTGAAGCCGGAGCGAGCGGGGGCAAGCCCCTCTTCCTGACTTGTTCTTTTTCTAGTTGTTCTATTCTGGATTGTTCTGCTTTTTCAGAGTGTGATGATTTCCAGAGCACAAACATACAAGCCAGAATCAGTATCAAGAACACGACATACATCGCGATCCAGATCCGGTTCTGACGCGAGAGGGTAAAAGCGCGCTCGAGAAATAACGGATAGCTGAGTAGGGCGACGAGACTGCCGCCATTACTAACAGCAAACAAGAAGTACGGATCGTTTGTCGAAACGTGTGTAAACCATTTCTGCAGTAAGGGACTGGTCGTTGAGATAAGAAAGACCGGCAATCCAATCGCACCGATCAGGTACACAAAGAGCGACAAAGCCGGATTGCTTGTTTCGGAAACAGTATTGCCGGCGAACAGAAAAGGTAAATAGAGACTTGAAAGAAGCAGGATCGCGCCGTGCAGAATTGCCTGCTTGCGAACTCCGATACGTGAAGTTATCAGCAGTACATACGAATATCCCGCCAACAGCAGCACCTGAAAAAACAGCATGCATGTGTTCCACACTGCCGGCGTCCCACCGAGCCGGGGCAAAAGCATCTTCGCCATTACCAACTGAATCCAGAACAGCAGGAGGGCACTGAGGAAGATCGTCGCTGCAAATAAGTAGACCATAATTGTAGGGGCGGCCCTCCGTGGCCGCCCCAGCGTTGCCCCACATTGTGTTTCCGCGCTGGGGGCGGCCACCGAACGCCGCCCTACAGTTAATTCCCGGATTTGCGTGTGTCCTTAGTCGTCTTACCCTCAGACGTTGTCGAGCGGCCGTTGTGATAGTTCGGATACGCAGGCTTGCGCGGCTTCGGCAACGGATTCTTCTTGAGCGCTTCCATCACGACTTCAACCGCCTTTTCAAGCTGCGGATCGTGACCAGCGCGCCACGCGGCTGGATCGAGCTCAACTTCGATATCCGGTGTGGTGCCGTGATTCTCCACCTCCCACTCACCCGTAGGATTGTAGAAAGCAACGCGCGGAGCCGTTACTGAACCACCATCGATCAACTGCGGATAGTCGTAAATTCCCACGAGTCCGCCCCAGGTGCGCTTGCCAACCAGTGGTCCAACATTCGCTTTACGGAAAAGCCATGGCATCAGATCGCCGCCGCTACCGGCAAACTCGTTGATAATCATCGCCTTTGGACCATAAATCGACCCAACCGGGGTCGTGAAATCCTTCCCTTCCCGCGTGGTCCACATATTCATCAGCGGGCGTCGCATGTAATCGATAATGTAATCGGCTGCGGTGCCGCCGCCGTTGAACCGTTCATCGATCACTGCACCTTCTTTGTTGATCTGAGAGAAGTAGTAGCGATTGAAATTGGTATAGCCGCCGAACCCGGTATCGGGCAGGTAAACATAAGCCACGCGCCCCGAGCTAAGCGCGTCAACTTTGCGACGATTGTCTTCGATCCAGCCGAGATTGCGCAGACCCCCTTCACTCTCAACCGGCACCACCGTCACCTGGCGCGAATTCGATCCATCCGGATTCGGACCAACACGAAGCACGATCGACTTGCCCGCAGTCTGCTCGAAGAACGAATAGACACTGTCAGTGCTCCGCACTTCGCGACCGTTAACCGCCAGCAAATACTCGCCGGCTTTCACGTTCACTCCGGGTTGCGTAAGCGGCGCACGCAATTGCGGATTCCAGTTCTCGCCGTTGTAAACGCGTGCAAAGCGATAGCGACCATTCTCAACTTTATAGTCCGCGCCTAACAGACCGCCTCTCGTTCTCGGCGGCTCCGGCAGATCGCCACCACCGATGAACGTATGGCCCAAGACCGTCTGGCCCAACATCTCTGTGAAGAGATAATTCAAGTCGCCGCGATGTCCGAGCGAATCGAGGTACGGCCGGTACATAGCTTCAGCGGCTTTCAAATCAAGTCCGTGCAGGTTCGGGTCGTAGATGAAATCGCGTTGTATGCGCCACGCTTCGGCATACATCTGCTTCCACTCGGCCTTCGGATCGACATAAACTTCCAGATCTTCAACCTTCAACGCACCCTCGCCCGGCTTGACCGGCGTTGCAGTGGGCACGATGAACCAGTTGGTAGTCTGGCCACCGCCCAAACGGAAGAGCATCTTTTCGCCATTCGCTGAGAGCGCAAACGCGGTAACGCCCTCGAGCACTTTGTCAGTCTTGCGCTTTTCAAGCTCGAACTTGTGCAGGATCACAGCGTTGCCTGGTCCTGCCGGCGGAGTCTCGGCGAGATAAAGTATGCCGGTCTTGCCTGAAACCATGCCGGTGTAATTACGCGCAGGCACCGGCACCGTCAGGATTCGCTGACCGATGTCGTCGAAGTCGATGTCGACTTTGACATCTGGCTTCTTCGCCGCAGGTGCAGGTTGAGCGGCAGCGGCGGGGGCCGCGGCGTCTTCAGGTTTCTTTTCGTCTTTCTTTTCTTCCGCGACCTTCTCTTCGTCACTTTCCGGCGCGATCGGTGACGGCAGATCTTTGCGCAGCACTACAACGTAGACGCTGCGCGTGATGGGATGATTGAAGCTCGACATATCGAGCCATCCCGTCGTTGGACCAGCGTCAGTGCTCGCCGTGAAGTAGAGGTGCTTTCCATTCCTGTCGAAGTTGGCGTAGCGAGCGTCGCTCATGCCATCGGTAATCTGATTAGTCTTCGACGTCTCGAGTGAGTAAATAAAGACTGCGCCGAGCCGGTTATCGAGTTGCTTCGTGTAAGTAATCCAGCGGCTGTCAGGCGACCAGCTCGGATCCATTACGCGAAACGGATTCTCATAAGTGTTCGTGTCGACTTTGACCGGCGTGCCTTTGTCGATATCGACGTACCACAGGTTCAAACGCTTGTCTGTGTAGGCAATTTTCTTGCTGTCAGGCGACCACAGCGGTGAATAGAAAAACGATGGTGGAGTGCCGAGATTGATCTTCTTCACTTCACCCATTCCAGTTTGGTCGCGCAGGTGTAAAGCATATTCACCTGACTCGTCTGAAAAATAAGCGATTAGTTTTCCGTCAGGCGACCATGCGGGATAACGCTCAGCAGCGCCGGGTGTGTTGGTGAGATTGCGCGCATCGCCTTTCTCGGCTGGCACGGTGATGATCTCGCCGCGAGCCTGGAAGAGAGCGCGCGCTCCGGTCGGCGATAGCGCCGGCGCCGAGAGGTTTCTCGCGACCTTCACATAACGCGGGCGCACGCCCGGTATATCACCGGACACCGTAATGTTCAGCTTGTGCTCTTTGCCCGATGCGAGATCGTAAAGGTGTAGCGATCCGAACTGTTCGTAAACAATCCCGCCCGGGCCAGCATTGGCAGACTTGATATCGAGCCCTTCGTTTCTGACTAGCTGCGTTACCTTCTTCGCACCCGTGTCGTAAGCGAATAGCGAAACGGATCCGTTTCGATCGGAAAGGAAGTAGATCTTGTCGCCAATCCACATCGGATTCGAATCGTTTGAATTCTCGCGTGGCAACTTCTCAACTGCTGAGTCAGAGAGTTTGGCGATCCAGATCGGAGTTGTTTGCCCGCCACGATATTGTTTCCATGCGTCCTGGAATTTGATGGTTGGCACGTAGGCCAGGCGGGTGCCGTCTGAGGAATAAGATCCCGTGACGCCCATCGGTAAGGGGACTTCCGTCGGGAAACCGCCGTCAACCGGAATGGTGAACAACTTGGGCACTGGATTGGTGCTCGCTCGGTTCGAACGAAATAAAATTTGTTTGCCGTCTGGAGTCCAGCCCGAAACGAAATCGCCACCGGGATGGTAAGTCAGCCTGCGTGGCACTCCTCCAATCACTGGTACGACGTAAACATCGACGTTGCCGTCGTACTCACCGGTGAAAGCGATCATGGAACCGTCTGGTGAAAATTTCGGATCAGTCTCCACGCCGCTGCCGGTCGTCAATCGCGATGCGTTGCCGCCCTCTCGGCCGACTATCCACAAGTCGCCGGCGTAGACGAAGACGATCTGGGTGCGGCTCAACGTCGGCTTCTGAAGCAGTGACGGCTCAATGGTTTGAGCCGGGGCCACGCCGGAGAGCGCCAGCAGGAAAGCAGTCAGGAGGAGTGTCTTAAACATTTCAATTCCCTTTCACCTTTAAATAATTGGATTCGGAATCCAGACTTTTGACATTGAAGCGGAGTCTCCGTTAATACGCTCAAACCTGGAATAGGTTGCTTTGAGGAATGATTACCTTTGGTAGCGCCAGAGAATAAGTCTACTCTATCGTCTCGTCAAGAAATCTCTGCGAATTCTCGCAGAGAGGAAACATTAAGGTGCGCACGTTGAAAAAGATCGCCTTAGCTATCGTGGCAATACACTTCGTGGTGGTCGTGCTGCATTCGATCGCACACCAGTTACTGTCGGTGAACGCGAGTCCGGCGCAGCTAGCCTTCATCATACCGGTCATCATCGTGGCCCCGGTTGTCGCTGGGTTCATGCTGCCGAAGTTTGAGAAGTTTGGGACGGTGCAGTTGACACTTTCAATGATTGGATCGTTTGTCTTCGGAGTTTACTATCACTTCATCGCCGAGACGATAGACCACGTGGCCCATGTGGCGCAGCTTGAGCCACATCGTTGGTCTCAGATGTTTGTGACGACGTCCTACCTGCTGGCGATATTCGAAATGCTCGGCGGAATAGTAGGGCTACTGCTTTTGCCACAAAAAGGCACAAAAAGCTCAAATAGGTTCGGTTGATTTTGAGCTTTTTGTGCCTCTTTGTGGCTAAATCCACCCCTAATCTTCTAAAACCGCTGGGGGGCGCCGCTTACAACGCGTACTGTGTCTCGCGCGATCAGTAACTCTTCATTCGTCGGGATAACGAAGACTGCGGCACGAGACGTGTTGGTGCTGATCTGGCCGCCTTTATCAATACCGTGTTTCGAATTGAGCTCCGCATCGATCTCGACTCCGAGCCACGTCAAATCGGAGCAGATGCGGGCGCGGATCTCGGCGGAGTTTTCACCGATGCCGCCGGTAAACACGATCGCTTCAGCGCCGTTCATCGCCGCCAGATAACTCCCGATATATTTGCGCGCACGATAACAGAAGATCTCGATCGCCAAACGCGCTCGACGATCGTCGTGCTCATGCGCTTCGGCCAGCAAGTCGCGCATATCGTCAGTGAGTCCCGAGATACCGAGCAGCCCTGATTGCTTGTTGAGGACTGTTTCGACTTCGCCGGAAGTCAAACCCTCTTTCGAGGCGATGAGATCGACGATCGATGCATCTAGATCACCGGAACGCGTGCCCATCACGAGGCCTTCCAAAGGCGTGAATCCCATCGACGTGTCGATACTGTTTCCGCCTTTGATCGCGGCGATGGAACAACCATTACCGAGGTGCAGAGTAATGATGTTTGTCGCGTCTCGCGCAATGCCCTTCAGCTTGCGATAACGGTAAGCGACGTAGCGATGTGAAGTGCCGTGAAAACCGTACCGCCGAATGCGATGACGGCGATAGAGCTGATACGGCAAAGCGTAGAGGAACGCGTGTTCCGGCAGCGTCTGGTGGAATGCCGTGTCAAACACAGCGACTTGCGGCAGCGCCACGCCTAAAGCCGTGCGTGCGGCGATGATGCCCTGAATGTTTGCCGGATTGTGTAACGGCGCGAGCTCAATGCAGTCTTCAATCCCTCGCAACACCTCGTCTGTGATCAATGCTGATTTGGTGAACTGTTCGCCGCCATGAACCACGCGATGGCCCACCGCATGAATGTCTGCAACGCTCTGTACCTCGTCTACTCCAGACTCTTCCGAGATGGCCCAACGAAGAATCATCTCCACTGCGGCACGCGTGTCTCTGATCGGCTCGGCGAACCGCTTCGGCGCTTTACCTTCAGCCGTGAACGTCACAATGCCCGCGCCGCCGATACGCTCGATCAACCCGTAGGCCAGACGCCTGTCGGCGTCCTGCTCGATTCGCTCGAGATCAGTTGCAATCAGTTGGAATTTAACCGACGAGCTGCCGCAGTTAAGGACGAGTACGTTCATGTTTGGGTATTTTAGCCGTAAACTGGGCGCCGCGCCCGCTGGATGCTGAAGCAGCGCGACGCCTCGAAGAGCAGGAGCTTGCTGGCGCCGGGCTGTCGGTTGGATCACGTGACCGGCTGCGGATTTCTCCGCGAGCGCTCGCAAAAACTCGCAACAGTATCGATAAACAAACCAAAATTCCTTCGATTTTTTGATGGGCATGAACGTTGCACAATGCGATGTTCGTGAGGATTTGTGCGCTCATAACCAATTCTTAGGAGTTAAAGATGATCAATACAGGCATGACAGTACGAGAAGTCGCGATGGAACTTCCGCAATCGACGAGGCTCTTTGAAAAACTCAGGATCGACTACTGCTGTGGCGGCCACCGTCCGCTGGCTGAAGCCTGCGCTTCGGCGGGTGTTAATGTCGACGAGGTCATGGCAATGCTGGGCGACGTGACCCCATCTGAAGCCACCGGTGCGTTGGATTTTCAGAACGCTCCCCTTCCCGAGTTAATCACGCACATTCTCGACACTCATCACGTATTCACCAAGTCGGAGATGGAACGGCTGCAATCATTGACTGACAAAGTGATCGGAGCGCATGGTGCCAATCACCCGGAACTGCTCCACGTGCGCGAGCTCTGGCAGAGACTTTGTGCGGATCTGAAGCCGCACATGTTCAAAGAAGAACAGATTCTTTTTCCCTACATGGTGGCCTTGGCTCAAGCAGCGGACCAGAAACGCGCTGCCCCTTTTGCTCCGTTTGGAACAGTCAACAACCCGATACGCATGATGATGAGGGAACATGACGTTGCCGGTGAGATCGTGCGCGAGTTGCGCGCGTCAACGTCCGAATACAAGGCGCCGGCGGATGCGTGCATCAGTTACCAAACGCTCTACCAGGCCCTCGAGAACTTCGAAAGGGATCTGCATCAACACATTCATCTAGAAAACAACATACTCTTTCCAAAAGCGCTTGATATGGAAACCGGCTTAGCACAAGGCGTCTAAATCCCACCCACGCCAGTGGGTGGATTGTTTCAGGTACTTTTCTATAAGATAGCTCCTGAATCAAATCAAGTGTTAATGTGTTGATGCGGCTTTGCCCAAAAAGTCAGGCAACAAGCTTCTCTGCGCAACCTCTGTGTTCTCTGCATCTCTTTGGTTGTTTTTTCCTAAGCAATCGTTAATCACGGAGACACAGAGAACACAGAGGTGACACAGAGAAGAGCATGTACGCCGACTTTTCGGGCAAAGCCTGTTGATACGTTGATACAGAAAGGATCTGAATCACCACCAACTGCCGTTGGTGGGATCAATCGCGGTGCATGACTAGCCCGTCGAACAATCGAAGACCGGTTTTGCTCGCCCTGGGGGCGTCTTTCCTCTTGACGGTGCTGATCGTTGCCGGTTCACGCAATCTCGAGCACTACGACTCGGCGCTTTTCGGCTACACAATCGCCAGCGTCGTCGCGTTCGGCGCTGTGGTGTTTCGGTATGCGATCTGGTTGCAACGTCCGGCCACGCGCGTTTACTGGCGCCGCGGCTGGAAACTTTACCTGCAACGAGAAAAGTTTGTGCAGAACACTGCAAACGCGGCGAAAACAGTGGCCACAAACCTCGTTGCACAACGCTTCATCTTCAAACGCGGATTCTCAAGATGGGCCATGCACTTCCTGATCATGTGGGGCTGCGTGATCTCGGCGCTGATCACGTTTCCACTCGTGTTTGGCTGGGTACACTTCAAACTCGAAGGTGAGCTTGGCTATCGCGCATACGTTTTTGGTTTTCCATTAAACGTCATGCAGGGACGCAGCCTCATCGCCTGGATCACATTTCACGCTCTCGACTTCACGGCGGTGATGGTAATTGCCGGTTGCGCGATCGCCATTCATCGCCGCCTGCGAGATCGCGGTGCGATTTCATTACAGCAGTTTACGCTCGACTTTGTACCGCACATGCTGCTGATCGCGATTTCAGTCACAGGCCTTATGTTGACCGCATCAAGTCTCTGGCTCAACGGCTACATGTATCACTTCATCGCGTTGACGCATCAGGCGACAGTGATCATGACGCTCTTTTATTTACCGTTCGGAAAGCTATTTCATGTGGTGCAGCGCCCGGCGTCGATTGGCGTTGAGCTCTACCAGCAACGCGCCCGCGAAATGCCGCAAGCGAAGTGTGCGCGCTGCGGAACCGAGTTCGTGGCGCAACTCTGGCTCGACGATTTGAAAACCGTCGTCGACAAACTCGGGTTTGATTACTCAGTAGGTAATGGCAAGACGATTCAGGATTACTGTCCGCGTTGCAAGCGCATCATGCGCGGACTCGCGTATGCAAACTTACCGCAAGCGCGGGAGAAAGTGTTTCAGGGTTCACGAATAGATAAATGAGTAAAGTCGAACATCTCGACCAGATCATCGAGACGTATGGTCCACACCTGCACGACGCTCCACACGACGGCTGGCGCGCGGATCGAGTGATCGATCGCGTCGTGCCTACGCACTGCCCGTATTGCGCAGTTCAATGCGGAATGAATCTCCTGGTTGAACGTGATCACGTGGTCGGTGTCGAGCCGCGCTATGACTTTCCCGTCAATGAAGGGCGGCTTTGTCCGAAAGGCGTCACCGCTTACCTACAGGTCCATCACCCGGATCGTCTGCTGCACCCGTTGATCAAACGCAATGGTCGTTTCGAGCGCGCGAGTTGGGACGAAGCCCTCGATCTCGTCGTCGCGCGATTCAAAGAGCTGCAAGCGAAGTACGGGAAAGATTCCATCGGAGTCTATTCAGGATCTTCTTTAACGACGGAGAAGACGTACCTGATGGGCAAGTTTGCGCGCGCCGGCTTAGGCACTCGATACGTCGATTATAACGGCAGGCTTTGCATGGTGTCGGCTGCGGCAGCGAACAACAAAGCCTTCGGCATCGACCGCGCTGCAAATCCGTGGAGTGACATTCCGTTAGCCGAAGTGTTGCTGATCGCCGGCTCAAACTGTGCCGAGACCTTCCCCGTGCTGAACAAGTTTCTCTGGCAGCAACGCGACAATGGTGGATGCTGGATCATCGTCGATCCGCGCGAAACAGCCACCGCGCGCCAGGGAGATCTGCATCTTCAGCTTAAGCCCGGAACTGACGTCGCGCTCGCGAATGGAATGTTGTACGTGCTGATCGAAGAGAATCTCATCGACCACACCTTCATCGATTCACGCACGAACGACTGGCAGGCAACACTCGAACTGGCAGCGCGGTATCCGCCTGATGTCGCTTCGCAGATCTGCGGCGTGCCTGCACAAAAGATCATCGATGCCGCACGCCTCTATGGACGAGCGAAGACAGCGATGGTGATGCATGCTCGTGGTATCGAACATCACACGAACGGCGTCAACAACTGCTTGTCTTACATCAATCTCGTACTGGCTACGGGCAAGATTGGCGCGCCTGGTCGCGGCTACGGAACGATCACGGGCCAGGGCAACGGACAGGGCGGACGCGAGCATGGTCAAAAAGCAGATCAACTTCCCGGGCAGCGTTTGATCTCGAATCCTGAACATCGCAAACACGTGTGCGAGGTCTGGGACTTGCCGGAAGATGAACTGCCGCAAGCAGGCGTTTCGGTCGTCGAGATGTTCACAAAGATGCGCGAAGGTGAGATTCGCGGGCTGCTGTCGATCTGTAACAACGTGATGGTGAGTCTTCCCGATATCAATGAGGTTCGCCGCTCGCTCGAAGGTTTGGAGTTTTACGTTTGTATCGATTTCTTCATGTCGGAAGGTGCGCGTTACGCGGACGTTGTTTTACCGGGATCGGCCTGGAGTGAAGATGAAGGCGTGACGTGTAACAGCGAGGGACGCGTTGTGAAGATCAACAAGGCCAACAATCCACCGGGCGAAGCTCGCGTTGATTGGTGGATCGTCCAGGAGATCGCGCGTCGCATGGACCGTGGTAAGTATTTTAGTTTTGCTTCGCCGCGTGAAATATTCGATGAGTTGCGCGTCGCGTCACGTGGCGGCAAGGCTGATTATTATGGCATCACGTGGGAGAAGATCGAAAACAACAACGGCATCTTCTGGCCCTGCCCGACTGAAGATCATCCGGGTACGCCACGCCTGTTTGAGGATCGCTTTTATCATCCCGACGGCAAAGCGAAGTTTTATGCGATCGAATACAACCCGCCGAACGAAGTACCTGACGAAGAGTTTCCGTTGATACTGACGAGTGGGCGCGTGGTCTACCAGTATCTTTCGGGTAATCAAACGCGACGCATTGGTTTTCTCGTGGAGCAATGTCCGGAACCTTATGTCGAAGTTCATCCGGAAACGGCGGCGAAACTCAAGATCAAGGACGGGGAACGCGTGCGCGTGGTCTCGCGACGTGGCGAAGGTGTGTTTCCGGTGTTGGTGGTGAGAACTATTCGCCCCGATACGATCTTTATTCCGTATCACTGGGGAGAACAACTGGCTGTGAATCAACTGACGAACCCGGTGCTCGATCCGACGTCGAAGATTCCCGAGTTCAAGGCTTGCGCCGCGAGGATCGAGAAGATTCATTCGCGACAGTTGCCGATTCTTGGGCGGCAACGCAAAGGCGCGTCAGCGAGCGAGGTGAAAAGGGGGTAGCTGATGGAAGAGACGATGTTCATCGATCCACAACGTTGCATTGGCTGTCGAGCCTGTGTTGCGGCTTGTCGTGAATGTGCGACACACAAAGGGTATTCGATGATCTTTGTCGATTACATCGATCGTGCTGAAACAACGGCGACGATGCCCACCCTGTGCATGCATTGCAAAGAACCGACGTGTGCGTTGGTTTGCCCGGCGGATGCGATCAAGGTGACAGATGACGGTGTGGTGATGTCAGCGTTGAAGCCGCGCTGTCTCGATTGCCGAAATTGTGTGAATGCGTGTCCGTTTGGAGTGCCGAAGTACAACACCCAGATTCATCTCCAGATGAAGTGTGACATGTGTTACGACCGTTCTTCTGAAGGGTTGAAACCGATGTGCGCGAGTGTCTGTCCGACGGGCGCCATCTCGTTTGGGAAGTATGAACAGATCGTGCCGTTGCGGCGGACGAAGCCGGTGAATGTGCACGTATTTGGTAATCAGAAAGTTGAGACGAAAGTCTATCTGATGTTGCCGGCCGATGCTGAGGAAGTGAAGGTCGATGGCTCGTACACGTCCGAACCAGAGTCGTGGATCGATACGCAGGTCGAACATTCGGATAAGAGCAATGAGTTCTAAAATGACTCTTGTATCAACTGTAGGGGTGGCCCTCCGTGGCCACCCGTCGTTAGCATCGCATTGGTGATAAGACGGGTGGCCACAGAGGGCCACCCCTACAGTTGATACAAGTTCGATTACTAACTTTTATGACTAAGAATTTATCAGACGAAAGCGATGTCCAGGCAGCAACAGCGCCCTTCCAGGCTGAGTTTCCTTACGAGCGCGATGAGGAGGCGCAAGTTACTCGTCGCGAGTTCTGCAATTTCCTGGGACTGACATCAGCCGCGCTCTTCGTTGGCGCTGCCGGATTCGCTGGAAAGGCCGCGCTTGATGCACGTGAAGCAGCTTCGTCACCTGCTGCGCACATCGAAGGCGCCGAGACACTTACTCCAAACAGTAGCTTGAACTTCAATTATCCAACAGAGCGCGACTCCGCGATCCTCATTCGCACCGCAGACGGCGCTTATCACGCTTACGGACAAAAGTGTACGCACCTGAGCTGCCCTGTTTACTACTCGCGCGCTGAGCAACGATTGGAATGCCCTTGCCACGAAGGCGCCTTCGATGCTGCTACTGGCGCGGTTCTTTATGGTCCACCACCGCGCGCCCTCGACGTGATCGAAGTTGAGACGCGTGATGGACAAGTCTGGGCCACAGGCAGGAATGGAGGCTGAGATGAAGACGCGTTCGAAAGCGGGCCAGGCCGCAGTGTGGCAAGCACGATTGATCATGCTCGTCATGATCAATATCGCACAGCTTTGGATCCTCGCGGCGACGGTTGATGCCGCACTCGCTCGTCATTATTCGGTCTTGATACCACTCGTGATCGCGTCAGGTGTTTGCTTCGCCATCACGCTCTCGATCATCAAATGGTGGCGTCCTACCTCACGCAGGAAGACCAGCAGCGGCTACATCCGATGAAGCAGAAAATCACGGGTTTCGATAAAGACGACGAGGATCATTGGCGCGCCGTCCTCGTGTGCGGCCATCGACAGCACGTCCGACACGATCCGCCCATGACTACTCGCCCGTGGGTCCTGACCGCGGATGGTCGCGCCTCACACATCGGTCTGGAACTCAACTGCAAGCGCTGCGATGAAGAATCTCCCTCTGATGAATAACTCAACCCCGCCAAATGTTCTTTCCCGTGCAGTAGCTGATCTGTTTCCCGGATACTTCGCCCTCGTAATGGCCACGGGAATCATCTCGATCGCTTGTTTCCTGCTGCAAATGACGACGCTTTCGTTCGTCCTGCTGGTTATTAATATTGTCGCTTACGTCGTGCTTTGTTTGTTGTTACTCCTGCGGCTCGTGTTTTTCTTTTCTCGAGTTAAAGCCGACATTAACGATCACGTGAGAGGCCCGGGATTCTTTACAGTCGTCGCCGGCACTTGCGTGTTGGGAAGCGCGCTGCTGATTGTCTTCGATCGATATCGTCCGGCGATGTTACTTTGGTTTGCAGGTGTCGGTCTTTGGGTCGTGATCATGTACGCGTTCTTCACCGCTGTGACTGTGCGTGAGAGCAAACCATCGATCGAGGCAGGCTTGAATGGTGGTTGGTTGCTTGCGGTCGTCGCGACGCAATCTATTTCCGTACTCGGAACATTGCTGGTCAGCCGCGTCGTTAACTATCGCGAGCCGATTCTCTTCTTCACGTTGTGCATGTTTCTAATCGGCTGCATGCTCTATCTGCCACTCATCACGTTGATCTTCTATCGCTTCACATTTGTAGACGTAACGATGGCATCACTCACGCCACCATACTGGATCAACATGGGTGCAGTCGCTATCACGACGCTAGCCGGCGCGCGGCTAATCATTGCCGCTCCCGGATGGCCGCTGCTTAACGAAGTGGTTCCATTTCTGAAAGGATTTACTCTCTTCTTTTGGGCTGCAGCCACGTGGTGGATACCGCTACTCTTAGCACTCGGATTCTGGCGTCATGTTTACAAACGATTCCCTCTGAAATACGACCCGCAATACTGGGGCATGGTCTTCCCTTTCGGCATGTACACGGTTTGCACCTTCCAACTGTCCAACGCCATCGGCTTCCCGCTGTTGCTTGTGATTCCTCGCTACTTTGTTTATCTGGCCCTCGCGGGCTGGATCGCGACTTCGGTTGGATTCATCGGCACACTATTCAAAAAACGCAATAAGAGCCAGGTCGTGAGTTGAGCCATTAGTGTTTCGACTTCGTCACCACACGGGACCTTGAAATTCCACCAACGGCAGTTGGTGGTTTATTCAGATCCTTTCTGGGGTGTGTTGCGCTGAAGATAGATCTGAACTACCACCCACTGCTGTGGGTGGGATTCGAAAGCTGTCAGACTTTAGAAGTTCATCACTCGACGCGGGAAAGCTCGCAGTGCCTGTGCCCAACACTTTCAATTCTCGCCAGTTTCCGCGTCACTGACGAGTCCGTTCCACGACCACTTCGGGATCTGCAAAGCGTCCGGCACATCCTCCGCTGAGTCGTGGTAACGAGACATCGTGGTCGTGGTTGCCCACGCGAAGTAATCGTGCAGCACGCGTCGGAGCCGCTCGTCGCGATCAAGTCCGGCGTCCTGCAGGGCCTGATCGAAGCAGGCAATCGCTCGCTGGTCCATCTCCTCGTGCGGTCCGTTGCCGCTATGAATCCGGACGACGGACGTCTCATCACCGTAGCGGTCGGAGTAGGTTGTTGGTCCACCGAGTGCCTCTGCCCAGTACGCAGCAAGGCGCTCGGTGTGCTGAGGATGGAATCCGTGGCTGAAAGCATGGCTAACCACTTCATCCTCCAGCACCCGCTTGTGCCACGAATGTGCCAATCTCAGCAACCCGTCTTGACCGCCCGCGGCTTCATAGAGCGTTTGCATATTTTCAGTATCCTTCCCAGATATGCCGCATTTTAACAAAGGAGAAGACATACATCGCGCCATTCCACGTTCCGGCTCTGGCTGAACTGAATATCTAGTAGTCGGCTGCTAAGCTTTGCACAAAAAATCCTTGTTCCGGGATTTCTCTGTGCCACCTTTGTGTCCTCTGTGTAGCAAGTTCGCAGAATCTTGTTTTTCTGAGAAGGTTTCCCCACTACGCCGGAGGCGTTAGCTAATTTCAGCCCAGGGTTCGAGGAACGAGAACCCTGGGGGACTATCACATCACCGCCGTTCTAACCCTGAAAGGGTTCGCCAACCGCCAAACCCTTTCAGGGTTTAGCAACGAAAATAAATTGGCTCACCCAGGGTTCTCGTTCCTCGAACCCTGG